>JANMQK010000396.1:0-37242 GCA_031370485.1 Acidobacteriota bacterium | reverse complement strand
ATCGGGTTCGTGACGATCACAGGCGCCACGGTCAGTCCCGATCTCCGGAACGTCCGGATCTTCGCGAGCGTCCTGGGCGATTCGAAAGCGCGCGAGGAGTCGATCGAGGCCCTGAACAACGCCGCCGGATTCATCCGGAGGACCATCTTCAAGAGCCTCCGCCTGCGTCACTCTCCGACGATCGCCTTCAGGCTGGACGAGTCGCTCGAACGTGGGGATCGCATCGAGCGCGTGCTGCGGAGAATCCACGAGGAGGAATCGCGGGTTCCGGACGACGGCGAGGAGTAGATGCGAGAGATCGATGGCGTCCTGCTGGTCGACAAACCCGAGGGGCCGACGTCCCACGACGTGGTGGCGGTGGCGAGACGGCTGCTCGGAGTCCGGCGGATCGGGCACGCGGGAACCCTCGACCCGCTGGCCACAGGGCTCCTGGTTCTCATGATCGGGCGGGCGACGCGCCTGGCCACATTCCTGTCGGGTGTCGACAAGACCTACCGCGGAGTGGTGCGGCTGGGAGTCGCCACCGACACCTACGACCGCGACGGAGCGCCCCTCGGTCCCCCGGGCGAGGTGAAGGTCGATCGGGAGCAGGTCCTCGCGTCCCTGGCGGGTTTCCGCGGGACAATCGTCCAGGTGCCCCCCGTCTATTCCGCCAAGAAAATCCACGGGACACCGATGTACCGCCTGGCACGGCGGAACCGGCCCGTATCCCCGACCCCGATCACGGTGACCTTCCACTCGATCACGCTTGTGGCGTTCGCGGGAGACGAGGTGGAGATCGAGGCGCAGGTCTCGGCCGGGACCTATCTCAGGTCGCTCGCCCACGATCTCGGCCAGGCCCTCGGTTGCGGGGCCCATCTGCAGTCGCTGCGGCGGACCGCGGCCGGACCGTTTCGAGTCGAGGACGCCCTCACTCCGGCCGCTCTGGAGACCCTGGCGCCGCGCGTCGCGGACCGCATCCTGCCCCTCGAGGATATCCCCCTCGGTCTTCCTACCCTGCACCTGACGGCGGCCGGCACACATGCGATCCGTCACGGCCGGCCCTGCGGCCTCGGAGAGGTGACCGGGCCCCGCGAGACGCTGGCTCCGGGCCGCTGCCGCCTGAAGGGGCCCGAGGGCAGCCTGGTCGGGATCGGCGAAGTCCTTCTTCAGGCCCCGTCGGAGGCCCGCCCGCTCATCCGGCCCCAGATCGTCTTCAACGCCTGAGGACGAGCCGCTCGGAGCCCGGTCCCCGCGCCGGCATCGAGCCTTTACAGCGTGCGGGGAGTTGTGCTACTGTCCTCCCCGGTTTCAAGGCAATCCATGGCATTCTGAAGGGGCGAGAGAGTCGATGGCTCTGACGAAGGACAAGAAAACCGAGGTTATCGCCTCCTACAGGGTTCATCCGTCCGACACCGGATCGCCGGAAGTCCAAATCGCGATCCTCAGCCAGCGGATAGAAGGCCTGTCCCAGCACTTCAGCGCGTTCGCCAAGGATCATCATTCCCGCCGCGGCCTCCTCAAGATGGTCGGAACCCGGCGCCGGCTCCTCGACTACCTCAAGGACAAGGACGGGGAGCGGTACCGGGAATTGATTAAGAGGCTCGGGATCCGCAAGTAGGAAGGCCGGACCCGGGTGATTGAGTTCCGACAGAGCGAGGAGACACCCAGGGGGAGGAGTTCCATCGGAGCAGACGGCGATAACCGGGAGACGTTCAGGGGTTTTTACTACGGACTCATCAAACATCATTCAGTTCCCCTCATACCACCCTTCAGCGCCCAACCCGGATATCCCCAGAGAATCGTTCTCTCTCCAACCTCACCCCGCCGCGGATCGTCAGAATAGAAGCCTTCCCCGTTCCGCCCCGATGACGCCCAGGCGCCGGCGGGGCCCGGGCCGCGATGTCGCCGCCAGAACCGGCCAACCCGCGCCCAGCCCAGGAGAGACGAACCATGACAACAAGCAAGAGCATTGAGTTTGGCGGCCGCACCCTGACGATCGAGACCGGCCGGATTGCCAAGCAGGCCGACGGGGCCGTCGTCGTGCGTTATGGCGACACGGTGACGCTGGTGACAGCGACGGCCGAGCACCGCGAAAAGCCGGGGATCAGCTTCCTCCCCCTCACGGTCGACTACCGTGAGAACACCTACGCCGCCGGCAAGATCCCGGGCGGTTTCTTCAAGCGGGAGGGCCGTCCGAACGAGAAGGAAACGCTCACCTCTCGTCTCATCGATCGACCGATCCGTCCCCTCTTCCCTAAGGGCTGGTCCTACGAAACCCAGATCATAGCGCTCGTGCTTTCCGCCGACTTGGCGAACGACCCGGATGTCCTGGCCGTGACCGGGGCATCCACCGCGCTACACCTCTCCGACATTCCCTTCGGGTCCGCCATCGCGGCGGTCCGGGTCGGGCTGGTCGAGGGAGGTTTCGTACTCAACCCGACCTACGAGCAGATGGAGCAGAGCCGCCTTGACCTCGTGGTGGTCGGAAGCGCCACCGAGGTCGTCATGGTGGAGGCGGGCGCCAGCGAGGTCTCCGAGCAGGAGGTCCTCGAGGCCATCTGGTTCGGCCAGACCCACTGCCGCACCCTGGTGGGGCTTCAGGAAGACTTGCGGAAGGAGATCGGCCGGCCGAAGCGCGAAGCCAAGCCCAAGGTGCTGGATCCGGATCTGATCGCCGAGATCCAGGCCGCGTGCGCCGACCGGCTGTACCAGGCCATGAAGATGCCGGTGAAGATCGAGTCCTACCGCGCGGTCGCGGCGCTGCTCGAAGAGCAGCTGGCCCGCGTGCCTGACGACAAGCCGCTCCGGCGCAGCGCGGTGTCCGCCGTCTTCAACGACCTCCACAAAAAGATCGCCCGTCGCGAGCTGCTGCAGACACGCAAGAGATTCGACGGCCGCGCCCACGACGAGATTCGAAAGGTCACCTGCGAGGTGGGCGTGCTGCCCCGCACCCACGGGTCAGCCTTGTTCACCCGGGGCGAGACTCAGGCCCTGGTCACCTCCACGCTGGGCACGTCCGAGGACGTCCAGCGCCTCGACTGGCTCGAGGGAGAGTCGGAGAAGCGCTTCATGCTGCACTACAACTTCCCTCCCTTTTCGGTCGGAGAGGTCAAGTTCCTGAGGGGGCCGGGGCGGCGGGAGATCGGCCACGGGGCCCTCGCCGAGAAGGCCCTCCTGCCTCTCATGCCGGGCGAGGACGAGTTCCCCTACACCATCCGCCTGGTCTCGGACATCCTCGAGTCGAACGGCTCCTCCTCGATGGCCACGATCTGCGGCGGATCGTTGAGCCTGATGGACGCCGGGGTGCCTCTGCGCTCCGCGGTCGCCGGCGCCGCCATGGGTCTCGTCAAGGAGAACGACAACTACGTGATCCTGACCGACATCGCCGGGGTTGAGGACCACTACGGCGACATGGATTTCAAGGTCGCCGGGACGCGGGAGGGGATCACCGCCCTGCAGATGGACATCAAGATCCAGGGGATCAGCAAGGCGATCATGGCCGAGGCGCTGCAGCAGGCGCATGCGGCGCGGCTGTACATTCTCGAGGTCATGGATCGGACCCTCGACAAGCCGCGCGCCAACATCTCGACCTTCGCGCCGCGCATCTTCACGATCCGCATCAACAAGGACAAGATCCGCGAGGTCATCGGCCCGGGCGGCAAAATGATCCGGTCCATCATCGAGAGGACCGGGTGCAAGATCGACGTCGAGGACGATGGCCGCATCCACATCGCCTCGGTGGACGAGAGCGCCGCCAAGAAGGCGATCGACATCATCAAGGAAATCACCGCCGAGGCCGAGATGGGGAAGACCTATTCCGGCAAGGTGACCCGCATCGTCAATTTCGGCGCCTTCGTCGAGATCCTCCCGGGCATGGAGGGCCTTCTCCACATCTCGGAGATCGCGGAACACCGAATCAACGAGGTCAAGGACGAGATCCAGGAAGGCGAGGAGATCCTGGTGAAGGTCATCGAGGTGGACGGTGACCGCGTGCGACTCAGCCGGAAGGCCGTCCTGATCGAGAAGCGAATCGAGGCCGGTGGAGAGGCACCCCCGGGCAAGCCGGAAGGCGGCTCGGGGGACCGGCCCCAGGGACCGCGCCGTCCCTACGGCGGCGGCGGTCACGGTCGCAGGAACCAACCGTCCCGAAACCGCTGACGCCGACCGCGGTGCGCCCCGCCTCCGGGCGGGGGCGCTCCGGACCGCGGGCATTCGGAGGGGATCGTGAAGCTAGGTGACTGGCTGCTCGCCAAGGGCAGGATCACCCAGGAACAGCTGTCTCGAGCCCTTCAGGACCAGACGTTTTTCGGAGGCCGCCTGGGGCACAGCCTGATCAAGCTCGGCTACGTCCCCGAGGACGCCCTGGGCGAGTACCTCTCCGACATGTCGGGCATCCGGTACGCCCCGGCGAGCCGTCTCGACGGGGTCCCGCCCGAGGTCATCGCCACGGTGCCCGGACGACTCGCGGCGCAGTATCGGATCATCCCCATCGCCATCGAGGGCCGCAGGCTCCACCTGGCCATGAGGGACCCCAAGGATCTCATAGCGCTCGACGAGATCGCCTTCCTGACAGGTCTCGCGATCGAGCCCTACGTCGCGACCGAGTTCAGGATCGTCCGCGCTCTCGAGCGCTATTACCAGATCACCGTCGGTCCGAAAACCATCCCGGTCACGTCCGGCCCGCCCGATCTCAAGGCCCCGCCTCCGCCAAAGCCCCCGGCCCGGACCCCGGGCCCCGAGATTGGGCTCGACGGTTACCCGCTCGATGCCGATTCGTCCGATCTCGATCAGCCGTTCCTGGGGTCCCGTGGCGCGGCGCGACCGGCGTCCGAGGCGCCGGAGGAGCCGCTCCCCACGTCGCTCGAGGAGTGGCGCATAGCCCGCGAGGAGATCCCGGATCGGCTGCCGGAAATCGTCCCCCCACCGGCCGCGCCGCCGGCGCAGTCCCGTCCCTCCGTTCCCCCTCCCCCACCGCCGCCCCCGGCGGGGGCCGCCGTCTCGACACAGCGAGTCGCCACGCTCCGGGCGGTGCCGATTCCCGCGCCGGCCGCACCGCACTCCATGGAGGGGCTGTCCGAGAGGCTGCGGGCCGCCGAGACCCGTGACGAGATTTTCGATGCGCTCCTCGACTACACGGCCGCGCGCTTCCGGCGAAGCGCGCTGTTCGTCGTGCAGCAGGATAGGGTGCTGGGTTGGAGCGGGCGCGGGGAGGGAATTTCCGGCGGACGCATTCGCAACGTCGCGGTTCCGCTGACGCGCCCGTCGCTCTTCGTGTTCTTCCGCGACGGCGGGCACTACTACTACGGGCCGGTCCCCGACCTGCCAGCCAACGCCCGGTTTTATCTCGACATGGGCTGCCCGCCCCCGGCGCGCGTCCTGCTGATGCCGCTGATGATCAAGGATCGGCCTTCCGTAATCCTCTACGCCGATAACGGATCCGACGGGAGCGGCGCGCCGGAGATCGGCCAGTTCCGGCGGGTCCTCCGGAAGGCGGGACTGGCCCTCGAGATCCTCATCCTGAAAAACAAGATCATGATGCTCTGATGAACGGTGACCGGCCGGGTTTCGACGATCGGGCGCGTCGCTATCTCATCGACTTGGCGCGCCGGGCGATCGCGGCACGGCTCGCCGGGGATCCGCCGCCGGCGGGCGACGACGCGCCGGAGAGCCTGGGCTATCCCGGGGCGGCCTTCGTGAGCGTGAAGGTCGAGGGGGAACAGCGGGGATGCATCGGGACGATCACGGCCGTCGAAAGCCTGGCCGGCACGGTGGCCCGCTGCGCCGCGGCGGCCGCGACGGAGGACCCCCGTTTCCCTCCCCTGGAACCTGCCGAGCTGTCCGCGGCGCGGATCGAGATTTCTGTCCTGGGGCCCCGCGTCCCGGTCGCGGTCCCCGCCGGGATTGTCGTCGGGCGCCACGGCTTGCTGGTGACGCTCGGCTCCCGGCGCGGCCTGCTCCTGCCACAGGTTGCCGCGGAGCACGGGTGGGATCCGGAAACCTTCCTGCGCGAGACCTGCCGCAAGGCCGGCTTGGGGGAGACGGCCTGGAAGAAGGGAGCCGTCGTGGAGGCCTTTGAGGCCGAGGTCTTTTCGGAACCGCCCGATCCTACGGGAGCTCCACCTCGGCGCCGACCTGGATTTCCTGGATCGCGTGGATGACCTTCACCGTCGCCGTGTGACGCTCGGTAGTCAGGACCACAACCTGGCCGATGGCCTGCGGCGGGAAGCTGAGGCTGTCGTCGTGACGCAGCGTTGGCGACTGCACGCGCTGGTTCCCATAGATGTAGCTGTAATGCAGGCTGCGATGCCAGTCGAAGGGCTCGTTCGGGATGTAAACGGTCAGGTAGTCCCCCGGCCGCACCCCGTCCTCGTAGCCGAGGTTGACGTCGACGATGTGCCAGCTCCCGACCCTGCCGATGTTGTCCATCACATGGACCACGTATCCGCTTTTCTTCCCCTGCCCGACGGAAGCCATCCGGTCGAAGGGCGGTGCAGGCTTGCCGGGCTTCGAGACCACCTGCATCGGCACGAGATCGTACCCGGTGCGGATCTCGTCACACGCCTGTGAGATCACGGCGATCGCGGTCCGTTCCTGGGCCGCGAGGAGCTTCACCGTTCCCATCCGCCGGTAGTAGAAGCCGATGAACTTGCGCGTCACCGGGTGACGGATCTCTCCTTCGCGCACCACGACGCTGTATTCCGTACCCGGGTCGACGTGGCCATTGAGCGAGCCGCGGTTCAGGTAGACGATGTCTCCTTCCGTGAGCCCCAGCTTGCCGTCTTCCTGCTGATCCGCGATGAAATAGTCCGGCCGCGAATCCTTGGGCGCGATGAAACCGCTGCACCGGATGTCCGTGTCGTCGGTCACGCGGGTCAGCTTCGGCACGGTGCGGCTCGCATGGGCGCTGTCGTCCTCCGGGCCGCCGGCCTGCGTCTCGGGGGCGGGGGTCTCCGGTGATTCGGCCGACAGGGGCTGCTGGATCGGCTCGGCGGGGGTGAGATCGGCCAGTGGACCGGTCGGAGGGGCGGTCTCCCCTCCCTGCGGCACCACCTCCGTAGAGGTGGCCGGCCGCTCCGCGGTCGGTGTGGTTCCCGTCACGACGATCGGCCGGGCCGGAAGCAGCAGCGGATCCCCGGGGTAAATCCAGTGCGAATCGAGAATGTACCGGTTCTCGTTCCAGATCTGCGGCCAGAGGTATGGATTGTTGAAGGTCAGGTCGGCGAGATCCCACAGGGTCTCCCCCCGGACGATCACGTGCAGGGTGGCGTCCGGCGGGAAAGACTCCGGATCGGGCGGATCGTATGGCGTCCAGTGATCCCCCACGCGCTTGAGGTGCTTCGGCGGAGCGGTGCTCGGCTCGGCGCTACCGCTTCTCTGGCGGGTGTTCGACCGCACCTCCGCGGCGGTCTCCGCCGACGTGGACGGCGCCGCCTCAGACGGCACTGCTTCGGGCGACGCGGCCTGCGGCGACTTCGGCTTCCCGTCGGATTCCTGGGCTGCCGGCAGCGCGGGCGCGACAAGACCGCACCCCAGCAGGAGGGCGGCGACCGCGGCCATTAACGAGTTTGTTGATCGTCGCATCGTCGTCTCTCCTCCTGGCCGGCCGCAACCGTGCGCGGCGGGGCGTAGTCCGGCTACAAAAATTAGGTTCCACCGGGAGGAAGTCAAGGAAACAGGCCCCGTTCTGGGAGGCGCAGAGGGGAATTACAAGAATGGGATCAGAGCCCCGCGAGCTTTTCCCGGGCGAGATCCGCCACATCGCTCCGGGGGTAGCTGTGCACGATGATGGAGAGGCTCCTGCGGGCCAGTTCCCGCTCGCCGAGCTTCAGATGGCAGAGGGCGATCTTGTAGTGGGCGTCCGGAGTCTTGTTCCCCGCCGGGAAACGCTCGACCACCGTCCTGAACTCCGCGATCGCCCGCCGGAATTGTCCGAGTGCGAACCGGCATTCGCCGATCCAGTACTGGGCGTTGTCGGAGAGCGCCCCCGCGGGATGCGATGACAGATAGGAGCGCAGCTTCGCCTCGGCGCCAGGGAAGTCCCCCCGGTGGTAGAGCGCGTACCCCTCACGATACCGGGCGTCCTCCGCCGCGCGCGGCGACGCCACCGTGGGACGCGGCGGGACGGGAATCGGCTGAGTGAGGGCCGGGGCGGGCAGCGGTTCGGGAGGCGGCGCGGGCGGCCGCACGGGAGCGGGCGGCCGGGCGCGAGCCGGCGCCGGCTCGCGCAGGGCTGCGCGGCTGCGCTCCTGCGTGTCCTGGACCTGCCCGACCTGCGCGCCGATTTCCCGGACCTGTCGCTGGATCGAGCGGGTCTCGCGTGAGGTCAGGCAACCCGACAACGATAGTCCCGCGATGGTGATCGCAAGCGCGCGGGACGCGGATGCCGCGGGATGGAAGGGATTCGTCAGCGCTTTCCTCCGGGGGCCCCGCTCGATGGCGCGCTCGGGACGCGCGGGCCGGGCTCGACCGTCAGATTACGCAAAGACGGCTCCAAGGACAAGGTCTCCGGATCCAGGCCGTTCTCGACCGCAAGCGAGGCCTCTCTCCGGGCCTCCGCCGGACGGCCCGTGGCGGCCAGAAGCGCCGCGAGCGCGAGGTGCGCTTCGGCGCACGCCGGAACGCCCCGGAGGATCCCGCGGAAGACCTGCTCGGCGCCGGCGACGTCGCCGTCGGCCTGCCGGATGCGCCCCCGGGCGACCCGCGGAGCGCAGGCTTCAGGGTCGGCGGCGAGCGCCATGGCGATTTCGCGGGCCGCGAGATCCCCGAGACCCCTCTGCCTGTATAGAAGCGCGAGGGCCGCCCGCGCGTCTGCGCGCTCCGGTTCGATGCGCAGGGCGCGGCGATAGTCCTCGATCGCCTCGTCGATCCGCCCGCGGCGGGCCAGCAGGGCCCCGCGCTCCCTGAGGGATCCCGGTTCGAGGGGGCCGGACCGCTCGGCGATCGACCACTGGCGCAGGGCGCCGTCGGCGTCCCCCTCGCGCACGAGCATGTGCGCAAGCGCCACACGGGAGGGGGCGAACCCGCCGTCGAGGTCGAGCGCCCTCTCGAATGACCGCCGGGCCTCCGCCGCGCGCCCCTCCGCCATGAGGGCGAGCGCGAGATCGTGGTGCACCAGGGGGTTTCGGGGGGACCACACGAGCGCCTCGCGGAAGAGCCGCTCCGCATTTTCGTAGCGCCCGATCACCCCGAAGAACAGCCCCGCGCTCACCTCCGCGACCGGCACCGTGCGGCGGGGCAGGATCCGCCTGAGCCAGGACGGCGCGGGATCCTCCAGTTCGGATCGGTGTCGCGCATCGCGCACTTCCCCGATGATCCGTTCCCCAAGGCTTCGTGAACCAAGATCGACAGCCGGGAGGGTCCCCGGCGCGCCGCCGCCGTCCGGCTCACGAACGAAGACTGTCGCGGCCAGATCCGCGAAGACCGGACGCCAGCCGTGCCCGCCGGCCAGGTAGCGCAGGAGCGGCGCCGCCCCGACGCTCTCCCGGTGGCTCCAGAGCACGGCCTTCACCCCGTACCGCCGGGCGACCTCCTCAAAAAGGGCAGGGTCCTGCTGCAGCCTGAGATAGGCGGCGTAAAGTGAAGCCTCGTGGACTTCGAGACGGCCGTCGATGAACACGCGGCGGGAGGGGTACCAGCGCCACGCGAGATAGCCCCCCATCGTCATGTCCTGCAGGACTTCACCCTCGATCGTCTCCCGCGACACAAAACCCGCCGCCCCGTCCGGGTAGAATCCGGGAGCTTCGCCCCGTCCAAAGTAGCGCTGCGTGCCATCGTGGGCGAAGAAGGCGTTCGACCACACCCCCCCCAGGAGACAAATCGCCGCCACGGACACGAGGGCCGTTACGGCCCTGGCCCCCATGCGCATCCGTCGCAGCGCCCCGTCCACGGCAGGGGCGGCGGACGGCAGCGCCACCAGGGCGAAGAGCGGGATGTTGCGGCGCGCCAGGAGCGCGAGACCGAGGAACGTCGCGAGGAGGAGGACGTCGGACACCCTGCTACGCCGCCCGTGCAGGACCGTGGCGGCCAGGACCACGGCGGCGAGAATCGCAAAGGCTGTCACCGACGCCGTCCAGCCGAATCCACCGAGCGGGGCCTGGAACTCGGCGATGCTCCTTCCATAGAGGTTGCGCGTGGCGATCCGTTCGGTCAGGAGACGCCATGGAAGAGCCCACCCGTTAAGGCCATAGGGCGTCAGCAACGTGGCCAGGACCGATGCGGCCGCGACGGCCACGGGCCAGGCCCGGTGATCGGCCGCCGCCCCGGCCCGTCCGGGATCCTTGCCGCGATTGATGAAATCTCCTGCCAGCACGATGAGCACCACCGCGATTCCGATCGCGAACAGGGCATGCACGTTGGCCCAGATCATCATGAGCGGCGGCACGAGCAGGAGCCGCCAGCGTGGCCCGTCGCCCTCCTGAAGACAGAGGAGAAGCAGCCCCAGGAGGAAAAAAGACGCGGCTTCCGGGCGGAGCGTGAAGCGCTCCTGGGAGGCGAGGATGGCGACCAGGGACAGCGCCGCCACGCTTGCGGGGGACGCCCGCCGCAGCGCCGCCAGCGCCGCCAGGCAAAAGCCGCCTCCGACCAGCAGGAGCTTGAGCCGATCGAGTCCCAGCCACCCCGCCCACCGGTAGGTCAACGCCACCAGCAACTGAAAGAGCCATTGCAAATCAATCCAGGGCCGGCCGGCGGAGGTGTAGCTGAAGTCGTCCACCCGCGGTACCTGCCGGTCCTCCAGGATCGTCCTCCCTGCCAGCAAGTGCCAGTGAAGATCGACCTCCGAGAGCTGGGTCAGGCTGAATGAGGCGCAGAGGATGGCCACCAGGAAGAGGGCGGCATATCGGCTCATCGCGGCACGGGCCCGTCCGCCCCGCGCCGGAAGACCGTCAGGGCGGTTTCCCCGTAGCGATAGGATCGCCGGAGCGCGATCGCCACCCCCGCGCCCGGGTCGATGGGGGACGAATGGCGATGTTCGACGACGATCACTCCGCCTTCCTCCACGAGGCCGGCAACTTGCCCTAGGACGCCTGGTGAGAGGGAGACATCGTAGGGCGGGTCGAGAAAAGCCACCTGGAACCGCTCGGCCCGTCGTGAGAGGCGGGACAATGCCCCGGCGACGTCCCCCCCGAGAATTTCATAGGCGTCCAACCAGGGCCCGACCGCAAGATTCTCGCGAATCAGGGCCAGCGCACGCCTGTCCCGCTCCAGGAAGACGGCGCGGCGGGCCCCCCGGCTGAGCGCCTCGATACCCACGGCGCCCGTACCGGCGTAGGCATCCAGAAAGCAGGCTCCCACGATCCGCCTGCCGAGGATGTCGAAAAGGGCCTCCCGCACCCGATCCGAGGTTGGCCGGAGTCCAGCCGCCCGGGGCCCCTTGATCCGGCGGCCGCGCCCTTCTCCCCCCGAGAGCCTCACCCTGCCCCCACCGCCGGTCCGGTCGTCCTGGGACGCGACCGGAGTGCCGTCGTCCCGGGCATCGTGCGCCGCGTTGCAGGCGTGGATTATACACCGCGGTCAACACACTGCTCTTCCTTGACTTAGCCCGATCCCGCCGGTACGATGACGCGCACGTCGATGGCTGCCCGCGAGAGGCGGTGCTCTCCCATAATCCGGCGAGGGGATCGCGGGTCACACCCGATGGAGCCGGCCGTCGTGGACGGCCTGGAGCGTTGATGTCGATTCGATCCCTGCGGGCCGCGGCCCTTGCCGCGGCTCTTGCTTGCGCCCCGGCCGCATCGCCCGACGCGGCCCTCCTCGGGTCCCGTCCCGGGCCGGTGGAACGGCCGGTGTACGTGGCTTCGGGCGATTTCAACCGCGACGGCTGCCAGGACCTCGCGATCGCGAATTTCGAAGCGGGCTCCGTCAGCATTCTCGTCAACGGGAAGGATCCGGGCACGCATGACTGCACCGGCTCGTTCGAGCCGTTCGCGTTGTCCCCCGTCCCGGTCGGCCTGGCCACAACCATCACGACCACCTCGGGCCCGATCCAGATACTGGTTCGTGACCTGAACCGCGAGGACGCCGACAGCGACGGCGTGCCGAACGTCAGGGACGACTGCCCCAACGTCTACGACCCGGTCGATTCCATAACTGGCAAGCAGGTGGACCTCAACATCAACGGAATCGGCGACACTTGCGAGAAGCTGCTGTGCAGCAACGACCCGACCAAGGTCTGCACCATGGACTCCGAGTGCGCGTCCGGGGGCACCTGCGACACGGTCGACAGCGACGGCGACGGGATCCCCGACTACGACCCCGTGATGAAAAAGCTCGACAACTGTCCCTTCATCTACAACCCCGGGCAGGGGGACATGGAGACCTGCGTGACCGACCCCGGGGATGCGGCGCTCAAGGGACCGGACGGCGTGTGCGGCACGCCGGACGATCTCGTCGGGGATCACGTGGGGGACGCCTGCGCCGACAGCCCGGACCTCGTCATCCTGGTCTCCTCGGTCGGATTCGGATCGTCGTTCGGGGCCGTTCGTATCCGGCTCAACGACGGCGCGGGGGGGATGCTCTCCCGGGCCTCGAAGGGCACGCTCAACACTCCGGACGAGGTGGTGCTCGCGAACTTCGACGGCGATCTCAGGCCCGACCTCGTGGTGTCGAACACCCTGTCGAACATGCTGCAATTCCTGCCGGGACAGGCCGACGGGGCGTTCGGGACGCAGAAACTCATCGCGACGGGCAAGGGGCCCCAGGGATTGGCGGCCGGAGACTTCAACGGCGACGGCAGGATCGATCTGGCGGTCGCGAACCGGGAGGAGCGCACGGTCGGGATCTACCTCAACAGCGCGAGCGGGCTTCCCGCGGCGGCGAGCGCCACGCTGACGACGGAGGCCCAGCCGACCAAGCTCCTTTCGGGTCGGCTGAACGGCGACCTGTTCGACGACCTTCTCGTCCTCGACCAGGGGGGCTCCACCTGCGTCGGGGGACCGCTGCCCGGGAAAAGCTGCGACAGCGACGCCGATTGCGCCGATGCCAAGAACCCGGCGAACAACGGGACCTGCCCGCCCGTGGTCCCTGTCAGCGGCGTAATACAGGAGTTCACGGGGTCTTCGGGCGGCACCCTGTCACCGAACCCGGCGGCCACAATTTCGCTGGGGCCCGGTCAGCGTCCCCTCGGGGCCGTTCTCAAGGACCTCGACGGCAACGGCCCCCTCGACCTCGCGGTCGCCGACTTCTCCGGCGCCAATGTCCTGGTTTTCTCGGGCGCGGGGGACGGGACCTTCGCTCCCGCGGCAACTCTCGGCGGAGTGGACGCCCCGGCATCCCTGGCCGCGCTCGACATCAACCCCCAGGATCCTTCCGGGCCCAGCCCGGACCTCGCGGTGCTCGACTTCGCGAAAAACCGGGTCGACCTCTTCAGGAACGACGGCGGCCTGGCCTTCAGCACGGCGCCGACATCCCCGGCCTCCCCGTGGAAGGAGAGCTCGGCGATCGCGCTGTTCGCGGCCGACGCCTCCACCGGCGCCGACATCGTCCTCCCGCAACGCACCTCCCGCAGGCTCGAGGTCCTCTCGGGGATCGGCAACGGGTTCTTCCGTGCGCTCCCCACGTTGACTCTCAAGGGACCCTCCACCCTCGACGGCATGGTGCAGGCGGATTTCCGTGATGACGGCCTGACCGACGTGGCCCTCCTGGACCGCACCGGCTCGAAGGTGACCGTCGTGACCTCCGAGCCGAGCGGTGTCCTCGTCGAGCGGCGCACGGCCGATCTGGCCAATCCCCCGGCCCGCGGGGCGGCCGGCTCCCTGGTCACGATCCTCGATGACTACGACCGGGACGGCGTGCCCAATATTTTCGACAACTGCCCGACGCGTTACAACCCGCCCTTGTGCAAGGTGACCGACCCGGCCTGCGCCGTCGACGTCCAGTGCACGGATTCCAAACTCGCCTCGACAAAATGCGACGCGGGAGACCCGTCCATGCTCGATCCCTTGACGATGCAGTGTGACAGCGACCACAACGGCATCGGCGACCAGTGCCAGCTGCTGAATCCCGCCTGCCTGGCGCTCGACACGGACCAGGACTTCAAGTTCGACTATGACCCGACCGCGCTCGGCACGACGGCCGACCTGCTCGATTTCGACAGGGACGGGATTCCCAACCACGACCCCATGACGGGCCAGAGGGACAACTGCCCGACCATCGCGAACCCCGGCCAGATAGACACCAACGTGAACCGGATCGGCGACGCCTGCGAGAAACTGGCCTGCAGCAACGACGCGACGAAATCCTGCACGCAGGACTCCGGGTGTGTTTCACCAGGCACCTGCACCGGGACAGTCGATACCGATGGCGATGGAAAGCTGGATTACGATCCCGCGGCGATCAACCTGTCCCTCTCCCTGGCCGACCAGATCGCCGCGGCACTCGACAACTGCCCGAGCATCTTCAATCCGTCGATTTGCCAAACGACCGGGGCGGGCGCCTGCGGGATGGGCGGTGTGAACAAGTGCTCCTCCGGGGGGACCTGCGCCACGGACGCCGACTGCCTCCGCACCCGCTGCACTGCCGCCGCGCAGTGCGGCGCGGGCGCGCTCTGCGTGCAGCCCGACAACGACGGGGACGGCGTTGGCAACGCCTGCATCCACGCCGCCGCGCTGGACGACTGTCCCTTCCGCTTCGATTCAACCCAGATCGACACCGATGGAGACGGCGTGGGGGACGCCTGCGAGTTCGCGGTCCAGGACCTGGCCACGGTCAGCCCCGCGGCGGGAACGGTGAATTTGATGACCGGGGATGGCTCCGGAAGCCTCCGGGAGGCGGTTTTTTCGCCGATCGGGGGCCTGGCGAATCCGTCCGCCGTCCTGATCGGCGGGTTTTCCCTGCGCTGCCTCGCGGGGACGATCTGCAACAGCAGGACGGAGCAGGACCTCGTCGTGGCCGAGCAGGTCGTGACGGGCAACCCGGCGGACGATCGCCTGGACGTCTTCCTCGGTGACGGCGCGGGGGGCTTCTCCCCCGCCCCCACCGTCGGCGTCCAGGGGGATCCGATCGCCCTGCTCCTTGCCCGGGACCAGCCGGTCTGCCCGGTCCCGCCCTACCCGGGGCAGCCGGACTCGCGGGTCCGGTTCGACCAGGACGTCCTGTCAACCGTCGTCGCGGTCGTCGAGCCGGGAACCTCGACCCTGGAGGTTCTGCTGGCCAGCAACCAGGATCAGATTTTCCCCGGAACCTCCCCCCTCGTGCGTCCCCCGGCGCACACCGCGCCGCTCCCGGTCCCGGGCACTCTGGTGGACGCCACGTTCGCCGACATGAACAACGACGGCGTCATGGACCTCGTGGCGCTTTCCACCGGCAACTTTGGGACGTCGACCCCGAATGTGACGATCTACCTCGGGCTCCGCAACGGCCTGTTCTTCACCGACCCGACCTTCAACCCGCTCGACGTGCCCGATGGAGGCACGCTGGTCGGGACCGCAAACACCCATGTCCAGAGCGAGGGTTTTCTCCCCGACGTCGTCGTCTTCAACCAGGTCGACACCGCGCCATGGGTCCTGACCAATCTCCTCAAGGAGCGGGCCGACATCGACGGTTCGGGTCGCGTGGACGGCTTCGACCTGGCGATCTTCGCGCGCGCATTCGGCGCCCGCAGGGGCGAAGACTTCACCATCCAGGCGGACGGGACCCTGCAACAGTCCGGCACGGGCTACAGCGCGGTGGTGGTGGGAACCGGCAGCGAGATGCCGGGCCAGGATCTGCCCGATTCCGGGCTCGTCTGCAGCCGAAAACTCGAAGCGGTCGACGCGACCTACGGTCTTCCGGTCGACATCAACCTCGACGGGATCGTCGACGGCATGGACCTGGCGCTGCTGGCCAGCCGCTTCGGCTCGAAGCTGGGTCCCTAGTCAGCCTCTCCCGGATACATGTTGTAGTAGAAGCAGAACGTGACCCCTTCCTGCCCGTGCGGAAACCCGGCAGGGAGCGGCGGCAGCGGATTGCTGGCGCCGATCGCGTCGGCGGCCGCCTTGTCGAAGGGGGGGACGGATGACGGGCGCAGGGTCTTGATTTCCAGAACTCGCCCGTCCTTGCCGATCACAAAGTGCTGGCACACATAGCCCGTGATCCCCTCGCGCGCCGCCAGCGGGATCCGCTCGAACCAGCTGTTCCGGATGATCACGTAAAGCCTCCGCGCGTAATCCCCCCACGGAAAATCCTGGGTGTCGAACGACATCGTCCCGTAACTCCCGTTACGGAGGAAGGCGGGGTTGTTGAAGGTGAACTTGTACTCACCGGCTTTCAGATCGGTGAGCGCCTGCGAGGCCCTGTCGCGGGAGGGCCCCTCGCCTTCGCCGGCGGGCCCCGGCTCAGATGGGCCGCCCGGTCCTCCGCCGGCGCGGCCCCTCGGCGAGGCGGTCGCCACACCCGGGCCGGCATCCTTCGGGGAAACTCTCCCCGCGTCCTCCGTCTCCCCATCGCCCCCCTTGCCGCTCCCCGCGCCGCCGGGACGCGCAACCCCGGAAGTGCCGGGAAGATCCCGGCCGCCCCCTCCGGGCGGCTGCGGCGCCGGAGGCTCGGGGCTCTCGGGTCCTTCGGGGCGCGAAGGATCGGGGCGAACCCTGTCGATCGTGTCCCCCACCGAATGCGGGTCGAGGGAAAATTGCTTAGCGTATTGAGGTGTCGGGATCTCCTGCCGCGCCTTGCGAGTCTTGTCCGAGAGCAGCCGGGCTTCCTTATTTTCCTTCACCGCGCCGTCGTTCGGCACCTTCACATAGACGAACTTCAGGGGGATTTTCGACTCCTCCTTGCGGGCGGCGGCCGAGGCCGCGTCCTTGGATGCCTCGGCCTCCGACTGCAGGGCCGCAACGTCGGCCGGCACGGCCCGGACGCCGAACAGGGCTTCCAGGGGGCCGGGCAGATGTGCCGGGAAATACAGGACGAGAAGAAAAAGGAGGACATGCAGCGCGACCGAAAGAATGATCGCCTCGGCCGTGGTCAGCCGTCGCGACGGGAGCGGAGCCGGTTCCTCAAGCGATAAGAACTGCATCGTCCTCGTTGCTCCGCCGGGGTTCAGCCTGTCCCGGGTCCGTATCGAGCCTAGATGGCGGCTGCGATCCGGTGAAACTCCCGCCGGATGGCGTTCATGTCCAGGTCATGGAATTGCGGGTGGACCCGGTTCGTCAGGAGGATGTAGATCCGGCGTGTTTCGACGTCAATCCAGAGCGAGGTGCCCGTGAACCCCGTGTGCCCCACCGAGGCGGGCGATAGCGCGGGTCCCGCTGAACACCCCGGGGTCGTGGCTATCTGGAATCCCACCGACCTGTCCTCCCCGAGGCCTCCGGTCGCATTGGCCAGGAGGATCACGCGACCGGCCTCGGGGATCAGCCCCGATCCCTGTCCCAGCATCTCCAACGCCACCGCGTGGACCGCCCGCGCCGTTCCGAAGAGCCCCGCGTTCCCGCTCGCCCCGCCGAGCGTGGCCGCGTTGTTGTCATGCACATCACCCCAGATGACGCCCTCGCGCCAGCCATTGTAGCCCTCTCCCTCGGGACCGGCGAGGAACCGCTCCCGCGAGTTGCCGGTCTCGGTGGCGGCGATCCGCCGGCGCCACTCCGGCGCCGGACGGTAGAGGAGGTCGGCCAGTCCGAGAGGGCGGGACACCATGTCCTGGAACAGCCGATCGATGGGGCGCCCCGCGGCGCGCTCCAGCGCGAGCGCGGCCAGGATGTACCCCGGGCAGGAATAGATGACCTTGGCGAGTGGTCGGCTCTCCAGGGGGACACGGCGCAGCCACTCGATCCGCGAGGCCCGATCCGCGGCGTGCAGGTAGAGCGGCTTCCAGGCTGGCAGACCCGAGCGGTGCGTCAGGAGATCGGCCAGAGTCAGGCCGGCGCGATCCCCGGCCCCCGCCCACTCCGGCAGGTGGGTCGGCAACGCATCCTCGAGGCGGATGCGCCCCTCCGATTCCAGAAGGACGGCGAGCAGGGCACAGGACAGCGGCTTGGTGAGTGACGCCAGATCGTAGAGCGTCTCCGCGCGGGCCGGGATCGTCTCGGGCACGAGCACGGCGTGCCCGAGAGCCCCTTCGGCGAGCACCCGGCGGCCTTCGGCGACCAGGTAGCTCGCGCCCGGAAAGTCGCCGATCGCGATGTGCGCCGCGAGGAATTCCCTGATCCGCTCCGGAATGGCCGCCCGCATCGGTCCGCCCTAGCGCTCCCGACCGCCAATCTGGGACAGGATGCGGTGGGCCGCGCGCAGGGCGCGCAGCCCCTCCTCCGCGGAGACGCAGTCCGCCGCCTTCCCCCGGACACGATCGAGAAAGGACCGCAGCTCGACCGCCAGAGGCTCCTCGGTCAGGACGACGATATCCTCGCGGACGATTTCGGGCCTCCCCTGGTCGTCGCGCACCAGCCGGTAGGCCACCGCCGCCTGTCGCGCGTAGTCGAGCGAGAGGTAGGCGTCGGTCTCGAAGACCCGGAGCTTGCGCACCTTCTCGGTGCTGATTCGGCTGGCCGTGAGATTCGCCACGCAGCCGTTTTCGAACCGGATCCGCGCGTTCGCGATGTCCACCTTGTCGGTCAGCGCGTTCACGCCGACGGAATCGACCGCCGCAAGCGGCGAGCGGACCAGGCTGAATATGACGTCGAGGTCGTGGATCATCAGGTCGAGTACGACGTCGATGTCGGTGCTGCGCTGCGTGAATACACCGAGGCGGTGCGCCTCGATGAACCGCGGGGAGCGCACCCGTGGCGCGGCCGCCCGGACCACGGGATTGAAGCGCTCCGTGTGACCGACGGCCAGCAGGCTTCCCGAGGCCGACGCCGCGGCGATCATCGCCTCCGCCTCGGCGACGGAGGCCGCCATCGGCTTCTCGACCAGGACCGCCCAACCGCGCCGCAGGCAGGAATCGACGACCGCCGCATGGGCCGAGGTCGGGACGGCGACGCTCACCGCCTCGAGGTCGCGCGGTAGGTCACCGTGATCGAATAGCGCCTGCGTGCGGTGACGGGCCGCCATCTCCTCCGCCCTGGATTTGTCGGAATCGACGACCGCGACAAGCCTGGCCTCCGGCAATCCCGCGAGTATCCGGGCGTGGTGCTGCCCCAGGCTCCCGACCCCGATCACGGCGACCCGCACCGGCCCGACCGATCCAGCAGCGCCCGAATCGGCGTTCAGCGGATCACTCCCCGCCGGCTCGCGACGATGAAGGCCGTCATGCGCTCCACCTCGGGCTGGCCGGAGAGCTCGGCGCGCAGCCGCTCGAGCGCCTTGTCGAGGGTGAGCCTGGAGCGGAAGAGGACCCGGTAGGCGTGCTTCAGCGCGTTGATCGTTTCGGGCGTAAACCCCTTGCGCTCGAGGCCGATCACGTTGATCCCGAAGCTCTTCGCCCGGTTGCCGACGGTGAGGATGTACGGGAGCGCGTCCTGGGTGATGACCGAGTAGCCGCCGATGTAGGCGTGGGTGCCCACCCTGCAGAACTGGTGGACCCCGGAAAACGCGCCGATCGTGGCGCCGTCCTCCACGGTGACGTGTCCCGCGAGCGTCGCCGCGTTCGCGAAGATCACGCTGTCCCCGATCCGGCAGTCGTGGGCGACGTGGGTCTGGGCCATCAGGAGATTGTGGGAGCCGAGGCGCGTCACCCCGCCGCCACCCGTGGTGCCCCGGTGCACGGTCACCCCTTCACGGAACGTGTTGTCGTCGCCGACCTCGAGGGTCGTCTTCTCTCCCCGGTATTTCAGATCCTGGGGCTCCATACCGAGGCAGGCGAACGGGAAGATGCGGTTCCGCGCGCCGAGCATGGCGGGCCCCTTCACCACGGCGTGGGCTTCCACGATGCACTCCCGGCCGAGAGTCACGTCGGCCCCCACGATACTGAACGGTCCCACGGTGGTTCCCGGCCCCAGGGAGGCCCCCGACTCGACCATCGCGGTCGGATGCACCGACGTCCGCTCGCTCATGGCTCCTCCACGGGTGAGTCGCGCGGCGCGGCGCGGTCCACCATCGAGGAGAACATCTCCGCCTCGGCCACCAGCGCCCCCTCCACGAACGCCTCGCCGCGCAGCCGCGCCGAACGCGACCGCAGCTTGAGCACTTCAACCTCGAAGCGCACCTGATCGCCCGGCGTCACCGGCCGGCGGAATTTCGCCCGGTCGATGCCGGCGAAATAGACCAGCTTGCGCTCGCGGTCCGGCACCGCGCGCAGCAGCAGCACCGCTCCCACCTGGGCCATCGCCTCGACGATCAGCACTCCGGGCATGACGGGGCTTCCCGGAAAGTGGCCCTGGAAGAACGCCTCGTTGAAGGTCACGTTCTTCAGGCCGACGGCCCTCCGGCCCGGCTCGATCGACAGGATCCGGTCGACGAGCAGGAACGGGTACCGGTGCGGAAGGATCTCCATGATCTGCCGGATGTCGAGAACCGAACTTCCTTCGTCCATCGGACCTCCGTGCCGCTAGTTGTTCGCCGGGCGCGCGCGGCGCCCCCGCCGGGTCACGCGACCCGTCTTTCTTCCGCCCCGCGGCCTGGCCGCGGCAGGCGCCGCCGCGGTCTCCAGGACCTTCTCGAGCCGCGCCACGCGGCGCAGCAGGTCCGGAAGGCGGCGCAGGACGGCCTGGGACCGCTTCCACTCCCGGTGATCGAGCGCCGGGTGCCCGATGACGAACGAGTCCGCCGGCAAATCCTGGAGGACCGCCGACTTGGCCCCGATGACCGAGCGGTCGCCGACATCCAGGTGCCCCGCCACGCCCGATTGCCCCGCCAGGACCACCCCCCGGCCGAGCCGCGTGCTGCCCGCCACTCCCGACTGGGCGACGAGCACCGACCCCTCGCCGATGATCACGTTATGTGCCACCTGGACGAGGTTGTCGATCTTGGTTCCCCGCCCGATGATCGTGCTTCCGAATGTCGCTCTGTCGATCGCCGTGCAGGCTCCAATCTCCACGTCGTCCTCGATCACGACGTTGCCGACCTGCGGGATCTTGGCCCGCGCCCCTTCCGTGGCAGCGTAACCGAACCCGTCGCTGCCGATGACGCTGCCCGCGTGCACGATCACCCTGGCGCCGATGACGGAGCGGGAGTACACGACGACACCCGGATGGAGGGTGCTCCCCTCCCCTACTCTCACCTCGTCACCCAGGACGACACCCGGCATCAGCGCCACGCCATCCGCGAGGGCGCAACCGCGTCCAACGACGGCGCACGGCCCGATGTGGACGTCTTTTCCGAGGGCGGTCCCGTCGCCGACCATCGCCAGGGGGCTGATCCCGGGGAGCGGCTTCTCGGGTACATGGAAAAGGCCCATCGCCTGTGCAAACGCCAGGTAGGGATCACGGACCAGGATCACGTTCTGCCCGGGAAGGGAATCGCCGGAGCGCGCGAGGACGCCGGCCGCCCTGGAGCGCGCGGCGTCGTCACGGTACCTGGGGTGCGCCAGGAAGCTGAGATCAAGCGGTCCCGCCTGATCCAAGGGCTTGATCCCGGTTATGGGGCGACTGGCATCCCCCAGCACGGTCCCGCCGACGCGGGAGGCGATCTCCCCGAGCGTGTAGGTTCCCACGGGAAGACCTCCCGCCGGTCTAGTTCTTCGCCGGCTCCTTGGGCTTGTCCGGCGCCTTCTTGGGGGCGGACTTGGCGGCTGACGCCGGGAGGGCCTTGTGCATCTCGTTGAACTTGGCGATAAGATCCGGTGTGACGTCGATGGCGGTCGCGCTGTAGTCGGTGACCCCCTTGTTCAGGATGAGGGCGTACCCCTTTTCCTTGCCAAAGGCATTGAGAGTCCCGAGCAGCATGTCCTGGAAGCGTCCCTGGACATCGCCGAGCTTGAACTTCATCTCCTTCGTCGCGTCCTCGTTGAGACGATCGTACTCGGTCTTCTTCCCGAGAATGTCCTTCTGCATCTGCTGGATCTTCTCGTCGTTCAGGCTTTGCTGCTGCTGGCGGAGTTTGGCCTTCAGGGCCTCCATCTCCTCCTGTTTCTTGTCGATGTCAGCCTGGAGCCGGTCACGGATCTCACCCAAGTCCTGGTTGTATTTTTTCCCGACCTCGGTCTGCTTCCAGAGCGCCTCGGGGTCGAACACGCCGATTTTTATCGGCTCGCCCTGCGCCAGCGCATTGTCGGCGCCCAGCACCAGGAGCGCAGCCAGGCCGAAGTGCATGATCCATCGTGACATTCGGGTCTCCTTCATCACCGGGTTGAGGCGAGAAATATAGCACACACCATAGCCCGCGGCACTTCCCCGTCGGGCCTCAGAAAGTGGTGCCGATGCTGAAGATGAAATTCGAGGCATCCTCCCCGGGCCGGGGCCGCTGGATGAAACCGTAGATCAGACGCAGCGGCGCCTGGAAGACCGGCAGGTAGAATCGCATCTCGAAGCCGAAGTCGACCCTCATGCCGTCGAGCCGGAAAGACTCCCCCTCCTCGAACGCGTTTCCGGCGTCGTAGAACAGGGCGAATTCGACCGTGTCGGACAATGGCATCGTGTATTCCGCGTTGAGCAGCAGGAACTGGTTGCCCCCGGGGAACACAGTGCCGAACACCCCGTCGCGGTTCGTATCCTCGCCGGGATCAAGCTTGCAATTGCCGTGGTCCGCCTCGCCGGCGTCGCGCACCCCGTTCATGTTCGGGTCGTCAGCGGGGCAGAACGGGGTCCACTTGCCGTCCAGGCGGTCCTCCGCGAAGTCGAGCCGGCCGTTGCCGTTCAGGTCTTCGCAGTCGAGCCTGCCATTCCCGTTGAGGTCCTCGCCCGGGTCGAGAACCCCGTTGTGGTTCCTGTCCTCGCAGTCCAGGATACCGTTGTTGTTGACGTCCTCGCTCGGGTCGAGCCGGCAATTGCCGCGGTCCACCTCGATGCCGTCGAGCTTGCCATCGCCGTTCAGGTCCTCGCAGGGCTCGAGGATGCCGTCGGGGTCGCGATCCTCCGGGAAATCGATGACGCCGTTCCCGTTCACGTCGATGTCTTTCCGCTCCGGGCTCACCGTGCGGCTCTTGAAGAGCCGGAGGCTCCGTTCGCCGCCGAGGAAATAGCGCTCGAAGGTCGGGACGATTCGCCCGCCGAACGGCGAAACATGGCCGTACGACGCGTTCAGGCCGATGTAGTGCCGGCGCCGGAACCCCGGGAGATACAGCGTCGCGTCCAGGCGGGGCTTCACGAACCAGTTGTCGCCCCCCAGTGCTCCGCCCGCATACTCCAGGCTTGTCTGGAGCCGCGCGCCGCGGGTCGGGTGGAAGAAGTTGTTGCGGGTGTCGATGGTGTACAGCGTCGTGATGTTGTCGGTCGTGCTGACGGCGCGGTTCGTCACGAACCCGGCCTGGTTCGTCTCGGCCGAGATCGTCTGCGTGCCAAGCGCCACGTCGAATCGGCTGAAGTTGCCGAGCCGGCGTCCGAGCACGAAGTTACCCCCGGTCGAGAACTGGCGGAATCCGACAAAGTCCGTGACCGTCTTGAACAGCGACACGCCGAGGGTCCAGGGCCTGCCGAAGAAGTAGGGCTCGGTGAAGTTGATCGAGTAGCGGTCGCTGCGGGCGCCGGTCTGGATGAAGGTCGAGAGGATCTCCCCGCGGCCGAGGAAGTTGCGCGTGGAATAGGACGCCTGGAAGAACCCGCCCTCCAGCCCCGACACGCCGCCTCCGACCTGGATCTCGTTCTTGTTGGCCTCCGTGCCCTGCACCTCGATGTTGACCTTTCCCGAATCCCCCTGCGGGTTCACGACCGGGTCCTGGCCGGCCTGCCAGTATCCCAGCTGGCCAACCTTGCGCAGGCCGAGCCGGAGCAGCTTGACGTTGAAGAGGTCCTCCTCGGCCAGCGGGAACTCCCGGCGAAGCACGCTGTCCCTCGTCGTGGTGTTGCCGCTGAACTCGATGCGATCCACGAAGTATTTCTTGTCCTCGGTGACCTCGATCTTGAGATCGGCCACGCCGTCATGCTTCTCGGTGCGCGGGTCGAGCGAGACGTAGAAATAGCCCCGTTCCCCGTAATCATCCTCGACCCGCTTGGTGCCCAGCTTCAGGACCGCGTCATTGAAGATCATGCCGGTGCGCAGGGGAACCCGCGCCAGGACCTCCCGATCACTGAACACGGTGTTTCCCTCGAGCTCGATTTTCCCCACGCGGTACTGGGTTCCCTCCACGACAGGGATCGTCAGGTAGACCCATTTCCTGGGCTGTTTCTCGCGTTCCTTCTTCTCTCCCGTCTCGGCCTTCAACCGGCGGCGCCGCTCTTGCTTCGTCTCATTCTCGGGAGGGGTCACGAGGGCCGTCCCGGCGTCCTCCCCGGTCTCGTCCTCCCCGGCCGGCTCCTCCTCCACGGCGGTCTCCGGGGACTCCGGGGGGGGTCCCCCGCCGCCCTTCGCGAAGCGTTCCCGGCGCTTGATCTCCGACTCGAGCTCGACGACTTCGGGCTGGATGGCGATGTCCAGATATCCACGGCTCTTGTAGACCGAGCGGATGCTCTCGGCGTCCTGGTCCACCTTGGCGGGGTGGTACAGGGGCTTGCTGCTGGCCCAGGAGGTCAGCCAGAACGCCTGCTTCGTCAGCTTGAGGAGCTTGCGGAGCTGGCGGTCGGTGAAGACGGTGTTGCCGATGAAGTCGATCTTCTTGATCTTGGTCTTCCCGCCCTCCCGGATCCGGAAAGTGACGTCACGCTGACCGCGCACCACCGGCGAGAGCTGGGCCTTGACCCTGGCCTCGAGGTACCCCTTCTCCCCCAGGAGGTGCTCGATGGCGGCTTCCGCGCGGCGCAGGACGGAGAAATCGACCGGCTGCCCCCTGCGGACTTCGGCCTTGGCCTGGCTCAGCCGCTCCTGGATGTTCGTTTCGGTGATGGCCTTCATTCCCGCGTACGCCACGCTGCTGATCAGCGGCCTGTCGCGCACATGGAATATCAGGTCATAGACGCCGGGCGAGCGCTGCCGGGATTCGATGCTCAGCTGGTCGAACAGGTTGAGATCCCAGAGACGCTGGAACTCCTGCCGGATCGCCTTTTCGTCGTACTCGTCTCCCGCCTTGACTCTCACGTTGCTGAAGAAGGCGCTCTCGGAGACCCGGACGTTTCCGTCCACGACGATCTGGCCGATGACCTTTTTCCCCTCCTCCGGTGCCGGCCCCGGCTCTTCGGCCTGGACCGCCTCCGGCGGCGGCTCCGGAGACCCGGCGGTCTCCACGGGCGGCTGCCGGGGGAGGTCCTGCGCGACGGCGTAGGAGGCGGCGGGGCACGGCAGGGACAGGACGACGGCGGCCAGCGCCGCGCGCATGATGGTCGGGATCCGCTGGGGCACGTACTCTCCCGGCAACGCCCTCGACCCCGCATCGTGCATGGTCGGGACGAACCTCAGAGGGCGGGAGTCCCGATCAGCGGACGATACCGATCGGCTCCCGGAATGCGAGCTTTTCCTGGTCGACGAAGATCTCGATTTCCCCGTTCTCGGGAAGTTTCCCGAGAATGAGGCTTTCCGACAGGACGTCTTCAATGTTTTTCTGGATGGCACGGCGGAGCGGGCGCGCGCCGTAGGAACGGTCGCCGCAGGTGCGGTCGATGAGCCAGCGGTAGGCATCGTCGGTGACAGTGAGCCGGATCCCCTTTTCGGCCAGGCTGTCGTTGAGCTGGCGGATCATCATGCGCGAAATAGCGAGCAGGTCGTCATCGGTCAGCGCGTCGAAGACGATGATCTCGTCGACGCGATTGATGAACTCAGGGTGAAGCACGGACTTCAACTCCTTGAGGACGGCCTCACGGCGGTTCTGGTAGTCCGTGTCGCGATCCTTGTCCGTGTTGAATCCCATGGAGCGCGATTTCTGGATCAGATGGGAGCCGATGTTCGACGTCATGACAAGCAGCCCGTTCTTGAAGTCGATGGTGTCCCCGAAGGCATCGGTGATCTGACCGTCCTCCATGACCTGGAGGAGGATGTTCAGCACGTCCGGGTGGGCCTTTTCGATCTCGTCGAGGAGCACGACGCTGTAGGGCTTTCGCTTGATGCGCTCGGTGAGCTGCCCGCCCTCCTCGTACCCGACATAGCCGGGCGGCGAGCCGATCATCTTGGCGATGGCGTGTTTTTCCATGTACTCGGACATGTCGAAGCGGGTCAGCGCCTTTTCGTCGCCGAAGAGGAACTCGGCTAGTCCCTTGGCCACCTCGGTCTTGCCGACGCCGGTGGGCCCGAGGAAGATGAAGGAGCCGACCGGGCGCAGGGGGCTCTTCAGGCCCGCGCGCGAACGCCTGATGGCGCGCGCCAGGGCCGCCAGGGCGGCACCCTGCCCGACGATTCTCTTGTGGAGGTAGTCTTCCATGTTCAGCAGCCGCTCGGCCTCCTCCTTCTTGACCGAGGTTATCGGGATCCCCGTCCATTTGGAGATGACCTCCTCAACGTCCTCGAGCGTGACCTCCTGCACGGTCCTGCGTTCCTCCTCCTCGCGCATCCGGAACTCGTCGTATTTCTTGCGGAGTGCTATCTCCTCGTCGTGGTGCCGCACGGCCTTTTCGAAATCCTTGCGGAAGAGGTAGTTCTTCATGCTGCTCACGGCTTGCTCGATCTCGCGCTCGACATCGCGTATCTCACGGTAGCTCATCCGCCGCCGGAGCTTCACGCGCGCCCCGGCCTCGTCGATGACGTCGATCGCCTTGTCCGGCAGGAACCGGTCGGTGATGTAGCGGTGGGACATCGTCACCGCCGCGCTCAGGGCCTGGTCCGAGTAGCGCACCTGGTGGAATTTCTCGTAGCGCTCCTTCACCCCATTCAGGATGTCCAGGGTCTCGTTCTCGGTCGGCGGGTGGAGGCGGATCGGCAGGAACCGGCGCACGAGGGCCCGGTCTTTCTCGATGTAGCGATGGTAATCCTTCGGGGTCGTGGCCCCGATGCACTGCACCTCCCCGCGCGACAGGGCCGGCTTGATGATGCTTGCGGCGTCGAGCGACCCTTCCGCCGAGCCCGCTCCGATCAGGGAGTGGATCTCGTCAATGAATATGATGATGTCGTCGTTGCCGACGATCTCGGAGATGATTCCCTTCAGCCTCTCCTCGAACTGCCCGCGGTACTTCGTGCCGGCCACGATGAGGCACAGATCGAGGGCCAGGATGCGCTTCCGCGACAGGGACACCGGGACGTTGCCATCCGCGATTTCCTGGGCCAGGCCCTCGACCAGGGCGGTCTTGCCGACGCCGGGCTCCCCGAGCAGGACGATGTTGTTCTTGCGGCGCCGCGACAGGACCTGCACCATTCTCTGGAGCTCGCCGCCGCGCCCGATCAGCGGATCGAACACCTGGCGGGCGGCCATCTCCGAGAGATCGCGGGCGAACTCGTTCAGGAATGGGGTCTCCTTGACCTTCTTCGGCAGCGATCGCTGCTTCCAGACGGCGACGGTGTCCTCGCGCAGTGCGTAGAGCCTCATCCCCTTTTCCGCCAGGACACGGCCGGCGGCCGAGTCCTCGACCCGGAGCAGTCCGAGCAGGATGTGCTCGTCGCTGACGTAGGGATGGAGCAGACGCTCGGCCTCCTCCTCGGCCGAGGACAGGACCTTCTTGGCTTCCTCGCTGAACGGGATCTCGATGGGTGCGGACTGCTTCTCGCCGCTCGGGCCGCGCGCCTCGAGCTCGGCGCGGAGTAGCTCGAGGTTCACGTTGCTGCGCTGGAAGAGGTCCCGCACGAGATCGTCGCCTTCCTTGATGAGGCCGAGGAGAAGGTGTTCGGAGCCGATGACCTTGCTCCCCATCTGGCTGGCTTCGTAGCGGGCGAGAAAGAGGACTTTCTTGGCCTTTTCCGTGTACTTTTCGAACATGGGGTCGTCGGGAGCAACCCGTGCGCCGCTCCGCGAGGTCCTCTCTCTCAGCGAGGAACCGGCGTGGTCCCAGCGGCGGTATTGTAACGGCTCCCGATCGGGGCCGTCAAGGAACCGCGCTCCATCATCAGGGTGCGGCTGCAGCGCGAGGCGAGCCGCTCGCTATGAGTGACGAGCAGGGTGGTCATGCCGCGCCGGCGGTGCAGACTCAGCAGCAATTCGAACACCGTCTCGGCGTTGCGCGCGTCGAGATTGCCCGTCGGCTCGTCCGCCAGCAGGAGCGCGGGGGCGCCCACGACCGCCCGCGCGATGGCGACCCGCTGCTGCTCGCCTCCCGAGAGGGCCGCGGGCCGGCGATCCATACAGGACCCCAGGCCGAGCTCCTGGAGCGCAGACTCCGCCCTCGAGCGGGCGCGGCGGGAATTCTCCCCGCGAATGAGGAGCGGCATCATGGCGTTTTCCAGGGCGCTGAATTCAGGAAGCAGGTGGTGGAACTGGAACACGAAGCCGAGCTCGCGATTGCGGTAGATCGCGCGTTCGGCGGCCCCGGCCGCGGCGACGTCCCGGCCCCGGAACGTAATCGAGCCCGCGTCCGGCCGGTCGATGGCCCCCACCAGGTGGAGCAGGGTTGTCTTGCCGGCGCCCGATTCTCCCAGGATGGCGACCATCTCGCCGCGCTCCACGGCCAGGTCGAGGTCGCGCAGGACCTCGACGCGGCCCGCGGGCGGGCCGAAGGTCTTGCGCAGGCCGATGCAGCGCAGCAGGGGTTCCGCAGGCCCCTCACTCATAACGCAGCGCCTCAGAGGGGTCGAGCTGCGAGGCACGCCACGAGGGGTAGAGCGTTGCCAGGAACGACACCGCTACGGTCAGCACGGCGACCGCGAGGACGTCGAGCGGGCGGATCTGGAACGGTACGTAGGGGATGAAATAGACGTCCGGCGGGAGGCTGACGAGCCGGTATCGATCCAGGACCCACGCGAGCGCGACCCCGAGTACAGTCCCCACGATCGTGCCCAGCACCGCCAGGATCAACCCCTGCAGCAGGAAGATCCTCCGGATGCCGGCGGCCGTCGCCCCCATCGCGGCCAGGACACCGATGTCACGCACCTTCTCCATGACCATCAGCACGAGGATCGATACTATGTTCAGCGCCGCGACCAGGATGATGAGACCGATCGCGATGCTCATGGCCAGCTTCTCGAGGCGCAGGGCCGAGAAGAAGGACCGGTTCATCCGGATGAGATCGTTCACGTAGTACGCCTCTCCCAGGTCCGACTGCACGGCGCGCGCCACATCCTGGAGCCGATCCGGATCCTTCACCCGGGCCTCGATCGCCGTCGCCTGCCGATCGGACATTCCCACCAGCCGCCGCGCCGCATCGATCCCCACGTAGATCCGGCTGTTGTCATAATCGTAGAATCCGGCGTCGGCGACCCCCGCGACGTCGAATTCACGGCTGCGCGGCACCGCCAGGAACGGCGAGACGTTTGCGCGCGCGACGATGACCCGGATGCGGTCTCCCGGCCCGACACCCAGGCCCAGGGCGAGGTCCTTGCCGAGGATCGCGCGATCCCTGCCGTCGGCGCCCGGTGTGGCGATGAGGTCCAGGTCGCCCCGCACCTGCGCCCTGAGGTCGGTCACGCTTCTCTCCTGGGACGGGTCGATGCCCTTTATGAGGATCGCGGCGCCCGCGGGATTGAGCTCGCTCGTTGCCATCCCCTTCTCGTAGACCACCGGCGCCACCGCGGCGATCGGAGCGAGCCCCCGTATGCGCGCCGCGGCGGCCGCCCCGTCATCGATGGCGCGGCCCGACCAGCCGGCGAGGATCGTCAGGTGGGCGTTGGCGCCGAGGATTTTTGCCTGGATCTTGTCCTGGAATCCGGTCATGAGGGCCAGCACCACGACCAGGGCCGCCACCCCGACGATGATCCCCAGGACCGAGGTGAGGGAAATGACATAGATGATGGCCTGCTTGCGTTGGGCGAGAAGGTATCTGGCGGCGATGAACAGAGGGTATGTCATGAGGATCGCCCGAGAGGGCCGCTCATGCTAGCGCGCGCGCGGGACGGGGTCAAGGCGCTGTTCTCCTGCCGCTCCAATTCACGATGACTATAATAGGCCAAGGAGACCCCCGTCCATGATCTCGCGACCGAGTACGAGGATCCTCCTTGCCGGCCTCCTGGCGATCCTGGCGCCGGGCGGCGCCGGCAGGCCGGGGGGAGCCCGTGCGGCCCCGCCGGCCGATCAGCCCCGGCCGTTGATCGAGCGGGCCAGTGTCGAACTGGTACTCATCGAAGCCTACGTCGAAGATCGCTCCGGGCAACCGATCCGCGGCCTCGCCGCGGAGGACTTCGTCCTGATGATCGACGGGCGCGTCCAGCCGATATCCTCCCTCGAGTTCAGGGACAACCGCCCGGCCGAGGCGCTCGAAGCGGCCCCCCGTCCCCAACCGGAACAACCACCGCAAACTCTTCCGTCTCAGGCTCCCAGGCGCTTTGTTCTCTTCTTCGACGACGCGACCTCGGCGCCCGCCGGGATCCTCGGAGCGCGCAGGGCGGCGGAGCAACTGATCGCCACCCGGCTCGCGGTCTCGGACCAGGTGTCACTGGTCTCCTACGACCGCAGTCTGAGGATTCTGCAGGACTTCACGACCGATCACGACGCCCTGATCGGGGCGATCCGCGCAAGCGTCGATGACCCCCGGCGGCGAAACGACTTCGCCGCGGAGGTGGCCGCGCGCCAGGAGGAGATCCGCGCCCTGGTGCCACCGGGGGGTGAGCGTGACAATGCCATCGGCCAGGCCGGCCTTCTGGCCACGAGCTACGCCCTGGAAGACGCCGTCAGGCTGCGCCGCGTCCTGTCGGCCCTGCGCACCATCGTGGACGCGCTTGGCCCCTGGCCCGGTTACAAGGCGATCGTCTTCATGGGTGACGGAATACCCGAGAACCCGATTCAAATCTATGCCGACGGTTTCGTCCTGCCCCAAGTCAACGCGCAGAAAGCCGGTGACCTCAGGCTGGAGATCAAGGATCTGGCCCATGCGGCGGCCGCGAGCGGGGTCACGTTCCATGCCGTCCAGACATCCGGTCTGGTCGCCGGGAGCGCCGCGGCGGTGCGAACCGCCGCGCGGCGGTCGAACTCTCTCGAGTCCATCGCCCTCAGCACGGGGGGGACCACCTCGTCATCGAACGACCTGCTGAAGGGACTCGCGCGGGCCGAGGAATCGAGCCGGACCTACTACCTGGTCGGATACACGCCCGAAGGCCCCCCGGACGGCAGGGATCACTCGGTGCAGCTGCGCGTCAGGAGAGGCGGTGCCCGGGTGCGCTGGCGCCGTGTTTTCACGCGCCTCGCGCCCTCGGAGGCGCGCACGCGCTCGATCGAGGCAGCCCACGTGCTCCCCGGCCTCTACCCCGAGCTGGGGATCGAGATCGCCGCGATCCAGGGACCGGGCGCCGGAGCGGAAAGGGTGAGCGATCTCGTCCTGCACCTGCCACGCGATCGGGTGCTCTTCCTGCCGGAGGAGGGGCATTCCACCGCCCGCCTCGAGATCGGGCTGGTGGCCCTGGACGACTCCGGAAAGGAGACCTTCCGCGTTGCCCGCCAGGCCCGAATCTCGGTTCCACCGGATCCCCGTGCCCCCGCCGGCCGCGGGCTCAACTTCTTCTGCCGCGTGCGCCTGCCGGCCGCCTCACAGATGGTCACTGCGGTGGTTTCCGACTTGTCGAGCGGGACCATCGGCGCGGCGCGGCTCGAGCTTCCCGCCTTCCGGCAGGACGAGGGGGATGTTCTCGGTCTTTCGATCTACTCGCTCTCCGAAAAAAGCCTCTGGATCGAAGTCGATCCCTCCCCCTCCGCCTCCGGGACGGAGCCGGTGGTCTCGGAGTACACGGAGGGTCCCGCCCTTCGATCATCCTTCGAGGTGGGCGAGTCACTCGCCTGCGGCTTCAAGATGAGAGCCCGGCGCGCGACCGGCGCCCGGCCGCTTCGCCTGGCAATACGGCACGAGGACGCCGGCGAGACGACCGGGGAGCGCAGCGTCCCGGTGGCCGTCCCGCCGGATCGCCCGGACGGCGCCCTCACCGTGCCCATGCCGGTGGATGGCCTGCCGCCTGGCCGTTACCGGCTGGTGATCCTGGAGGGGGAAGGCGCGGCCTCGGTGGAACGCGCCAGCCTCGATTTCACGCTCCGACCGGCGAAGGCGCAGGGTGGCGACCGCTCAGGGCTCTGAGCGATCGTCGCGCTTGCGCGCTATCCACGCTCCGGTTACCGGCGAGCCCCCGGAGAGGATGAAATTCTGCCAGGTCCCGCGCAGGGCTTTCCCGTCGGGCGACAGGGTCCCTTCCAGATCCGAGGAGCGCCCCAGCTTCGAGTCGATGCGATGCAGCAGCACCTTTCCGTCAACGAAGGTGCCCTGGAGGCTCCCCTTCCAGCCCCCCTCCAGCGAATACTCGCCAACGAGCAGCGTGCCCGACTGGCGCAGGGTGAAGACCCCCTTGTCGTTGCTGGGCAGGTAGGTCACGTTCCAGGCACCAGTGAGCGATTCGTTGTCCGAGGGGAGGGTGCGCCTCAGACGGCGGATGTGGTCCTTGAGGATCGAGATCCGCCCGTGGGACTGACGGATGATCGCGCGGGTTCCCTGCGACTCCCGGGTGAGGGACTCCACCTCCTGCTCCCCTTTAAGGATCTGCTCCTCGCGGAGCCTGATCGTGTCGGCATCGCCGTCCTGCCGTCCCTCCACCATGGCATCGAGATCCTGGTAGATCCGGACGACCCGGGCGCGCGCCTCTTCCCGCGCGCGGGAGATGTCGGCGTGGTGCTGCAGGGCGTCGTCGAGCTGCTTCTGCTCGATCTCCAGCTGGACCTTCAGCGAGTAGATGGCCGCGAGCTGCTCCTCGGGCCGTTTCAGATCCTGGGCGCGGCCGGGGGCCGCCGGCGCAAGCAGGAGCGCCCCGGCGACGCACGCGGCGCGAAGCGCGCGGCCCGCCTTCAAGCCTTTCCCCGCCCGAATCCCCGGTCCATGATCGCCTCGGCGATGCGTACCGCATTGAAGGCCGTTCCTGACTGAAGGTTGTCGGTGACCGCCCAGATCCAGAACTCGGAGTCGCGGGACGACGGGCGTATCACCGCGACCCGCACGCCGCTCTTGCCGGCCTGCTGGACCGGCGTCACCGGTTCCTCCGCCGGGGTGAGGCTGACCGCGCGGCTCTCACGAAGGGAGGCCAGGAGGTCTTCGCGGCCCTTGCCCCCGGGTAGACGGACATGCACCATCGCCGCGTGGCAGTGAAATACCGGCGCCAGCACGACCTCCGCCGACAGATGGTACGCTCCCCCGGTGATTCTCATGACTTCCTGCTCCAGCGCCGCCGGGTCGGCCCCCGCGGGCGCCCCGCTCTTACGGTACAGGCCGGCCGGTATCAGGTTGAAGGCGACCTGCCGACCGAACACCTGCCGGGGAGCCTCCTGGAAGTTCAGCAGGCCGAGCGTCTGCTGGTAGAGCTCCTCGATGCCCTCCTCGCCGCACTCGGAGGCCGGCTGGAAAATCACGGCCCTGACCGCCTCGAGGCCGCACGCCCGGTGAATCGGGTCGAGAAGTGTCGAGAGAAACTGCGCGATCGGACGAGGGGTGGCAACCAGGCCGGGCTTCCCGGGAATCGCATCGGGATTCACATTCACGTTCACCAGAGGCACCGGGCCCGCGTCGCTCGACGCGGTCGTCAGATCGATCGCCACGAACCCCTTGCGGCCGGCCCAGTCCAGGTACCGGGCGCCCTCCTCGCGGGTGCCGCATAGAAAGGCGATGTCCAAGCGTCCAAGCGCATCGATGTCGGGGGCGGTGACCAGCATTGCCTCGCCGGCGAATTCCGTGAGGTTCGCGTCCGGATCGGTCCGGGACGTGTAGAGCCGCATCGAGGCGATCGGGAAGGACCGCGCCACGAGCTGCTCCTTGACTCCCTTGGCGGTCAGGCTCGTGGCGTCGAACAGCGCGACGTGTGCCTTGCGCCCGTTCCCTCCCCTCCTAGGGATCGGCATGCCCGCCTCCCGCCGCGGCGGTCCGGGGCTCGGGCTTGTGCGATGAAGGCAGCCTGGGAACGAGGCCGGAGAGCAGGTAGGTAAAGCTCAGCACGAGGGCGACGAACTGCGGCGAGGCCGCGACCACGAAGTAGGCGAGGGCCACGAGGATCACGATCAGCCATCGCGTGCGGCGCCGGAGATCGATCTCCTTGAAGGAGCGGTAGCGAGCCTTGCTCACCATGAGCACGGCGAGCGTGGCCACGAGCACCGAAACCAGGCCGGCGGCAAGCGGATCGGTAACCCGGGCGGGGCTGTACAGTACGCAGGCAGCCAGGGCGCACGCGGCGGCGGGAATGGGGAGGCCGATGAAATACCTCTTGTCCTGGATCGGCGCCTGGATGTTGAAGCGCGCCAAGCGGGCGGCCCCCGCCGCCAGGTAGAGGAAGGGGGCGAGCGACCACGGCTTGGGAAGGGTGGCGAGAGCCCACATGAAGACGAGGAGGGCCGGGGCCATGCCGAAAGAGATCACATCGGCCAGCGAATCCAGTTGGACGCCGAAATCGCTCGAGGTGTCGGTCAGCCGTGCCACCCAGCCGTCCACCCGGTCGAGGAGTGCCGCGATGAACAGCGCGATCGCCGCCCACTCGTACTCGCCCTGCAGACTCCGGATCACCGCGATGTACCCGCACAGCAAGTTGCCGATGGTGAACAGGCTGGGAATGATGTAAGCGCCGCGGCGGAAGCGCCTGCCTTCCCTCATGACCTGGCGTCTCCGCCCGCCCGCGAAGCCTGGGGCTGCTCCCGGGCGACGATCGTGAGACCGCCGCGCACGCGGTCCCCCTCGGCAACCAGGGGATCCACCCCTTGAGGCAGGCGGAGGTCGGTGCGCGAACCGAATCGTATCAGCCCGATACGCTCTCCCCGGGCCACCGAATCACCCGTCGTTTTGGTGCAGACGATGCGACGTGCCAGGATGCCCGCCACCTGGGTCACTCCGTAGACACTCCCCGCCGCACGGATGATCACCTCGTTCCGCTCATTCTCGCTGCCGGCCCGGGGGTCGTAGGCCGGCCGGAAACGTCCCGGAGTATGGCGCGTGCTCGCGACGACGCCGGCCACCGGCGCCCGATTGATGTGGCAGTCGAAGAGCGAAAGGAAGATCGTCACGCGCGCGCCCTGGGCGTCCCGCTCCACGGACGTGACCCGCCCGTCCGCTGGCGACAGCACGAGCCCCTCCCCCGCCGGCGGGCGCCTCTCGGGGTCGCGGAAAAAAAAGAGCACGAACAGGGCCAGCACGACCGACGGAAGGGCCCCCCAGGGACCCAGGAACCAGGCCAGCGCCGCGCCAAGCACGCCGAGGCCCGCAAGGAAGGGAACCGCCTGGACTGCGAACGGCATGATTGTCTCTATCCCGAGAACAAGAGAGGGGTGTCCCCGGGGCACCCCTCATAATCCACGATCCGTTTATTCTCAGTTACGAACGCCGGCTCCGGTCTCCCGCTCAATATGCTCCCGGAGGATCCACTCCATCTTGTCCTTGATCTGAAGCTTTTGCTTCTTGAGGTTGACGGTTTCGACTTTCTCCGCTTCGTCGAGATCAGCCTTGCCCTGAAGCTCCGTGAGGCGCGACTCGTAGGTTGCGTGTTCTGCGTTGAGTCTGCGGAACTCGGAGTCCCGCTCGAGCAGCGATAGCCTCAGGTCTTCATGGTTATGCACCATCGTGTAACCTCCTGCATTTTGGTGTTTTGGACCAGACCGGGGTTGGGAGAGAAGTTCGTCCATTGGCTCAAAGTGTAGCACCGTGGATCACACGATGCAAGCCATCATGATGCCACCCCGGGGTCGACCGGACAGGCCATCAGGAGAGCGTCCTCGTGCGTATCGGCATAGTAATTCTTGCGCCGCCCCACCCTGCGGAAGCCGCTTTTCGCGTACAGTCGCAGCGCGGCCTCATTGCTCGGCCGGACCTCGAGGGTCGCCTCCCGGCATCCCTGCTCGACCGCGAACCCCAGTAGGAAGCGGATGAAGCGTGATCCTATCCCGCGCGCCCGCCATCCCGGATGGACGGCGATGTTGTTGATCTTCATCTCCTGATCGATGACCCAGACGCTCGCGAACCCGACGGTCTGTCGGGACCCGGAGAACCGCGCGACGAAGAGACTGGCGTAGGGGTTCTCGGTGATCTCGAAGCGGAAGGAAGATTCGCCCCAGGGGATTGGAAACGACTCCAGTTCGATGGCCAGGACGGCAGGAATGTCCTGGAGGGCCATCGGCTCGATGCAGAGCGCGGGCGCGGACTTCTTTCCCGTGCCCTTTCGCGAGCCGGCGCGCTTCTTCAGCGAGGTCGTCGTGCCGCCTCCGCGTCCGAAGGTCGGACGTAGTTCGGCCCCACCTGGCCAGGCCCATAGCCCTGCCGTCCCTGCAACGCCTCGCAGGCCCACAGGGCGATCGAGCCCGCCAGCCGCGGGCACGGCCTGGCCGGCTCGCGCAGGCCGCGGGACACATCGGACGCCTCGAGGACGCGCCCCGCGCCGTCCCCTGCGAGCACCGTACCCTCCGGAAGGTGTCGCGCCAGGGCCTCGGGCCGCCAGGAGCGGTCGGGTTCGGAGCGAACCGGCACTCCGTTCTCGACGAGGAACAGCGCGGCGTACACCTCCCCGCGGCCCGCTTCGATCGCGGGGCAAATCATCCGGGAGGAGCAGGTCTCCCGGACGTTGGCCGCGCGCGCCAGCGCCTCGAGCGTGGACAGGCCTACAAGGCCGATGTCCAGGCTGTAGGCCATGCCCTTGGCGGTCGCCAGGCCGACCCGCACACCGGTGAACGAGCCTGGGCCCGCGGCCACTCCGAGGCCCCGCAGGTCGCGCGGCCCGAGCCCCGCTCCGCGGAGCAGCGAATCGATTCGGTCCAGCAGGTCGAGGGCGTGCCTGGTCTTTTCGGGAAGCGCGGCCTCGGCGATCAGGTGCCCCCGGCGTGCCAAGGCGACGCTGCCGCCTGATGTGGCCGTATCGACGCCGAGCACAGGCACGGGAGCGGCCTCAGGGGCGGGCGACCAGGTCGCCGCGCCGCAGGAACTGCTCGAGCTGCGCTTCCTGGTGTTCCCACTCCATCGAGAAGGCGGCGCCGACCTCGTAGCGGGGAGGCGTTCCTCCCAGCTCCTCGATTCGCACGACGCGCGCCCTGAGTGTGAGGCGCCCGCCTTCGCGTGCGTTCTCGCAGGAGACCACGATCGGGACACCCATCGCGAACGGCGTGTCGCTTTCGAAGAGCAGGCCGCTGCGGCTGATGTTGAGCGGCTCTGAATCCCGCCCCGGCTCCTGGGGCGCGGCCTCCTCGGCGGCGGGCGCGATCCGGACCCGTACCGTCCCGCGGGCCAGATCGAAGCGGATGAAGTTGCGACACTCCTGGTAGTACACCCCGATGGTGTTCCCGCCGCGGGCCTTCGCCTGATGCATGGCCTCCTCGGCGCGCTGCACCAGCCGATCGGCGGTGACGGCGTCCTCGGGGTACTTGGCCACGCCGATCGTCACGGTCAG
>JANMQK010000347.1:0-9731 GCA_031370485.1 Acidobacteriota bacterium | reverse complement strand
CGCACGCTTCAGCCTCGCCTCGATCCTGCAGCGCCAGGCATCTTCACCCCGCGGCCCGGGGAGCCGCTCGATCGACACCGACATGCAGAGAGCGCTTCCCTCCGCGGTCTTCATGACTGTCTCCTGTGCGGCCGGTTGATGCCACTTAATCGTCCAGCCGATTGGATCAATGACGGACCGGTCACGACGGTTCGATGGGGCCTCGGCCACCCCGAGGCCCCGGATACGTTGCTCACTCCTCCTCCTCCCACTCCGTCTCCTCTGTGTCGAGAGTTCCCCGAAGCACCACCTGGTACTCGCCCGTCTCCGGATTCATCGCCTCCACCTTCGCCCAGGCACGTGTGCTGCTCAGGATCATCTCCCCGAAAATCGCGTTCAGGCTCAGAGGGGACGCAGCGCAGCTCTCGAGCGACTGCACGTCCTGAATATTGAACTTCGCCATGTCGTCATCACCTCCCTCAGGTCGAGCGTTCAGAATCTCCGCTCCGCAATCCCGCTGTCGGTAACCCTCCGAAACTGCGGGGTAGCCGCTTTTTCGAAGGGAGCACACGCGACACCGCGAGTGAAGCGTGGTTCAATGCTTCTCCTCATTCGCCCCGTTTCTCTCGAGGGTTCCCTGAAGCACAACGCGGTACTCGCCCGTCTCCGGATTGATCGCTTCCACCCTCACGCGGGCCACTCTGCTGCCGAGGATGATTTGCCTGAAGTGTGCCTTCAGGCTCTTGGGAGATGTGCGGCTGTCCTCGAGCGACCGCACGTCCGGGATACGAAACTTCGTCATGTGCTCACCTCCTTCCAGTGAAGCGCCCAGAGTCAACGCCTTGCCGTCCCGCCCTCGATGTCCCCCGGAGACTTCGCCATGAAACCCTTGATGCTTTGACTCGTCTACTCTCGCAGGAGTGGTGTCCATAGGCAAATAGATAATTTCATCAGATATCATCGGTTAATGCGATGTATCATGCACCCCATGGAATGGCTGAACTACCATCACCTTTTTTACTTCTGGACCGTGGCGCGCGAGGGGAGCATCTCGCGGGCCTGCGCCCATCTTCGTCTCGCCCAGCCCACAATCAGCGGCCAGATCCGATCTCTTGAGAACTCCCTGGGCGAGAAGCTGTTTCACCGCGTCGGAAGGAAGCTGGTGCTGACCGAAATGGGATCGGTTGTGTTTCGTTATGCGGAGGAAATCTTTTCACTCGGCAGAGATCTCGTCAGCACGTTGCGAGGACGTCCGACTCAGCGGGCGGCCCGGTTTCATGTCGGCATAGCGGATTCAATACCGAAGTTGATCGCGTACCGGTTCTTGGAGGCTGCTCTCCGGCTTCCTACACCGGTTCGAATCGTATGCCGGGAGGATCGGCTGGGCCGCTTGGCCGCTGAACTCGCATTGCATGATCTGGACCTCATCCTGTCGGACGCACCGCTTGGCTCGGACGTGGGCGTGCGAGCCTTCAGCCACCCGTTGGGCGAGTGCGGCGTGTCGTTCTTCGGCACGCGCAGACTTGCGGCGTCGCATATGCGCGGCTTTCCGAAGTCACTGCAAGGGGCGCCTCTACTGCTGCCGGCGGAGTTCACATCCCTGCGCCGCTCGCTGGAGAGCTGGTTCGAGAGGGAGAGAATCCGTCCTGGCGTTATCGGCGAGTTCGATGACAGCGCTCTGATGAAGACCTTCGGGCAGGCCGGGGCAGGAATATTCCCGGCCCCCTCGGCGATCGAGGGGGAAGTGATGGCGCAGTACGGTGTTCGCGTTGTCGGCCGCGTGAAGGCGGTCCGGGAGCGGTTTTACGCCATCACTCTGGAAAGAAGGCTGAAGCACCCCGGAGTGGTCGCGATCAGCGAAGCCGCCCGCAGGCAGCTTCTTTAGCACCGCGGACGCCTGCCGCGCCGTTTCCCGATCCCGTTTTGGGTTAGGATCGCCCCCATGCAGAGCCTGCAGATCGCCCGGGTCTTCGGCATCAGGGTGGTCATTGACCCGACTTGGTTGTTCATCTTCCTCCTCGTGGTCTGGACCCTGGCAGTGGGGTATTTCCCCTCCCAGGAGCCGCCTATCACGGGAGGCCTCGCCTGGTGGCTGGGTGTGGTCGCCGCGTTGTTTCTCTTCGTATCGGTGCTGGTGCACGAAATGTCCCACGCCCTGCTCGCGATCCGCTACGGGATCAAGGTGCCGCGCATCCGCCTGTTTCTCTTCGGAGGGGTCTCCGAAATGGCCTCGGAGCCAACCGATCCGCGCGCCGAGCTGCGGATCGCGGCGGCCGGGCCCGCCACCAGCATCGCGCTCGCCGTCCTCTTCTGGCTGGCGCTGCTCTCCGGCTTTGCCGCGGGGCTCCCGGGCGGGAACGCGGTGCTCGTCTATCTCGCCACGATCAACCTGGCGCTCGGCATCTTCAACCTGCTGCCGGGCTTCCCCCTGGACGGCGGACGGATCCTGCGCGCCTTCCTCTGGGCCCGGCACGGAAGCCTCATCCGGGCGACGAGGACCGCCGGGACGGCCGGCTCGTTCGTCGGCTACGGCCTGATGGCGTGGGGTCTCTGGACGCTTTTCAACGGCGGGATGATCGGGGGAATCTGGCTGATCCTGATCGGAATGTTCCTGCACCAGGCGGCCGGCCAGAGCTACCGGGCGGTTCTCCTGAAGGACCTGCTCTCGGGGGTGCGGGTGCGCCAGCTCATGGTCCAGCCGGTCATCACCGTTCCGGGGCACGCCAGCCTTGAGGAGCTGGTCACCGATTACTTCTACCGCCACCCGCACGGCAGCTTCCCCGTGGCGGACGGGGACCGCCTGCTCGGCATGGTCTCGCTCGAGCAGATCAAGAGCGTGCCGCGGGAGGAGTGGGCCGCGACACCAGTGCGCCGGGTGATGTCTCCGGCCGAAAGGCTCACGCCGCTCGATCCCGAGGAGGACTGCGTCACCGCGCTTGAGAGAATGGTCCAGGAGGACGTCGGCCGCCTGCCGGTCGTCACGGCCGGGAGAATCGTCGGCATCCTCAGCCGCAGGGACGTGATGCAGCTTTTCCAAATCCGATCCAACCTGGCCGCCTGATGCGGCAGCGGCACGCCGCGCCATGCCCCCGCTAAGCGCCCGCCGCCTCTCCCTCACCCTGCTCCTGCTCGCGGCTGTCCTGGTGCTGACCCTCGGCCTCTGCTCCAGCTTCGGGAGCAGCGGCTACACGCTGCTTGATCTCCTGGGCGCCGGCCCGGGAGGCGCCGACGGTGAGCCGGGCGGTGGCGCGGCGCTGGCGGCGACGATGATCCTTAGACTCAGGCTGCCGCGACTCCTGATGGCGTCGATCGCGGGCGCGGCCCTCGCCTCGACCGGCGCGGTCTTCCAGGCCATCCTCAGGAATCCTCTGGCCGACCCGTACATCCTCGGCATCTCGGGGGGCGCCGCTTTGGGCGCGTTTGCGGCAACGGCGGCCGGCCTGACCGCCCTGCTGCCGCTCCTGCCGGTGCGCGCTGTAGCGGCCTTCCTGGGCGCCGCCCTCACCGTGGCGCTCATCGTGGCCCTGTCGAGCGTGCGCGGGCGGCTCGCCTCCTACCCGATGCTCCTCGTCGGTGTCGTCACCAATACCGTCTATCTCGCTGTCATCCTTTTCATCCAGACCCTGGTGGAGATGAGCCGTCTGCGGGGACTGCAGCTCTGGATGGTGGGCTCGATCCCGACCGAGTCGTATTCGACACTCGCGCCTCTGGGGGCGCTGGTTCTGGCCGGGGTCGCGGCGATGGTCCTCCTCGGCCGCGACCTCAACCTCATGTGCGCCGGCGAGGAGGCCGCCCGCTCCCTCGGCGCGAGCGTCGGGCGCGCCCGGATCGCGGCCATCATCCTGGCGTCGCTCGTGACCGCCGCGGTCGTCTCGGTCGCCGGGCCCATCGGGTTCGTGGGGCTCATCGTGCCGCACGCCGCGCGGCTTCTCTTCGGCCCCGACCACCGGTTGCTCGTGCCCGCCTCCGCCCTGTGCGGCGCCATCTTCCTGTCGGTTGCCGACACGGCGGCGCGGACGGCGCTGGCGCCGACCGAGATCCCGGTCGGCGTCATCACGGCGCTCCTGGGGGGGCCGTTCTTCCTGTGGCTATACCGATCCCAGCGCGGGAGCAGCTACTTTGAGTGACGCTTCGAGCGAAGGCCGCGCCGCCCGGCAGGCCCCGCCTCCGGTGCTGGCGGCGCGCGGGCTCTCGTTCACGCACTGCGGCGCACCCGCGCCGCTTTTCGAGGACCTGTCACTCAGAATTGGCTCCGGGGAGTTCCTGGGAGTCCTCGGCCCGAACGGTTCGGGAAAATCGACCCTGCTGCGGCTTCTCTGCGGGATACTCTCTCCGGACCGGGGCGAGGTGCTTTTGGGCGACAGGCCGCTCGGCGACTTCCGCCCGCGCGAGCGGGCCCGCCTCGTCGGGATCGTCCTGCAGGAAGCGCGCGTCCTCTTCAACTTCACCGTCCTCGAAGTGGTCCTGATGGGCAGGGCGCCGTACCTCGGGATCTGGGGGATGGAGCGCGCCGCCGACTTCGCCGCCGCGCGCGAGGCGCTGCGCATCGCCGACCTTCAGGGCATGGAGGAGCGGCATCTTCACGAGCTGAGCAGCGGCGAAAGACAGCGCGCCATGATCGCCCGGGCCCTGGCGCAGGAGCCGCGGGTGCTTCTTCTCGACGAGCCGACGGCATTCCTGGACCTGAGGCACTCGCTCGAGATCTACGAGATCCTCGACCGGCTGAACCGCGGGCACGGACTCACGGTGGTCGCGGTCAGCCACGACCTGAACCTGGCCGCCCGCCACGCGTCGCGCCTCGTCCTGCTCGACCGCGGTCGCCTCGCCGCCGACGGGCCCCCTTCCGCGGTGCTCACTCCCGGGACGATCCGCCGGGTGTACGAAACCGAGGCGGACGTGACCCTCGACCCGGCCACCGGGGCGCCGCACGTGATCCCCCGCGCCCCCTGCCGGGACTCCTCCCCGACCGCGTGCTAGAATTCCAGCCTTCATGGCTTTGATCTCAAGGGCCGCGCTCGTCGCCGCCGCGCTCGTCGCCGCGGCGGGAGCCTCCATCACCCCGGTCGGGGCGACCTGCGGCTCGGCCAACTGCTTTCTCGCCACCGGCACGCAGGAAGGAGTAGCCGCCTCCGGGATCCTCACGGTCGATCTCTCCTACCGCTACGTCCTCCTGAGCCGCGGGCTCGCGGGGTCGAAGGATGTCTCGGAAGTTCTCACACCCAAGATCAACTTCGAGGAGGGGACCATCGAGCCGGATCACCACCGGGAGATCAGCACCCGGAACACCCTGGTCGAGGTCGATTTGTCGTACGGGGTGACCCCGCGGCTGACGCTGGCGGCCGTGCTGCCGCTTATCAACGAGCGCGACCACGAGCATTTCGATGACGTCGGCACGATCGACGAGCATTTCACGAACCAGGATGGCAGCTCGGGGTTCGGCGACGTCCGGCTCGGGGCCCGCTACGCGTTTCTCGTGCGGACCAAGAACCTCCTGGTCGGCGGGCTGTGGGTGAAAATCCCGACCGGGGCCTACCGGCTCCTCGACAGCGAGGGAGCGATCAACGAGCCGACGATCCAGCCGGGGACCGGTTCGACCGACCTCATCGGCTCGCTCCACTTCGCGCACTCGATCGCCCCGATGCGCGTCGAACTCTTTCTCGGCGGCTCGTACCGCCGGAACAGTGGGAACGACCTCGACTACCGCTTCGGGGACGAGGGGCAGGTCTACGCCGGGATCCAGTGGAAGCACAAGGACCGGCTGTCCTGGTCGCTGCAGTTGAACGGCCGGAGGACTTTGAGGGATCGCTTCCTTGAAATGAGCGTACCCTCGACCGGCGCCACCTTCGTCAACCTGACCCCCGGGATCAGCGTCGGCACCGGCAGCGGCGCCTCGCTTTACGGCTTTGTCCAGCTCCCCGTCTACCAGGAGGTCAACGAGACGAACCTGGCGCCCCGGACCGGGCTGGTGCTCGGGGTATCGAAGTCCTTCTAGGAGGCTCGCGAGGTTCCGATGAGGCGGTGCGCCTGGCTGCGAATGCTCCTGTTCCTGATCGTGCCTGCGCTCCTTCCGGCGGGACCGGCGGCGGCGCGCGGCGCCGGGCCCGTCGAAATCGGCCGGCCCGCGCCGCTGTTCACGCTGCCGGATCTCCAGGGCAGGCCGATCTCCCTCGCCTCTCTCAGGGGGCGGCCGGTCGTGCTCCATTTCTGGGCCACCTGGTGCCCCGCCTGCCGCGAGGAGATGCCGGTGCTCGAACGGGCCGCCCGCGAGCGGCCCCGCGACGTGCGGGTGATCGGCATCAACCTGTCCGAGAAGCCGCGGGACGTCGCGGCCTTCGTCAAGGAGCACGGGCTCACCTTCCCCATCCTGCTCGACGCGCGGGGCAAGGTCGCGGCCCGCTACGGCGTCCTGTCGCTGCCGATCACCCTGTTTGTCGGCCCGGACGGCGTTGTCGCCGATGTCGTGGCGATGGGGGGGCTGACGACCTCCTCGCTCGAGGAAAGGCTCCGCCGCATGCCGCCCCGTCTTTGACTTGCCCCGGGGCGTGCTATAGGATGGCCGGCACGGTGGGAACCCTCACGATCAAGACCCGGCGGGGCAGGACGTTGACTTCGATCTGCGCCATCATCGTGGCGGCGCTGATGTCCTTCGCCATCCTGCATACCCTGATCCCGTTCCACGCCGCGGGCAACCACTGCGCCGCCTGCCTGGCGTTGAATTCTCCGGCCGTGGCCTGGCCCGTTGCCGTTCCGAACCATCCCCCGGCGCCGCCGACGCTCATCGCCGCGGGCCCGGCCGCGCCACTCCATGGGAGCACGATCCTCGGTCTCCGTCCGCTCCGGGCCCCGCCCTCCTTCGCGGTCGCCTGAACTTCCCGTCCTGATTCATAATCTGCCGGCTGATACAGACAGTTCGCGCGTTCCGCGAGCGCGGCCGGCCATGGAGAGATCGATGAACCGGTGCCGTCATCCGTTCCGCGTTTCCGCCCTGACCGCGCTCGTGCTGGGCCTCGTGTCCGCCGGCGAGCTGCGCGCGCAGAGCGCCGCCCCCCCGGCCCCATCCCCCGACCCGCCCGGAGAGATGAATGCCCTGCGCAAGGAGATCCAGGACCTGAAGGACCAGGTACGCGCGCTCCAGGAGAAGGTCGCCGCGCTTGCCACGGCGGCACCGCCCACCGTGGCGACGCCACCCCCCGAGCCGGCCCCGCCGAGCGTGCCGCTGCCGGCGGCCGCCGCCTCGGCGCCGGCGCGCAGCCAGAACCTTCTCAACCCGGCGATCAGCGCCGTCTTCCAGGCGATTGGCTCGAGCTCCCTCAAGCGCAAGGACGACCTGAACGGCTTCGATCTCAGCGAGGCGGAGGTCGCGCTGCAGTCGGTGGTCGATCCCTACGCCAAGGTCGACATGTTTTTCTCCTTCCCCTCGGACGCTTCTCCCGATGTCGAGGAGGGGTATGTCACGACCCTCGCGCTGCCGGGCTCGATGCAGCTCAAGGGGGGACGGTTCAAGGAGGCGTTCGGCAAGTGGAACACTCTCCACACCCACGCCTTTCCCACAGTGGACAGGCCCGACGCCCTGGTCAACTTCTTCGGCGAGGAGAGCCTCACGAACGACGGCATGTCGCTGAGCGTCCTGATTCCGAACCCGAAGAACCTCTACATCGACTCGATCACCGAGGTCGGGACGGCGCGCGAGGGGACGGCCTTCAACAGCCAGGCCCGCAGCCTGACCTGGGTCGAGCACCTCTCGGCCTTCTTCACCCCCAGCCCCTCCGGCAACCTGGAGCTCGGGCTCACGGCCGCGTTCGGACGAACGGGGCCCTCCGGGGCGCTGACCCAGGCGATCGATGCCTGCGGCTCCTGCGGTCCCCTCACGCCGCGCAGCAGCCTGGCGTCGCGGGTGCAGGGGCTGGACGTGACCTACAAGTGGCGGCCACCCCGCATGAACGTCTACCGGTCGCTTCTCTGGCAGACGGAGGTCCTGCGCAGCCATCGGGATCTCGAGGTTCTCACCCCCGCGTTGACACTGGATTCCAGCAGCGTCTCGAGCCTCGGAGGCTACACCTATCTGGAATGGCAGTGGACCAAGCGCTGGCGCGCGGGGGCACGCTACGATCTCTCCGGGTTCCCCGACAGCCGGAGGGCGCGCCTCTGGGCGGCGTCTGCCGTCCTGAAGTTCCAGGCTTCCGAGTTCCAGGAGATCCGGTTCCAGATCAAGCACACGCAGCGCAACGACGAAGCCGCTTCGAGATTCAACGGCGAGGCGGACGACAACCGGGTCTTTTTCGAATGGATCCCGGTCATCGGCGCCCACGGCGCCCACAAATTCTGAGGCCACGATGAAATATTCGAGACGATTCCTGGCGCTCGCAGCCGTGACCACGCTGTGGGCCCTTGCCCCGCACTCTGACGCGCTTCACGCGGCGCCCGCCCGGACGCGGGTCGTCGCCTCTCTCCCGAACCTCGGTTCGATCGCCGCCGCCATCGGCGGCGACCGGATCGATCTGACGACGATCGCCGTCGGCACCCAGGACGCCCACTTCGTCGACCCGAAGCCTTCCTTCATGGTGAAGCTCCGGAGCGCCGACCTTCTCCTGATCAACGGGCTCGATCTGGAGGTCGGATGGATCCCGCCCATCACCCAGGGCGCCCGCAACGCGAAGATCCTGCAGGGCGCCGCCGGCTACATCGACTGCTCGACGGGGGTGCAGGTGATGGAGATCCCATCCTCCCTCAGCCGCGCCGAAGGGGACGTGCATCCCTACGGCAATCCCCACTACCTCACCGACCCGCTGAACGCCGAGGTGGTGGCGGGAACGATCGCCGAGGCGCTGAAGCGGGCCGACCCCGCCTCGGCCGACGCATTCGAGGAGGGGCGGAAAGCCTTCGTGAAGCGATTGCACGAATCGCTCTTCGGCAAGGAGCTGGTCGATCTCGTTGGCGCAGTCAAGCTGGCGCGCGAGGCCCGGGCGGGCACGCTCGACGCCTTCCTCGACGGCACTTCGATCGGGGGCGCGACGCTGCGCACCCGGCTTGGCGGGTGGCTCGGAAAGATGCAAGCGGTGAGGGGGAAGCCGGTCGTCACGTACCACAAGGACTACACCTATTTCGCCGCCCGATTCGGGATGAACGTGGTGGACTATGTCGAGCCCAAGCCGGGCATCCAGCCATCGGCCAAGCATCTAGAAGACCTGGTGGGCCGGCTGAAGCAGGGCGAGGCGCACGTCATCATCACCCGCCCCTTCGTAGAGCACCGCTCGACCGACTACCTGGCTCAGAAGACGGGTGTCACGGCCATCATCCTGCCGACCGAGGTCGGCGGAGCCCCGCAGGCGACCGACTTCTTCACCCTGTTCGACTTCGTCACCGGACAGACCGTTCAGGCCTTCACCGGCCCGGCGCCCGGCGCGGGAGGGTAGGATCGTGTCGACGATGCTGGAGGCCCTGTTTCTGCCGTTTCTCGCCTGCCTGATCCTCACTGGGATCCACGTCTATCTGGGGATCCACGTCATCAGCCGGAAGGTCATCTTCGTCGACATCGCCCTGGCGCAAATCGCGGCGCTCGGCGCGACCGTCGCGTTCCTCCTGGGATACGACCCGCGCTCGGAAGGGGCCTACTTCCTGTCGCTGGGGTTCGCGATCTTCGCCGCTTTCATCTTCGCCCTCACACGGACCAAGCACGAGCGCGTTCCTCAAGAAGCTGTCATCGGCCTGACCTACGCCACCGCCTCGGCGGCCGCCATCCTGCTGGCCGACAT
>JANMQK010000305.1:0-2386 GCA_031370485.1 Acidobacteriota bacterium | reverse complement strand
GTATTCCGGCCGGCGCGCCAGGCAGCGCACGCGCCGGCCGTTCTTTTCCAGGACCCGCAGCAGCCGGCCCCCGATGTAGCCGGTGGCGCCGGTGAGCAGGACCAATCCACCTGTCCCGGCACCGCCCTTCGCCTCTTCGATGCTTCCGTTGGTCATATCCTCACTTCCTTTTCTGCCGTCGGGCGGCGGGCGCGCGTGTCGCCGCGCGAATCGCGGCCAGCGCTTCGAGCGCGCGGACTCTCGCCGCGCCGTGGTCCACGATGGGCGCGGGGTAGCCCCGGTGCGCCGCGGCCCTGGCGCCTTCCGCTTTGTCGGGAGCGTCCCAGGGCTTGTGGACGTAGGAGTCCGGAACGGCCTGAAGCTCTGGCACCCAGCGCCGCACATAGTCGCCGCCGGGATCGAACCGCTCCCCCTGAAGCGTCGGGTTGAAAATGCGGAAATAGGGCGCCGCGTCGGCGCCGCACCCGGCGCTCCACTGCCAGCCCAGCGTGTTGTTGGCGAGGTCGGCGTCCACCAGCGTCTCCCAGAACCAGCGCGCCCCCTCCTGCCAGGGGAGGAGGAGGTCCTTGACGAAGAAAGACGCCACGATCATCCGCACCCGGTTGTGCATCCAGCCGGTCCCTCTCAACTCGCGCATGCCGGCATCGACGATCGGATACCCGGTCCGGCCCGCCCGCCAGGCCTCCAGATCTCCCGCCGAGCGGCGCCACGGAAATGACTCGAAATTCCCGCGCAGCGGCCGGTCGGGCGTGCGGGGGTAGTGAACCAGAAGATGATGCGCGAACTCGCGCCAGCCGACCTCCTTCCGAAACACCTGCGCGCCATTCGACAGGCGACTCTTTCGTTGCCCCGAAACGCGGCGCCCCAGCCCGTGCCAGATTTGCCGCGGGCCTATCTCGCCGAAGTGAAGATGCGGGGAAAGCCGCGATGTCCCGCGCCGCTCCGGCCGATCGCGATCGATCGGATACTCCTCCAGCGCTTGTTCGAGAAACCGATCGAGCGCCTTCGCCGCGCCGGCCTCACCGGGGCTCCAGGCCTTCTCCATCCCCGCCGTGCCCGCGTCCCCCGGATCCAGGTGGAGGTCGGTGAGTTCCAGGGAGGCCGGCCAGGTCCGGGGCGCCGGAAGCGTCCGGGGCGTTGCCGTCGGCGCCGGGGGATCGTCCAGGGCGAGGCAGGCTTTCCAGAAAGGGGTGAAGACCTGGAACGGCCCTCCCGACCGGGTCTGCACGTCCCCCGGTTCGAAAAGAAGCGCGGCGTTCCACGATTTGCACTCGATACCGGCGCGTTCGAGAGACTTCCGTACCGAGGCTTCCGCGGCGATCGCGGCGGGCTCGTACCGCCGGTTCCAGTGGACCGCCCCGGCCCTGGTCTCCGCCACCAGGTCGCGGATCGCCCGGAGGCTGGGCCCGCGGCGCAGAATCAGCCGGGAACCCATACAGCGCAGGACGGAATCGAACCTCCCCAGGGAACGATGCAGCCACCAGCGTGACGCCGCGCCGAGGGGCCACGCGCCCTCTTCCTCCGGCGCCCAGACAAACAGCGGGAGGACGGAACCGCCCCGCTGCGCGGCCGCGGCGAGGGCCGGGTTGTCCGCCAGGCGGAAATCGAGGCGGAACCAGACGATCGTCGGCATGTCCGTCACGGGCCCAGCGTATCAAATCCATCCCACAGTAAGTAGAATCCGCTCAGAGGTCACCCCAGATGATCGAACCAGGCCAGAGGCTCTCGCACTACCGCGTCATCGAGAAGATCGGTGCGGGCGGGATGGGTGTCGTCTTCCGCGCCCGGGACGAGCGTCTGGAGCGGGACATCGCCATCAAGGTCCTCCCCGCCGACGCGCTGGCCGGCGAGGCTGCCCGCAAGCGCTTCCGCAAGGAAGCCCTGACTCTTTCCAGGCTCAACCATCCGAACATCGCGACCATCCACGACTTCGACAGTCAGGAGACGGCCGAAGGATCGGTCGATTTCCTGGTGATGGAGCTGGTCGTTGGACAGACGCTCCTGGAGAGACTGCGCCCCGGCCCGCTCCGCGGCAAGGATCTGATCGGCCTGGGACAGCAGATCGCGGCTGCGCTCGAGGAGGCCCACGGCCACGGCATCGTGCATCGCGATCTGAAGCCCGGGAATGTCCTCGTGACCTCCAGGGGCCAGGCCAAGGTGCTCGATTTCGGCCTGGCCAGGCTGCTGGGGCCGGCCGTCGATGCGTCCCGGGCGGAGACGATGAGCGGGACGGACGGGATCGTCGGGACGCTGCCCTACATGGCGCCCGAGCAGCTGCGGGGCGAGAGGGTCGACACGCGCGCGGACATTTTCGCTTTCGGCGCCGTGCTCTATGAGATGGCGACGGGCCGGCGCGCCTTCGCGCAGCAGACGGCCCCGCAGCTGA
>JANMQK010000303.1:0-25527 GCA_031370485.1 Acidobacteriota bacterium | reverse complement strand
CGGCATGTCCTGGTACTCGAGGAGGGCTTCGAGCGAGTCGATCCCGCGATCCTCGATCATGGCGGTCATCTTCAAGTAGGCGGCGGCCACGAGCCGCACGCGGCCGCGGCAGTCGTCCGGGCCGCGCCCCTCGATCCCCAGCGCCGCCGCCAGGTCGAGGAGAGCGTGGTTCGCCTTCAGCCCCTGCAGCAGGTGCCCCAGCTTCGCCGCCGAGATCACCCGGGGATGAAAGGGGAGCCCCGCGTCCGCGCAGGCCCTGCGCAGCGGCTCGACCTCGCGGCCCGCGCGGTGACAGACGATCGGCAGGTCACCCACCGCTTCGATAACCGCCTCGAGATCCTCACGGGCGAGCCCTGTTGCGCCGCCATCCGCCCCGGCGTTCCAGCCGTCTTCGTCGCCGGCCCATGAAGGCAGGTGCTCCTCCTGGCATTCCTCGCCGGCGACGAATGGGAGAAGACTCACGGTCCTCACCGAGCCGCTCCCCCCGGGTCCCGCGCCGTCCGCCGCGAGGGCCACGAAATCGCCCAACCCGACAGAGAGCGCCTCGCGGTGCGCGCTCCGAGGCTCCTCCGCGGTCGCGGCCGAGGAGGCGACCGGCGGAGGCGCGGCCCGCCCGCGGGCGGGCGGACGGTACGACCATCCCGCGGCGTCGCTGTAGACGACCCCGTCGACACCGGACAGGACGGGAGCCAGCAGACGGTGGCAGGTGGCCTCGTCGCCGGCGTTGATCCGCAGGAAACGGGAGGCGAGATCGCGGCTGGTCCGGGCCCCGCCGGCATCGAGAAGGTGGGCCAGGATCGCTTCCTGGAGCGCGGGTGGTCTCATCGGGATCCGAAAACCTCGTCGTCGGGGGGCCGGGGCGCCGGGGAGCGGGAGAAGGGAAGGATTATAGCAAAGCCCCCGTGCGTCTCAGGCCGATTCCTTTACGAGCGCCAGGACCCCCGTGTGGGTGAAATGCCGGTTCATGCCGCGCAGCGGGGCGAACTCCCCGTTGCCGAAGAACCCGACGATCGGCAGGTCGCCGAGGGCGCCCGAGATGTAGGCGGTATCGATCCCGGGCATGCCGTACAGGGCGGACCCGCGCGCGGCGCAGTTGAAGTAGAAGCCGAAGCGGTAATCCTCCGGGCGGCCCCGGAGCCCCGCCAGCATCCTCTTGAGGTCATCGCGCGCCGACTGGGACTCGCGCAGCACAAACGCCACCGGCTGTCCTTCGCGGACGGTGCCTCCAACGGCGAGAGCGCCTGTCTCCTTGTCGGCGCCGATGAGGCTGCGCACCAGGTACTCCCCGGGGTCGATGCGGTCCTGCGCCGGGTCGGGCGGCAGACCCACGAACAGGTGGCCCGCGATGAGATCGAGGGAGTCGCGCAGGCTGCCCGGCAGGTGGGCCCTGAGGGCCTCGAGCGCGGGCCGCCCGTCGAGCTCCATGATGAGGTTGTCCCGCCCGCGCGTGATGATGCACGGTTCCCCGAGGGGCTGGCATCCCTGGGTGATGTTGATGTCGGCCTTCAGCCCGCCTGTTAATGCCAGGGCGGCGACACCCCGGGTCGCCACGTTCCTGCCGCAGAACTGGAAGGTCTGTCCGTTCCTGGGATCGCCGGAAGCGGCCGCCCCGACCGCCTCGACACCGGGGGCCGCGCCGGCGAGCGCCTGGAGCAGGGTGTCGGGCCGGACGGAGGAGGCGTCCGGGAGAAGGACCGCGAGGCCGGCGCCCGGGGCGCCCGCGATCTGCCGTGCGATCTCGCGGGCGGCGTCCTGACCATCCCTGTCGTGCGCCGTGGCGATCGCGGCGCGGCACTCGAACCGGTCCGAGCGGACCGCGAGCACCGCCACACCGGGCCGTCTCTCGACCTCCTGGCCGGTGGTCAGGACTCCGGCCGCGCTGCACCCGCTGATCTCGCCGGTGCCGAGTGTCGACCTGACCTCGGACAGGATGGACGCGTAGCCCGGCCGGTGGGCCGCCGTCGCGAACACGACCCCCCAGTCGGCCCGGTCGGCGCCGCTTTGCTCGAGGGCCCGGCGGGCCGCGTCGCGCGCTGCCTGTTGCGTGTCGGACTCGGTCGACAGCCCGACTCCCGCCGAGGTCGCCATGTGCGAACGATACCACGACCGCCACGCCTATAATCGGGGCCTGCCGCCGCGCATGACGAAGCGGCCGGTGACGGGGGGGAGATGACGGCCGGAAGGGAAGAGGGACGCACGACGAGCGATCTCCCCGGGTTCAGCCTGGTGATTGTCTCCGCATTCTGCTACGCCTCGCTGAGTGTCTTCGGGAAGATCGCCTACACCGAGGGCGTGGGCCTGGGGTCGCTCCTGGCGACACGGTTCACACTGGCCGCGCTTTTTCTCTGGGCGGCGGTCCTTCTGGTCCCGGTTCTCCGCCGGCAGGCCGCGACCCTGCGCCGCGGGCGGGTGCTGGCGCTGGTGGCCTGGGGAGCCTGCGGGTTCGCCCTGCAGTCGGCGCTTTTCTTCGCCGCTCTCGAGACGCTTTCCGCGAGCCTGACCGAGGTCCTTCTCTACACCTGCCCGGCCTGGCTCGCGCTGATTCTCTGGGTGCGGACGGCTCGTCCTCCATCGAGAGTCCGCCTGGCGGCGCTCGCCATGGCGCTTGTCGGGACCCGGCTTTGCGCCGGGGAGACGGGTGTCGACGCGCCGGCCACCGGGGTCGCGCTTGCCATGGCGGCCGGGCTCTGGTACGCCTTCTTCATCCTCGGCCTCGACATCCTGACGACGGGGGTGCCGGGATTCTTCGGCGGCGCCCTGGTCATCAGCGGCGCCGCCATGTCGTTCGACCTGGCGGCGTTGATCCGGGGGGGATTCCACCTCCCCTCCACCCTCGCCGCCTGGATGGCGGTCCTGGGGATGGTGATCTTCGCAACGGTCGCGGGGTTCTGCCTCTTCGTCACGGGGCTGCAGCGGGTCGGGCCGCAGACCGCGTCCATCCTGAGCACCTTCGAGCCGGTCGGGACGCTTCTCCTCGCGGCGATCGTGCTCGAGGAGCGGCTGACGCCACCCCGCTGGGCCGGAGTGGCGTTCGTCGTGGGCGCGGCCGCGATTCTCGCTGCGACCGGCGCGCCCGTCGTTGACCGGGCCCGCGGGGACGCGTAGGATTGGCCAAACTCCAGGCGGAGGGAGCATGAGCCTGCCCGGCTTTCGCGATCGGCTTCGGCAGCGGCCGGTCCTCTTCGACGGGGCCATGGGGACGATGCTGTTCGCGGCCGGTCTCGAGGACGGCGAGTCTCCGGAGCCCTGGAACTGGGAGAGGCCCGGGATTGTTGATGGCGTCTACCGGGCATACTACGAGGCCGGCTCGGACGTCGTGCAGACCAACACTTTCGGGGGAACCCCGATCAAGCTTTCGGAGCGCGGCCTCGAATCGCGGACCCACGAGGCGAACCTCCTCGCCTCGAAGGCGCTGCGCGCGATCTGCCCGCCGGGGCGCTACGTCGCCGGCGATGTCGGTCCGACCGGCAAGTTCCTCAAGCCGATGGGGGAGTTCACGGCGGAGGAGTTCCAGGCCGCCTTCGAGGCCCAGATCCGGGGGCTGGCGGACGGGGGGGTCGATCTCCTTTCGATCGAGACCATGTACTCACTCGAGGAGGCGCTGTGCGCGGTCCGGGCGGCGCGCGCCGTGGCGCCCGCCCTGCCGGTCGCGGCCAGCATGACCTTCGACAGGAACCCGCGGGGCTTCTTCACGCTGATGGGGGAGACGGCACCCCGCTGCATGCAGGCGCTCGAGGAGGCCGGGGCCGACATCGTCGGCAGCAACTGCAGCCATGGCAGTGCGGTCTTTCTCGAACTGAGCCGGGTCCTGCGGGACAGCACCGACCTTCCGGTCATCGTCCAGCCCAACCGGGGCCAGCCGGTGCTGCGCGACGGGGCGGTCGCGTACGACCAGACCGTCTCCGAATTCGTCGCCGACATGAGGAGAATCGCCGCGCTGGGGGTGAACGTCATCGGCGGCTGCTGTGGCACGACCCCCGAATTCATCGCCGGCCTCGCCGAGGTGATCGAAACCGGGCAGGATGTTGTCGCCGCGCCGCGCGGCACGGAGCATCCCGCGTGAGCCTGCTTCCAACCTTCCGCCCGCGTATCGAGATCCTGAGCCGGGAGTTCATCGGGCGGATCATCGACGAAGCCTTCGAGGTTCTCGAAAACATCGGCCTGCTCTTCGAGAACGACCGCGCCCTCGAGATCTTCTCGGACCACGGCCAGAAGGTCGACCGGGAGGCGCAGCGCGCCTGGCTCGGCCGCGACTTCGTCGAGAAGGCGATCGCCTCGTCCCCCCGGACCCTGAAGATCTGGAGCGTCACGGGGGACCACGCGATCGAGGTCGGCGGCGACACGGTGACCTACGACCCCGGCTCGGCGGCGATCAAGGTGCTCGAGACCGACCGCTCCGTGCGCGCGGCGACCGCAGCGGACGCGGTGCGCCTGGCGCGGCTCGTTCATCAGCTGGGGAACATCCGGGCCAATGCGACGGCCTTGGTCCCGGGGGACGTGCCGAACGAGATCTCGGATCACTACCGGCTGGCGCTCGCGGTGCGGAACTGCGACAAGCCGGTCGTGACCGGCCTTTTCCGGACGGAGTCGTTCGCCACGATGCTCGAGATCCTGACGATCGTGCGCGGCTCGGAGAAGGAGCTCGGGGAGAAGCCGCTGGCGATCTTCGACGCCTGCCCCTCCTCCCCGCTGCGCTGGAGCGAGCTGACCTCCGAGAGCATCGTCCAGTGCGCGAGCCACGGAATTCCCTCGGAGATCGTCTCGGTGCCGCTGACGGGGGCCACCGGCCCGGTGACCCTTTCGGGGACTCTCGTGGTGCACACGGCCGAGAACCTCGCGGGGATCGCGCTCGCGCAGGCGGTCCGCCGGGGAGCGCCGGTCATCTACGGCGGCGCCCCCTGCCTGATGGACATGCGCGGCGGCCAGACCCCCTTCGGCTCGATCGAGACCATGATGATCGATTGCGCCTACGCGCAGATCGGCAAGACCCTCGGGTTCCCGATCCACGCATACATGGGGCTGTCGGACTCCAAGGTGGTGGACGCCCAGGCCGGCTACGAGACCGGGGTGGGGATCATGCTGGCGGCGCTGGCGGGGGTGAACGTGGTGTCGGGGGTCGGGATTCTCGACTTCATCACCTGCCAGAGCCTGGAGAAGCTGGTCATCGACAACGAGGTCTGCGGCATGGCCTACCGGTTGATCGACGGGATCAGGCACCGGCACGAGAAAATGGCGATCGAGTTCCTGCCGGAGGCCATCGCCCAGGGACATTTCCTCGGACACCCGACGACCTTGGCGCTCTTCCGCGAGGAGGGGCTGATGCCGGGAAAGGTCGTTGACCGCGCCTCGGCCGCCCCCGGCGGCGGCGGACGAAGCGACTACGAACGGGCCACCGAGGCGGTGCAGGCGCTCCTGGCGCGGGATCGCTTTCAACTGCCAGAGAACGTGGTGCGCGAGCTGGACCGCGTCGTCCTGCAGGACGCCCGCCGGTTCGGCATGGACGCGCTCCCCGATCTCCCCGCCTGAACACCCGCCCAGGGAGGGCCTGACGATGGCGCCGGAGGGAGATGTCCCGCCCGCGGGAAGCGCCGGGCGGCTCCTCGATCCGCTGCCGGTGACGGTCCCCAGGCCGCTTGTCCTGCTCCGTCTTGGCTACCGCCGCCCCGACCAGGTTCCGGAGAAGACTCGCGCGCTTCTCGAAGAGGTGCAGGCGCGGGTTCAGGGGTTGATAACCCCCCGCGCGGTCTGGGACGACTTTCCGGTGACGGAGCCTGGCCCGGGCGAGATCGCGATCGGCGGCAACCTCCGCTCCGCCAGCCGGTCCCTTGGCGAGCGGCTCTCGGGCTGCCGCCGCGCGGTCCTGTTCGCCGCGACCGTCGGCCCCGCGACCGAGGCCTGGCAGGCCGGACTGATGGCCGCGGGGGAGATGACCCGGGGCCTCCTCGCCGACGCGTGCGCGAGCGCCGCGGCGATCGCCCTGGGCACGGAGGTGGAAAGGGTGGTCACCCGCTGGCTGAAGGAGGAGGGGCTCGAGGCCACGAAGCGCCACGCGCCGGGCTACGGCGACTGGGGCCTCGAGGCACAGGCGCCGCTGCTGCGGCTTCTCGATGCCGCGCGAATGGGGATCGACCTCACGGAGGATTTCCTGATGGTCCCCGCCAAGTCGATATCGGGAGTCATTGGCGGCCGCTGAGGGGGCGGCCCCGGGTCACGGTGGTCCAGGTCCTGTCGCCCCGGCGGATCAGGATCCGGCGGTCGACCGGCGGGCGCTCGAACTGCTCGGAGGTCCCGTCGGGCCAGCGCACCCGCAGCCGGTCGATGAGCGTGTTCCCGCCAAGGCCGAAGTGCAGCGTCGGCGGGTCGGACGAGCCGAACCCGCGGCCCGCGGTCACCTCCTGGTAGGTCCTCAGTTCCCCCGCCTCGATCTGCACGCCGGCGCCAACCGCCAGCCTGTTGGGGCCGTCCTCTCTCAGGTCGATCTCGATGTAGTGGTTCCGGTGAGGGGTTTCGTTCAGGTAGAAGGCGCTGTTCCAGAGGTCCCCGTGGTAGAACCCCCCCAGCTGCGTGTACATCTCGAGGTAGCCGTCGCCGTTCCAGTCGATGAAGGTGATCCCGTGCCCCTTGCCGAGGGTCTCGACCCCGGCCGCGATGGTCCGGTCCACGAACGTGCCGTGCCCGGTGTTCATGTAGAGCTTGTTCGGCTCGAGCCGCCTCGAGTCCGGGTCCCCTGTCCCGAAGCGGATGTCCATGTAGCCATCGTTATCGACGTCCCCCGCGTTGGCCGCCATGATCCCCATCGGGTAAATGAAGCCGGCCGCCTCGCTGACGTCGGTGAATCGAAGCCCGCCGTCGTTGCGGTAGAACCGGACCCTGTCATCGTCCGGCCCTGGACGGTAGTCCGACCGGTATCCCCTGAGCACGCGATCCCACACCGTGAGGCTCACCGTCAGGATGTCGAGGTCGCCGTCGCTGTCGAGGTCGACGGCGAGCGCCACGAACCCGTTCTGGCGGCTGTTCCCCGCGACCCCGGCCTGCCGCGCCACCTCCTCGAAGGTGCCGTTGCCGAGGTTGTGATAGAGGCGGTTGGGTGATTTGCGGCCATGGAGAAAAAGGTCCTTGAACCCGTCCCCGTCGAAGTCTCCAATCGCCACGCCGATCGTCCCCCTCCAGGGAACCTCCTTGAGACCCGCCGTCGCGGTCACGTCCGTGAAGGAGCCGTCCCTTTTGTTGCGGTAGAGGTGGTTGATATTGGGGTCGAACGTGACTCCGTTGGTCACGAACAGATCGAGCCAGCCATCCCGGTCGTAGTCGAGCCACTGGGAATGGAATCCCGACCCTGGCTCGTTGATTCCCGAGCGGGCCGTCACGTCCTCGAAGGTCCCATCCCCCTTGTTGCGCAGGAGCGTGTCCGGGGCGGGGCCGCTCCAGCCGTTCCTGGCGATGTAGAGGTCCGGCAGCCCGTCGCCGTCGTAGTCCCCCCAGGGGACCGCGAACCCCGATTCGACACCGCCGAGACCGGCCTCGAGCGTCACATCCCTGAATTTCTTTCCTTCGTTGTGGAACAGCGAGCAGAAGGTGTCGCAGCCGCACACGATGAGATCGTAGAGCCCGTCGCCGTCGTAGTCCCCCCAGGAGGCCGGGCCCGCCCCGGCGTACTTGGCGATCCCCAGTTCCTGCGCGATGTCGCGGAACCTGGGGGCCGGCGGGAGATCTCTTCCGGAAGCCTCGGGCCGCAGTGGGAAGCGGTATTTCGGGGGGAGGCCGGCGGGGAAACCCTTGAGCTTCAGCGAGCACTGATAGATGTCCCACAACGGCCGGTCCGAAGGGAGGAGGTCGTACTGCGCGCGGTAGGTGGCGATCGCGTCCCGGTACAGCCCCTGGCGGTAGAGCGATTGCCCCTTCGTCCAGAGGAGGTCGGCTCGCTTTTCCGTCGACAGGTCGGGATGCCGGTCGAGGACCAGGTCGCACTCCCGGACCGACTCGGGCCACTGCCCGAGGTGCATCAGGATGTTGGCAATCATCGCGTGGGCCACGGCGGCCTGCGGGCTGTCGGCGGGAACCGTGTCGATCACGATCTCCAGTTGGCGGCGCGCGGATTCCATGGTCCAGCTCGAGTCCTGCGAGACCCGGCCGGCCTTGCCCTTCACGACGAGCCGCACGTCCGCGGTCGCGAGCCAGGTTGCGTACCGCAGCCTGACATCGGAGAGCTCCGGGCGCTCCTTGAGCACCCCCTCGTAGAGTTCGATGGCCCGGCCGGAATCGAAGTGGTTGGGTAGGGGAATGTGCAGGACGTCGGCCAGCTCGAGCCGGGCCTGGAGATCGCCCGGGGCCAGCTCCACGGCTTTTTCGATTTCGGCTGTTCCTTCCCGTGGCGCCTCGCCGGCTCTCAGACCACGCCCCGCGAGAAGTTTCCCGAGTTGGAGGTGCGCGCGGGCGTCCTGAGGGTCGAGGGCGATCGCGCGGCGGAACTCGGCCTCGGCCCCTTCGTCCTGGCCCTGCCGCATCATCTCGAGGCCGCGCTGCATGTGCTCCTCGACCTCGACGCGGTTGCCGCCGCCGGAGCCCACTCGACTCGACCCCTCCCCTCCGCAGGCGATGGCCGTCAGGAGAAGGACCATGCTCGCGCCGATCACCCGGAGAGGGAGCCCCGCTCCCTGCCGCGCGGGCGCGCGCGGGCGGCGGGACGGAGCGCCCCGTGTCATCGGTCGCCTCCGCCGGCAATGAACCGCCCATCACGCATGAAGAGCCGGCGGTCGGCGAGCGCCGCCAGCTCCTGGTTGTGGGTGGCCACGAGCGCGGCGGGGCCGCCGGTCGCGACCAGCGCGCGGACAAGGGAGAAGATCTTCAGGCCGTTCTCCTGGTCGAGGTTCCCCGTCGGCTCGTCCGCGAGCAGCAGGGCCGGGCGGTGGACGATGGCCCGGGCGATGGCGACCCTCTGCCTCTCCCCTCCGGAAAGCTCGTTCGGATGGCGCCTCGCCTTGTCCGCGAGCCCCACCGCGTCGAGCGCCTCGATCGGATCGCGGGCTCCTTCGTGACCCCGCCCGAACGCGAGAGGGAGGCCCACGTTCTCCAGCGCCGTGAGGGTGGGGATGAGCGAAGCGTCCTGGAACACGAACCCGATCCTCCGCCTGCGGATTTCGGTCAGGTCTTTCTCGGGGAGCGACTGCACCTCGCGGCCCATGATCCGGATGACCCCTCCCGTCGGCCGATCGAGGCAGCCGAGAAGATTGAGAAGCGTTGTCTTCCCCGAGCCGGAGGCCCCGACGAGCGCCGCGAACTCCCCGGCGGCCAGGGCGAGGTCGATCCCCCGGACCGCCTCAACCGTCTCGGCCGACTGCGTGTAGGACTTGCGAAGGCCTACCGCCTCGGCGACCGGCGGCAAGGCGGCAGGCGGGGCGACGGCAGGCGTCCCGCCGGGATTACGCTCCATGCCGCAGGGCCCGCGCGGGGCTGACCAGGGCGGCGCGTGCGGCGGGGTAGAAACCGGCCGCCACGGCCAACAGCACGGATCCCAGGAAGGAGACTGCGACGATGGATGGCTGCAGATCGAGAAGCGGTCCGGAAGGCGCGAACGGCACGAGGCGGCGAACCAGCGCCTCGATGGCCCAGCCGCCAGCCGCAATCCCGGCGATGCCGGAGAGTCCTCCCAGAAGCCCGAGGCATCCGGTCTGCAGGAGGGTCAGCCCGAACAGGCTGGCGGGGGAGGCGCCGACGGCCTTCATCAGCCCGAACTCGCGGAACCGCTCCGCCACCGACATCGTCATGGCGTTGAGGAAGCCGAGCCCGCCGATCACCGCCGCGACGAGAGCGCTCAGCAGCAGAAGAAGCCGGGAGGTCCCCACGAATTCCATCACGGTCGAGCGGAACTGCGTCAGGGTCAGCGCCTGGACGGAGGGCAGTTCGAACATCCGCTTCAGGAAGCCGTCCACCCGATCGAGCGACTTGAGGCGCACGCCGGCACCGGTGAGCTTTCCCTGCCGGTCGAACAGCTCCTGGGCGAAGCGCAGGGGGAGAAAGATCATTCCGTCGTCCTGGGTGCCCGAACGATCGAAGACTCCGCGGACCGTGAGATCCCTGTGGGCCGGGCCCACGGGGAGCCTGTCCCCGAGGTTGAGCCCGAGCGTGACAGCGGCGTTGTAGCCCAGGATCGCCTCGGGGGCCTCGGGCCCGGTGTACCACTCTCCCCGCTGCAGGGTCATCCACGGTTTCAGGCGGCGGAACTGGTCGTCGACGCCCAGGAAGACCATCACCCGGTTCATCGACCCGCCCGGCATCCCCTGCATGAAGATCCGCGTCGCCTCGGCGACGTCGGGGTCGGAGAGGATCGTGTCGAACGTCGTTTCGTCGATGTACATCGGCACGTTGCCGCCCCGCATGACTAGGGACGCGGCCTCGTAGGGGCATCCCTTGGCGGTGACCAGGACCTGGAACCCCATCCGGTCAATCGTGGAATCGAGCGAGCGGATATAGCCCGCGTGCAGGCCGAGAGTCCCGAGGAGCAGCGCCGTCGAGAGCGCCACGCCCAGGACCGCCAGGGCGGTCCGCAGCGGCCGGCGCCCGAGGTCGGCGCTGACGAGGCGAACATGTGATGGGATTCCGCGCATGCTGTCAGGCACCCTCGATGAGTGATGTCCATCGTAGCAGCGGCCTGGAGGAGCGTCAATGCGACTCGTTGACAAGACGACGACCCTGCCCCGATGATGGGCCGGCCCGTGCCGGGAGGTGATCGATGCTACCTCTTTTCATGCTTTTGTCCCTGGGGGCGGGGACGGCCCTCGCCGGCTTCCAGCCCGCGCGCTGGGAACTGGTCCGGCCGATCCAGGCAGGCGGCACCCCGGGGGCCTTCGTCTCGGTCCTCCTCGACCGGCAGATCCTCGAAAGCGCCCGCGCCGATCTCGCGGACCTGAGGGTCATCGGGCCCGATCGGGAGGAGGTGCCATATTTCCTGAAGCCGGAGACCGCCCCGCTCGAAGGAGCGTCGTTCCGCATCGAGCGCGATCCTGTGACGAAGATGAGCACCATTGTCATCGACTGCGGATATCTGCACGCGCGGGCGGCGGTGCTGGAGTTCGACTTCGAGGACCAGGCCTTTCGGAGGCGCTACACAATCCTGGGGCGCGACGTGGAGACCCTTCTGGTCCCGGCCGGCAACGCGGCGATCGGAGAGGCGGCGCGCCGCGACGCCGACGTCCCATGGTTGCCGGCCGGCGGCGGGGAATTCGCCCGTCAACCGCCCGGGCGGCGCGGCGGGAAGGGGATCGACGAGACCCGCATCGTTCTCGCCGGCGTGACCGCCAGGTTCCTGCGGGTCGTCATGGAGGACGGCGACGACCGGCCGCTCAGGCTGCGCGGCATGAGGGCCCAGGGGACGGTGCAGAGGCTGGTGTTTCCGGTCCGCGCCGGGGGCACCTCCTTCCTTTATTATGGCAATCCAGATGCGTCGCCGCCGCGCTATGATGGGCGCGGCTCCCTCCCGGAACCGGGCACCCTGCTTCCGGCCACGGCGACTCTTGGCGCCGCGCGCCCCAACCCGCTGCGGGGTGTCGTCCCGGACGCGCCCGCGGGTGAGAGCCGCCCCTGGAAGCTGCGGGTCGTGATGCTGGCCGCGTTCGCGGCCCTCGTTTACCTGGTCATACGGAGCGTCCGGACCCCCTCCTCCGCGACATGACCCGGTAGGCGGGAAATCCCGCGGCCACCGTCAGCAGGGCGAATAGCGATGGGCCGGGCCGGGCGATCAACGCCACGGCCAGGATCGTCGCTCCCGCCGCCAGGTAGACGAGCGGCGTTCCAGCCGCTGTAGGCGAACATCACCCACAGGAGCGCGACTCCTAGATCGCCGGGACGGCCCGCCGCCCGGAAGTCTCCCGGCGTGAGGAGAAAGTTCCAGCTGCCGCCCCCGGCGATGAAACCGGCGAGGAGCAACCCGCCGACAAGAAGGAGCTTCAGCCCGGTCAGCGCATTCTGGATGGCGGCACCCGGCCGCAGGCCCCGGTAATGGATCGCCGTAAAAAGCACCACGAGACCCGTCGCGAGCGCCTTCTCCGCCGCCCATCCGCCCGGAAGAACCCCCGCGGCGGCCAGGTATTTCGCGCAGGCGACGCCGGTGGCGGCGATGGGCGCGGAGAAACCGACGAAGAAGCTCACCCAGCCGCTGAGGAACCCGGCGAGCGGTCCGTAGATCTCGCGAAGGTAGACGTACTCGGCGCCCGCCCGCGGCATCATCACGGCGAGCTCGGCGTAGGAGAGCGCGCCGCAAAGCGCCACGATCCCCCCCAGGGTCCAGCAGAGCAATACCAGCCACCCGCTCTCGACCCGCGACAGCATCAGGCCGGTCGTTGTGAAGATGCCGGTGCCGATCATGTTCGCGACCACGACACTGGTGGCCGTGGGCAGCCCCAGGCGGCGGGGCAGGCGGTCGAGGCTTCCGGTGCCGGCGCTCATGGGGCGAGCCTAGCATTTCCCCTCCGCGGGAGGTCGTCTATACTCTCCGCCGGGACTCGTCCCGCGGTGTTTTCCGACACGTGTCATGGGAGGGCTCAGGCGATGAGAACGGGAACGGCGATCGGAGGGGTGGCGGCGGCGTTGCTGCTCGCCACTGCTGTGACGTTCGCGGACGCGAAACACGAAATGACCGGGAAGCCGAACCAGGGTTTCGACAGGATGAAATCTTTGGTGGGGGAGTGGAAGGGAACCACGAAGGAAGGGAAGACGGTGAAGGCGTCCTACAGCCTGATCTCCGACAACTCGGCGTTGATGGAGACGCTGTCACCCGAGGGGGAGCCGGGAATGGTGACCATCTACCATCCCGACCGCGACGCATTGATGATGACCCACTACTGCGGCGCCCACAACCAGCCCCGCATGCGCGCGGAAGGGGTCACGCCGGAGAGCAAGTCGATCACCTTCAATTTCGTCGACGCCACCAACCTCGCCTCCCCCGACGACGGCCGGATGGACCGGCTCGTGCTGAGGTTCCTGGACGCGGGCCACATGAGCCAGGAGTGGACCTGGAAGGACAAGGACGGCGGGAAAGGCGAGGTGTTCAAGATGGAGCGGGTGAAATAGCGACCGGCAGCGTCGCTGGCGCCGGGGGGCTAGGAGGGTCCGGCGCCCCGAGTCCCCGGCCGACCGGGGGATGAAAACGCCGGGACCCCCATCAGGACCGCGCCCGCGAGCATCGGAAGAAGCGCCGCCGCGAACGCGCCCCCCGGCCCGAGGGCCGTCCAGAGAATCCCCACTCCCAGGCTCGAGACCAGATCCCCGGCGCTGTTGACCGCGGCGAGGAGGCCGAAGCCGGTGCCCCGTTGCGCTCCCGGCAGCAGCTCGGCCGCGGCCGCGCTTTCCAGGGCATCCTCCGCCGCCAGCAGCGCGCCCCCCGCCAGGAACGACGCGGCCAACAGGATGACAGCCCGGCCCCCGCCCGTGGGCGCCAGGATGAGAAGGACCACCATGAGAGGCCCGAAGAGGTACGCCAGCGCCAGGGTGCGCCGGTGGCCATAGCGGTCTCCCAGAATGCCAAAGACGAAGGCCGAGACAGCGCCCGCCACGTTGTGCAGGGCGTAGAGGGTCATGGCGGCCGCCGCCGCGGGCGCCGGCCCGAGAATGGGTGACAGGATCTCGATGGCCCTGAGGATGAGCAGCGTGTGGGCGAAGTCTCCCATCCCGAAAAGGCCGACCGCCAGGAGATAGGGCCGATAGGCGCGCGGCAGCGCTCCGAAGGCGCCGGCGAAAGGGACGGGCGGCGCCGGCTCGCGCGGTTTCTCGCGCACCAGGAACGCCATCGCAGCGGCGGCCATAAGTCCCGGGACGAGGGTCCAGGAGAGGAGCGCGCGCGGCGAGAGATACGTCATGAGGCCCGCCGCCAGCAGCGGCCCGGCCACCGCCCCTGCGGTGTCCATCGCCCGCTCGAACCCGAATGCCTTCCCGTAGTGGGCGGGATCCGTGTCGTCCGCGAGGAGGGCGGAGCGGGCGGGAGACCTGATGCCGCGCCCGATCCAGGCGAGCGAGCGCGCGGCCACCGCCTGCCAGGCCCTGAAGCAAACGGCCAGCGAGGCGGTGAAGAGGGCGGTCATGACGTAGCCGGCGACCGCCAGCGGCTTGCGGCGTTTCAGCCTGTCGCTCCACCACCCGGACCAGAGCTTGGCGACCCCGCTGGCGGCATCGGCCACCCCCTCGACCGTCCCCAGCACGAGAGAGGGCGAACCGAGCCCGGCCGCAACGAGGGGAAGCACGACGGTCGCCGCCTCGTGCGCCACGTCGCTCAGGAAAGAGGTCGCGCCGATCCCGAGCACCGTGCGGTTGAGCCAGCCCCGCGGGCGCGGCCGCTCGCTCATGGACGCAGCTTCACGTCAGCCGTCCTGGCGCCGCGCGGGGTTCAACGGTGCATCCGCCCCCGTGCGCAGCGGGATGACCATCATCGGCAGCCCTTTCCACTGCAGGCGCCGCTGCACCTGGAAGGCGGTCTCGTTGTGCAGGATCCGCTGCCACCAGCTCTCCCTCTTCCAGATGAGCTTGCCCCCGAAGAACATTGCGTGCGGGTACCGCTTCTTCATATCCATGCAGATGCGGTAGAGGCCCTCGACCGGGTCGGTCGTCACTACGGTCGCGGAGTCGGCGTTCCACCCGAGGCGGCGCGCCAGGTGCACGTATTTCGCGAGCGACTCTTTCGCCTGGATCTTGAGCGCGCTGACCTCCTCCTTGCCCTTGAAATGCCCGGAGTCGATGACCGAAGCCGAGACGAAGATCACGTTGCGGAAGTATCCCGGGAACATCCTCTGGAGGGAATGGAGCATGTGGATCCCGAGGCCCGCGAAGTTGCGCACCAGCAGCACCGCGGTCGGCTGACCCGGGTCGGGCTCCCCGCCGTGACGGCCGATCGCCGGGAGGTCCAGGCGATCGAGGTCGAGACGGCGGAGCTGCTCTTCCACGGTGCGATAGTGCCGGCGGACCCAGGCGCACCCGATCACCAGGAGGAGCGTGATGAACACTGTTTTCCAGGCACCCTGCTCGAACTTCTCGACCACCATGACCACGAGAATCGTCAGGCAGAGTATCAGCCCCACCACATGGACGGAGATGTGGCGAAGCCAAGCCTCGTGCTGCCCGCGCCTCGAGAACCAGAACCGGCACATCGCGGTCTGCGTGAGCGAGAAGGTGGCGAACACATTGATCGAATACATGACCACGAGCGTGCTGACGGCGCCGCGCGTCAGCAGAAGAAGCGCAATGGCCGAGAAGCCCATGAGAATCACGCCGTCCTTGGTGGTCAGCCGGTCGGAGAGCGAGGCGAACCGATGCGGCAGCCACGAGTCGACCGCCATGTTGGACATCACGCGCGGCCCGTCGATGAAGCCGGTCTGCGCCGCCACGAAGAGCAGCGCGGCCTCGGAGGCGATGGTCAGCTGGACGAACATCCACCCCAGAGGCAAGCCGCCGAGTCGCCAGTCCCCGGCGAGGCGGCCCGCGAGGACACCGTTGAGCGTCATGCCGATCTCGTTCTTGGACGGCGCGCTGAAGACGGTCTGGACGTCGAAGAGCAAGTAGCAGACAAGGATCCCGGCCGCGGTGAACGCCAGCGACGCGGCCATGTAGAGCATCGTCTTCTTGCCCGTCACGACCCTCGGCTCCCGCATGATGGCGAGGCCGTTCGACACGGCCTCGATCCCCGTGAAGGTTCCCCCGCCGAGGGAGAAGGCCCGGATGAAGATGAGAAAGAGGCCCCAGAGGCCGAAGGTCCGGATTCCCTCGCCGAAGCCGCCCGTGACCTGCTGCGCCACATCGACCGCCTGGTGCGCGTGGCTTCCGATCCCCACGACAATGAGAACGAGGTGGGTGGCGACAAAGACCAGGAACACAGGCATGACCGCCTCGACCGACTCTTTCACCCCCCGGAGGTTCATGATCAGAAGGCCGCCCAGCACCGCCACCTCGAGGGCAATCTTCAGCTCGTGATTGCCGCGCAGGAACGCCGGGAGGAGATCGAAGATCGCGTCCCCCCCCGCGGCCACGGAGGTCGTGATGGTGAGCGCGTAGTCGACCAGGAGCGCCGAGCCCGATACCAGCCCGGCTTGCGGCCCGAGCAGCTTGGTCGCGACGACATACCCGCCGCCCCCGTGGGGGAAGTGCTCGATGACCCGGGTGTAGGAATACGAGATGACGAAGACCGTGAACGCGGTCGCGAGCGCCAGCAGGATCGCCAGGTACCATTGCCCCTCCATCTGCCCCGTGACGGGGTTCCGGACGAGCAGGTTCTTGAAGGCTTCGGCCGGGCCGTAGGCCGAAGAGGAGAGCCCGTCGGCGCCCAGCCCGATCCAGGCCAGGAAGGCGACCAGGGAGATGTTGTGGAAGACGCGGGGGTCCTGGATGTCGCGCGGCGGGCCGAACAGGCTCCGCCACAGCCCGGTCAGGAGCGGCGGCTGGTCGAGCGGATCGACCGGAGGTTTCTGTTCTGGCGACATCGGACGCCTTACCCCAGGGGGCGCGACGCGACGGCGCCTCCCTCACGAAGCCTGCGGGGTTAGCTGACGGGCTCGGAGGTGAAGGTCCCCGGCGCTCCTGCGCTTCGCCCCGAAATCCTGGTTCCCCCGCTCCTCCCCCAGGGGAGGACTCGGCGACCGGAACTTCTACTCCTACCGGGACGAATCGTCAAGATCGGCGGGGGCGACCGATCGGCTGGTGCGAGCTGCCCGACAGTCGAAAGGGGTGACCTGAGCCACCCCCTCGACCGCCCACAGCACGAGGGACGGCGATCCCATCCTGGCCGCGAGAAACGGGAGCACAACCGTCGCCGCCCCGTGCGCCACGTCGCTCAGAAACGAGGCCCCGCCGATCCCGAGCACGGTGACGTTGAGCCAGGCCCGCGGGCTCGTCGGATCGCTCATGGACGGGTGAGAGTCCAGACGATCGCGCCGACCGCCGTGCTGGTAGCCAGGGTCGGCAGCATTCTGGTCCTGTATCGGAAAATCGCGACGAACGCGCCGACCGAGATGAGCAGGGCGGGCAGGTCGAGAGTACTCCAGATCGGCAGCAGGATCCGGGCGCCGATCGGCCCCTGCCAGGTCCGCACTCCGGAAAAGACGATGTGCATGGAGAACCACACGGCGAGGTTCAGCACCACACCCACCACCGCAGCCGTGATCGCCGAGAGCGCGGCGCCCAGCCTGCGGTGTCTGCGCAGTGTCTCGACGTAGGGCGCGCCCAGGAAGATCCAGAGAAAGCAGGGCACGAAGGTGACCCACGTCGTGAGGATGGCCCCGAGAGTTCCCGCGACGATCGGGTGAAGGTGCCCGGGCGACCGATAGCACGCCATGAACCCGACGAACTGGACCACCTGGATGAGGGGGCCGGGCGTGGTCTCGGCCATCCCCAGTCCATCCAGCATCTCGCCCGGCCGGAGCCAGCCGTAATAATCGACCGCCTGCTGCGCGACGTAGGCGAGGACCGAGTAGGCGCCGCCGAAGGTGACCATCGCCGCCTTGCTGAAGAAGATTCCCACCTTCACAAAGACGTCTTCCGGTCCGAGGAACATCGCGAGCACGGCGACAGGGCCCAGCCAGAGAAAGAGCAACAGACCCGCGATTCGGATGGAGCGCATCAGCGAAGGGCGTGCCAGGACCGGGCCCCGATCCCGGAGAAGCGCATCCACGACCGAGCCCGTTTCACTGGCCGGGCCAGGTTCGCGGGGCGCGATCACCACGAAGGTTCGTGGCCGGAGGTGCCCTCCCAGCAGCCCCGCCAACCCGGCGCCGAGAACGATGATCGGGAACGGCACCCTGAAGAAGAAAATCCCGACGAAGGCGAGCATGGCGATGCCGAGCATGGCTTCGTTCTTGAGGACGCGGCGGCCGATCCGGACGACGGCCTCGACGACCACCGCGAGCACCGCGGCCTTCAGGCCGAAGAACAGCGCCGCGACAACCGCGGTCTTCTGAAACGCGGCATAGATGAAGCTCAGGACGAGAATCGCCAGGAAACCCGGCAGAACAAAGAGCGACCCCGCGACGAGGCCGCCTCTGTAGCCGTGTAGTAGCCAGCCGATGTAGATCGCGAGCTGCTGGGCTTCGGGCCCGGGGAGGAGCATGCAAAAATTCAGGGCATGCAGGAACCGCTCCTCGCCGATCCATCTCTTCTCCTCGACGAGGATGCGGTGCATCACGGCGATCTGCCCGGCCGGCCCGCCGAAGCTGTTGAGGGCGACCCGCACCCAGACGGCGAGCGCCGTCGGGAAGGGGACGACCTCTGTGCTGTCTCTAGTCAACGACCACGATCAGCGCCATCGATTCCCCGAGGGCCGTTCCCCTGACGTGGATGATGTCCAATCTCGAAAAAGCGAAGGGGGCGGCAGGCGCCACCCCCTTCAGAACTCCTGATGATATTGGTGGCGGGGGCGAGATTTGAACTCGCGACCTTTGGGTTATGAGCCCAACGAGCTACCAGGCTGCTCCACCCCGCGTCGGAGTCAGCAGTATAGGCAGACCCCAAAGCGAGTGTCAAGGCCGCACGCCCGTCAGCGAAGCGCATCCGGGCGCGCGGAGCCGTACCGCGCCCGCAACGCGCGCCTCCCCCCTCCCGGCAGGCTCTGGAGATTCAGCGCTGTGTCGCGGAGGGCGCGTCCTGGGGAGTGTTCCCGGGAATGTTGAACAGGAAGATGATTTCCCCCGGGCGGGCCAACCCCAGCTCCTCGCGCGCGATTGTCTCGATCCGGTAGGGATCCTGCCGCAGGGCCTTGATCTCGGCGAGGGCCGCCTCGTTTTGGGCCCGCACCGAGCCGACCTCCCGCTCGAGGCGGGCGGCGAGGCGCCGCTGGCGCCCGGCCTGGATGAGCCCCATGTCGCCGAACAGCGCGTTGAAGCCCAGAGAGAGCGCGATGGACCAGAAGAGGACCTGCAAGGCCCTCCGGCTCATGTCGGAGGGGGGCGCGGCCCCGGGTGCGGGGGTCACCGTGCGGCCCGCGCGGCGCCGCCGCGTTCGAAGGCAGAGCGGCCGGGGTAGCGCGCGCGGCTCCCCAGCTCCTCCTCAATGCGCAGCAGCTGGTTGTACTTCGCGACCCGCTCGCCGCGCGAAGGCGCCCCGGTCTTGATCTGACCGAGGTTCAGGGCGACAGCCAGGTCGGCGATGAAGGTGTCCTCGGTCTCGCCGGAACGGTGCGACAGCACCGTGGCATACCCGGCGCGGCGGGCTGTCTCGATGGCGCGGATGGTGTCCGTAAGAGTGCCGATCTGGTTCGGCTTGATCAGGACGGCGTTCGCCACCTTGCGCCGGATCCCCTCCTCGATGATCGCCACGTTGGTGACGAAGATGTCGTCCCCGACCAGCTGCACGGCCTCCCCGAGTGACCGCGTCAGGAGCTCCCACCCCTCCCAGTCATCCTCCGACAGGCCGTCCTCGATCGACACGATCGGATGGCGGCGGACGAGATCGGCGTAGAACGCCACCAACTGCTCGGACGACCGCTGCGGCGGATCCTGGCTTTCAAGATGATACGCCCCGTCCTTGCGCAGCTCGTTGGCCGCGACATCCAGGGCGATCGCGACATCCTCGCCCGGACGGTAGCCGGCGGCCTCGATGGCGGCCACCACCGCCTCGACCGCCTCGGTGTCCGAGCCCAGGTCGGGGGCCCAGCCTCCCTCGTCCCCCTGTCCCGACCGCAGGCCGCGCGCCTTCAGAGTGTCGCGCAGGGCGTGGAAGATCTCCGCGCCGGCGCGCAGCGCCTCGCGGAAGGTCCTGGCCCCCGTCGGGACCACCATGAACTCCTGGATGTCCACGTTGTTGTCGGCGTGCGCGCCGCCGTTCAGGATGTTGAACTGCGGCACCGGGAGATCGCGGGCGGTGTCGCCGCCGAGGTGGCGGTAGAGGGGCAGGCCGCGGCTCGCGGCCGCCGCGCGCGCGGCCGCCAGCGAAACTCCCAGGAGCGCGTTCGCCCCCAGCCGGGAGGCCCCGGGCGTGCCGTCGGCGGCGCGCAGCCGCCCATCGAGTGTTGCCTGATCACAGGGATCGAGGCCGTGCACCGCCGGCCCCAGAATCGAGACGACGTTTTCGACCGCCTTCAGGACCCCCTTGCCGCCGAATCGCTTCGGGTCCTTGTCACGCAGCTCGATCGCCTCGCGCGAGCCGGTCGAAGCGCCGGAGGGCACCGCGGCGCGGCCGCCCCGGCCGTCGTCGAGGAGAATCTCGACCTCGACCGTGGGGTTGCCGCGCGAATCCAGGATCTCGCGCGCCAGGACGTCACGGATCGCAGCCATGGGTGTCAGGTCCGTCCGATTAGATCGCGCGCCGATGCCATCAGGGCCTCGAGGTCACGGGTCGTGCGGGCCTCCCCGTAGCAGCGGACGGTTTGAAATCCAGCCGCCGCGCGGAACAGGATCCAGGAGCCGTCGGTGAAGGTCAGTTTGCGCCCGTCCGTCGTGTCGCAGCTCGCGACGCGTTTCCCCGCAAAGACCGCGGGGATTTCCTCGAGCCGGCGCATCAGCCGATCGCGCGTCGCGGCGTCCGTATGATAATCGATCCTGCGGCTGTGGAGCGGCCCGACCTTGCGCAGCAGGTCGGCGATCTGATCGCGAAGGCTCTTGCGCCGCACCGCCACCATCTCGGCGGCCAGTAGCCCGGCGAGAATCCCGTCCCGCTCCGGGACGTGGCCGCGAAGACCCAGCCCCGCGCTCTCCTCGCAGGCCAGGAAGGCGCGCCGCGACGTGAGATGACGGCTCAGGTGCGCGAAGCCCACCGCGGTCTCGTACACGGCGCGGCCGTACAGCGCGCAGACCGCGTCGATCAGGTGGGTGGTGGCGATCGAGCGGACCACCCCGCCCGGCGGGCGGCGGGTCTCCAGCAGGTAGTCCGCCAGGATCGCGTGGAAGTAGTTCGGCTGGATGAATGCGCCCCCGGCGTCGATGATGCCGAAGCGGTCGCCGTCGCCGTCGGTGGCGAGTCCCAGGTGCAGGCGGCCTCTGCGCACCAGCCGGGACAGCGGCTTCAGATCGGCTTCCTCGCAGCCCGGGCTCTCGCCCCGGAACTCGGGGTGGGGGTCGGCGTGGATCGTCTCGAGGCCCCGGGCGACCTTCGCCAGGGCCCCGTCGAGGTATCCGATCGATGCGCCGTGCCGCGGGTCGCACGCGATCTTCAGGCGGGCCTTGCGGATCGCCGCGGTGCGCGTCAGACCGCCCAGCCGGCGAAGGTACGCGGCGCGGATGTCAGCCATGCGCACCCCGCGGGCGCCACGCCGTCCCTTCCGCGTCCCGGCCCTGGAACGCCCGTCGGCGGCTGGCGGTGTGGAAGGGCCGGCCGGAGGGATCTCGTTCGCGAGCCGCTCGATCGCCTGGATGACGTCGGGCGGCGCCGGCGCGCCGTCGGCGGCGGTGAACTTCATCCCGCTGTATTCCGGGGGCTCGTGGCCTGCCGTGATGTTCAGGCCAAAGGCCTTCCGCCCCGAGACGACCGCCAGCGCCACGGCCGGTGTCGGTGCGGGAGCCCTGGCCAGGGTCACCGGGACGCCCAGATCGGAGAGCACGGACGCCGCCTCCCGCGCGAATCGATCCGAGAGAAAGCGGGTGTCGTAGCCGATGAAAACCCCGCGCCGTGCCACGCCCTTCTCAATGAGGCTCCGTGCCACGGCGCCCGCGACCCGGCGCACGTTCGCCAGCGTGAACTCCTCGGCGATGAGGGCGCGCCAGCCAGTGGCGGTGAAGTGGATCATGCGACCGGCCCCGGCGGGTTCTTCACGCGCGTCCTTGACTCATCGTCGCAGCGGCCTATAATGCCGGCATGAGTGAACATTCAGTCGTCATGGTCTTCTGCACCGTTTCGACCGAGAAGGAAGCCCAGAACATCTCCCAGGTCCTCGTGCAGCGCGAGGAAGCGGCCTGCATCAACATGGTGCCGATGATCCGCTCGGTCTATCGATGGAAGGGGAAGGTCTGGAACGAGACGGAGCAGCTCCTGATCATCAAGACCACCCGCCCGATGCTCGAAGACGTCAAGAAGACGGTGAAGGAACTCCATTCCTACGAGCTCCCCGAGATCCTGGCGGTGGATGTCAACGAGGGTGACAGGAATGCGCTCTCCTGGATCGTCAGTTCCGTCAAAGCGGGCAAAGACAATCCCTGAGCAGCGTCGCTCCTCTCAGCGCCCGTTCATCCGCCGGAACGCCATGAGGAAACACTCGGTCATCGAGAGGTTCTGCCCCTCCGCGGTCAGGTAGATTCGCTCCATCTCCTGCAGGTAGTCCTCCGCCGGAAAGCGCGGGTAGTACTCCCGCACGAATCGCGTCATCGCGTCCAGGCGCTCGGGCGGCACGGCGTCGTCGGGCCCCAGGGCGCCGCGGAGCTGAAACGTGATGTACCGCAGGCCCATCACCGCCCCCTCGACGAACGTCTGTCGTTCCCGGGCGGTCATCTCGCGCCAGCGGGCGAGGTTGAGAGTCGTTCGGAGGCGCGTGCCCGGAGCCGGGGCGGGGGGCGGCGCCGTCGATTCGACGGGGGGTGCCTCCTTCGGCGCCGGGGCTGCCGGGATTAGCGGCGGCTCCTCCTGCGCCCGGCCCGCGGGCGCGCAGACCAGCACGGCGGCGCAGACGAGCAAAGCCGGTGCGAGGCGGGTCGTTCTCATCGTCGTCCTCCCTGTCACCCGGTTCACGGCAGTGGTATTCCGCGCTCAGGCCGCGCGGAGGGCCGCAATTCTAGGTGCAACGGCGCGGGCGGGCAAGACCCGCATCCTCGCGCGCCGGGAAATCCGGCCGGGCGTTTCCGCTCAGGCCACCACGAGCGCCTGGTCGAGATCGGCGATGACGTCGTCCACGTCCTCGCAGCCGACCGAGATGCGCGCCAGGTTGTCGGTGATACCGAGCCGCTCCCGCTCCTCCTTGGGCACCGAGGCATGCGTCATGGAGGAGGGCTGGCAGACGAGGGTCTCGATTCCGCCCAGGCTCTCCGCGAGAGCGCACAGGCGCAGGCGTCCGAAGAACCGTCCCGGGTCGACACCGCTCTTCAGGACGAACGAGATCATCCCCCCATAGCCGCTCGCCTGCTTCGAGGCCAGCGCGTGCTGGGGGTGGCTCGCGAGGCCAGGGTAGAGGACGCGCGCGACCTTGGCGTGGCGTTCGAGAAACGCGGCGACGGCGCGGCCCCCCGCGTCGTGCGCGCGCATCCGCAGCGGCAGGGTCTTGATGCCCCGCAGGACCAGCCAGGAGTCGAAGGGGGACAGGATGGCGCCAGCCGAGTTCTGCACGAACTTCACTCTCTCCGCGTGCTCCTCGCGCGCCAGAATGGCGGCCCCGCCGACGCTGTCCGAGTGGCCGTTCAGGTATTTCGTCGTGCTGTGGACCACGATATCGGCCCCCAGGAGCAGCGGGCGCTGAAAGCAGGGAGTCAGGAACGTGTTGTCCACGACCGAAATCAGCTTGCGGCGGCGGCACAGCCCCGCCACGGCCTCGAGGTCGGTCAGCGTCATGATGGGATTGGTCGGCGTCTCAACGTAGACCATCCGCGTCTCGGGCCGGAGGGCCGCCTCGATGCGGTCGAGGTGCGACGTGTCGACGTAGCTGAACTTCAGCCCGAAGTCCTCCAGGACCCTGGCGAAGAGTCGGTAGGTCCCGCCGTAGACGTTGTCGCTGACCACCACGTGGTCCCCGCTTTTGAGCAGGGTCATGACCGCGTTGATGGCCGCCATGCCCGACGCAAAGGCGTAGGCGGCTTTTCCCTGCTCCAGGACCTTGAGGTTCTCCTCGAGCGCGGAGCGGGTCGGATTGATTGTCCGCGCGTAGTCGTAGCCCTTGCTGATGCCGAGGCCCTCGTAGGCATAGGTGGAGGTCTGGTAGATCGGCGTCATGATCGCCCCCGTGGAAGGGTCGGGCCTGACCCCCGCGTGGATGGCGTCGGTGGAGATACCCATCGGTTCACCTCGTGGTGGCTGGTCGGGACCGGCGGGACCGGGCCGGCCTTGCCGGGCGGACCGTTGCCGGAGGAAGGCCGCATCATATGCGGAGCCCCGGAAGACTGTCAAAAGGACGGCAGCGCGGGGGAGCAGGGGGTCGGGGCTAGCGGACCTCGAGGGCGATCTGGAACTGGCTGGCCGTTTCCAGCCGCTGGGTCAGGTGGTTGAAGTCGATGGTGAACTCCGCCGATCCGCCGGGGTCGATGGTGCCCAGCGTCGTTCCGGCGGTACCGGCCCCGACCATCTTGGAGTCCTCGTCAAAGAGCGCGACGGCCAGGCCGATGCCGGCCTGGTGGGAGGAGCCGTTGACCACCTTGACGGTCGCCTTGTACCCGGTCTTGACGCCCAGCATTGTTGCCGGCCACTGGAACTTGATGACCTCCGTCCGCACGTCGTCCGCGGCGAGGTCGAGCGAGAGCCACTTGTTGGCCTCGAAGCGGTAGCGGGCCGAGTTGGTCGCGCCAGGGGAGGGGGAGGCGGCCGCCAGCAGGGCCGCCGCCAGGATCGAAACCGCGGCGAACGCCAGCCTTCGAGACCCGATCATGCGCCCACCTTTTCAGTCCTCAAATTTGATCTGCTTCACCGAGGAGTTGACGATGAAGACCCGGGTGTTGTTTTCCTGAGGGTCGGCCGGGATGAAGTAGAAGCCCCGGGTGTCCGGAGCGTACTCCTCCGCGTAGCCCCAGATCTTCTCGCCGTCCTTGAACTCCACGATCGTCTTCTGTCCCTGCGGCGGCGTGCCGCCGAAGCGCTTGGCGCGCTCGACCTGGCGGCGCATCGACCCGTAATCCTTGACGTAGAACAGCGCTTTCAGGTCGTCCAGCCTGATGGTGGTCGGTATGCCGCCCCCCTCGCTCGGGAGAAGGTGAAACGTATCGGCGTCCGGCCGGAAGTCCTGCGTGAAGCCGCGCTTCGTCTCGCCGTTCATGAGATGGGCCACGACCTTGTCTTCCATGCCGCTCTGCCTCCTCGCTGTCCGCCCGGATCGACCGCGGTCCGGGAAGCAGCGTTACTGGGACCCCGTGATCGTCGCGTTCCCGTCCCGGCAGGGAATCCCCAAGTCGACCACCGGGCCGGCTGGGTCGCTGCGTAGTATCTCACAATCGCCATGCTCGCTGGCGATCGGGTTCGTGAACAGCTGGATGCGGCTGGTCCCGAGCGTGGTGGCCAAGAAGCCGAGCGTCATGAGTTTGACTTGCCCGGCGAGAACGGTGGTGAGGGAGGGGGAACAGCCGCTCAGCGTCACGCTCTGCCCGTTGATGCTCGCCCCGAGGAGGAGAATCCCATCGCCGTCGGCCATCGGCCCGTTCGACCCGCAGAGCGGGCTGTTGGTCTGCTTCGTCAGGATGGCGGTCCCTGTGCAGTCCCCGCACTTCACGCAAGGATTGGCGTCGCACAGGCCCACGCACTGGTTGCAGGTGCCGAAGGGGGTGCCGGTGAAAGGCGAGGAGGTGAAATCGCCGCCGAGGTGGACGAGCCCCGGTTCGTAGTGGATCTCGAGGGTGAAGGCGTCGAAGGTCACCGGGGCGCCCGTGCGCAACATCACGTCGATCAGGACGAGGTCGCCCGAAATGGAGTTGAGCGCGAAATAGACGGCCGTCGGGTCCG
>JANMQK010000236.1:0-5576 GCA_031370485.1 Acidobacteriota bacterium | reverse complement strand
GGCTCGCGCCGGCCGAGCTGGGCGCCTATGCCATGGATCTCGGAGACGGTTACCTGATTCACGGCACGCTCTACCAGAGAGCGCTCGGGCTCAGCATCACCCACGGGTGCGTCCGGCTCGGAGACGCTGATCTCCAGACCGTCTACGAAAAGGTGAAGGTCGGGACGCAGGTTTTCATCTACTAGAAAACCCGGACCTGTCGGAATCGGAAAGAGGGAAGGGCGGGACACGATGCGGCAGGCGGTTCGAGGAGCGGGCAGGTTCCGGGTGGGCCGGAGGACGATCTCCGGTTTGCTGGCGGCCGCGGCGGTCGGCGCGACGCTTCTGGGCCTGGCGCCGGCGCGGCAGGGCGCCGGGGCCGCCACTGCCGCCAGGGTGACGCGGGGCGATCTTCGCGAGGAGCGGAGCCGCGTGGCGCGGCTCGAGGCCGATTACGCGCTCTCCTCCGCGCGCCAGCCCTACGTCGTGCTCGACGTCAAGGAGCGCAGGCTCCTCTACCGGCTGGTCGGGATGACTCTCAGGGAGGTTCCCCTGGACGGCGTCGAAATCCACGGGTTGCGACCGGCGGCGGAGGAGCCCGCTCCGGCGCCTCCCCAGATGGCGGGGATCTTCTCGCTTGGAGAGAAGGAAGGAGACCCGAGGCTGTCGCCTCTGACTCCGGAGCAGATCGAGGCGGGTCTCGACGACGAGGACGCCGTTGACGCCCTGCCGCCGGATCCGCCCACCGAGTTCTCCCTCGCCTTCAAGCAGCCGGTCACGATCCGGGTCGCGGGCTCGCCATCGGGCGCCTCGGTGGCGTCGGGCTGGGCGGCCCTCCGCGGTTTCGCGTCCTCCCTGCTTCGGATCCGGCGCGGCGCCGCCGAGCGCGCGGCCGCGATCCATGTCACCTTGCGGGTCGACGAAGCGACGGCGCGCGAGATCTACCGTTCGCTGGTGCCCCAGGAGCGCTGGCTCCTGGTCCCCCCGCCCGGGCTCGTGCTGCCGCCGGCGGGGCAGGAGCCGCTGCCCAGGCCGCGGCCACCCAGGCAGGTGCCGCCTCCGGCGCCTCCACCGCCGAAGCCCGGTGTCCCGTTCCAGATCCCGCCCCCCGTGGAGGGGGATCAACCGGGCGCGGGCCAGGGACCGCCGGCCCCCGACGCGATCCCGCAGGGTCCGCCCGATGCGCCTCCCCAGGCGGAACCCGGGGACGATTCGCCGACGCCGGAGCCGGAGCCGGCGGAAGACGAGGCGCCGGCGACGCCGACAGGACGGGGGGCACCGGAAGGAGGTGCGCGACGATGAAGCGGGGTGTCGGGACGCTTCAAGCCGATCTGCTCGACGTCATGGATCGAAAAAACCACTGGGCCTGGCCCCATATCAACGAAGGCCGGGCGACACGTCCGCAGCTTCTGGAGCACTACCGGCAGGAGTTCGGAGTCTACGTCCGTGACTTCCCGGTGTTCCTCAGCCGCGTGCACGCGCGCTGTCCCCATCCGGACGTCCGCCGCGATCTGGCGGAGAATCTCTACGAGGAGGAGACCGGCGCGCTGAGCCTGGGCGTGCCGCATCCCGAGCTGTTCCTGAAGATGATGGAGGGGCTCGGCTTCCCGCGCAAAGCCTTCGAGACCATCGCGCTCCCCGCAAAGGCGAAGCGGTACCGGGCCTGGATCGATCAGGTCACGACAAAGCGGCCCTGGATCGAGGGGGCCGCGGTGGTCACGATTTTCATCGAGGGCAGTGTCGAGGATCGCGGGCGGATCGCGTCGGCGAAAACGGAAGAGCCGATCGACGCGGAGCGGGCGATTCGCTCGACGGCGCTGGTGAGGCATTACGGCGTCGACCCGCGCTATCTCGACCTGAAGCGGGCGCATCACATGGTCGAGACCGGCCACCGGAAAATGGCCTGGCGGATGGTTCTCGATCATGTCGAATCGGAAGGCACGGCCGACCGGTTGCGACGGGTCCTGGCGCGCACTCTCGAGATGTGGCTTTCCTACCGGGACGGAGTGGCGCACGCCTGCGGCATCGTTCCACCCGCGGCCGGACCGGTCGCACGCCGGAGGAGCGCCTCCCGCCGGCCCTCGAAGCGAAATAGTTAGCCAACTGTAAGCTTCACATCCATGGTTACTTAGCGGATTAACAATAATCAATATTGACAATGATACCGGGGAGCCATACTCTCGTTACTCCGAAGGAGTCATGACAATGGCAAGGACTGCCCGACCCCGGGGGACCGACTCGCTCGACGCGCTGATCCGCGCTGTCGGCGGGCGAAGCACCCGGCAGCGCCGTGCGATCTACTCGTCGCTGGCTGCCCGCTGCGACCACCCCACCGCCGAGAATCTTTATCGCGAGGTGCTCCGCCGTGTCCGCGGGCTTTCGCGGGCAACCGTGTACACGACGCTCCACCTGCTGCTGCGCGCCGGAGCGGCGTCGAGGATCGTGCACGCCGACGGCGTGGCGCACTTCGACGCGCGGACCGATCCGCACGACCACAGCCGGTGCGTCCGCTGCGGCCGGATCGACGACGTGGACGTGGCACGGCGCCCTGAGATTGTCCCCGAAATTCCCGGAGACGGCTTCTCCGTCACCGGTTACCGGCTCGAGTACCTGGGCCATTGCGCCGCCTGCGACGCCGCGGGCGGCGCCCGCAGTGAACCATGACGTCACTTGTCACCCGACACCACACAGGAGACCGCGAATGACGAACCAGATAGGCTCGATCACCCTTTCCGGGACAATGCACGCTGCAGGCGCCTCGATGGACATCGCGAAGATCGGCGGCCCGGCCCCCGACTTCAACATGCCTTCGACGAAAAACATGGAGAACCTCGACAAGAACGTCAGCCTCGCCGACTACCGGGGGAAGTGGCTGGTGCTCTTTTTCTACCCTCTCGACTTCACGTTTGTCTGCCCGACCGAGATCATCGCCTTCTCCGACGCGGCCGACCGCTTCCGCGCGGCGGGCGCCGAGATCCTCGGCGTGAGCACCGACTCGAAATTCTCGCACCGCGCCTGGATCAAGACGCCGCGCGACAAGAACGGCCTCGGCGAGCTGAATTTCCCTCTCGCCTCCGATCTCACCAAGGACGTCAGCCGCAAGTACGGCGTGCTGGCCGAGGACAAGGGGATCGCCCTGCGCGGGCTCTACATCATCGATCCCAAGGGGGTCCTGCAGTACCAGGTGATCCACAACCTGGACGTGGGCCGCAGCGTCGACGAGACGCTCCGCGTCCTGCAGGCTTTCCAGACCGGGAGCCTCTGCCCCGCGAACTGGAAGCCGGGGCAGCCCACACTGAAAGCCTAGGCGAGCAGGTACGCAGGAGGGCGGCCCGGCGCGGTTGCGGTCGGGCCGTCCTACCGCTCCGGTCTGATGGGCTGTTACGCCTCCCGCAAGGCGGAGGTGATCGGCAGTCGCGAGGCCCGGAAGGCAGGAAAGACACCGCCGATCATCCCCATCACGACGGCGAAGAACATCCCCACCATCAGGTCGGAAGGCGTGATGCGGAAGGCGAATGCGACCTCGCTGAAGCTCGCGGTCTGGCCCGTGCCCGTCGTGAAGCCGTTCATCGGGAACGCGAGCAGGCAGCCGACGGCCCCTCCGACGACGGCGAGGAACACCGATTCGACGAGGAATGAGACGAGAATGCTGAGGCGCGAGAAGCCGAGAGCCCGGAGTGTCCCGATTTCCCGCGTGCGGGCCGCCACGATGGCGTACATGGTGTTCATGGCGCCGAATACGGCGCCAATCCCCATGAAGAACGACACGAAATACGTCAGGGCCAGGAGCGGATCCGAGACGGTCTTGGACTGGTTTTCGTAATACGTGCGTTCCCCGAGCATCTCGACCTGCATCTGCGGATTCTCCTGCAGGTCCTTGTCGAACTGGGGCAGCGTCCGAGGGTCGGCGAGACGGAGGGTCAGCGAGTTCTGGCCGCCGCTCCGGAAGAAAGCAGGCCCCATGATGTCGAAGTCGCCCCAGATTTCGCTCTCGAAGGCGCCGCCGTCGGCCGTGAAGACACCGACGACCTCCCAATCGCGCCTCTGGATGCGGACCTTGCTCCCGAGCGCGAGCCCGCTCACCCGGTCCAGGATTCGGGCTCCGACGATGATCTCGTTCAGACCGGGGGTGAATCCGCGGCCCTCGCGCACGACGATGCCGCTTCGCACCTGGAAAGCGCGGGGCGTGACCCCGCGCACGGTGACGTTCGTCGGCTCGCCGTCCATTTTTTTCGGAAAACTTGCCACGACGACGATCTCGGGCGATGCGAGGGGCTGCCCGTCGGCGCCCCTGGCCACGCGGCCGTCCACGACGATCAGGTTGGCGTTCTCCCGGCTGAAGAAGGACGTCAGCTCGGAACCGGACCCCCGTTGCACGACGATCCCGTTCGTGTCGCTGCCTGTCGCCCTCAGGGCCAGGCGGAACCCGGTCGACATCGCCAGGAGGACGACGATGACGGTGACGACCAGACCGACACCGAAAATCGCCAGGAGGGTGACCTTCCAGCGCACCAGGAGATTGCGGACGTTGTAGGAGATCGGGAGCGCCATCAAGCCTGCCTCAGCATGTCGGTGATCCGTGACCGGTAGGCGAGCACCGCCGGCACGAGACCGGCCGCGAGCCCCAGGCCGAGCGCCAGGCTGAAGCCGAGCGACCCGATCCTGGGCGAGAGACCGAGCTCGGGGAAGCCGCGCACGGCGTCGCCGATGAACGGCAGGCTCGGGAGGGCGCGGATCATCAGCCATCCGAACACCAGGCCGACCGCGCCGCCGAGGGCGCCGAGGATGGCCGATTCGCCGAGGATGAGACCCATGACCAGGCGGCTCGGGAACCCGAGTGTCTTGAGGACGGCGATCTCGGTGCGCCTTTCCCTCACGGCCATGCTCATCGTGTTGGCGGTCACCAGCAGGATCGTGAAGGTGACCGCCAGCGCGATTGTGTTCAGGAGGAAGGCCAGGTTCCCGGCCATGGCGATGAAGCCCGCCCGGAAAGCCGCCTCGGTCTCCGTCCGGGTCTGGGCGTCGCTGTTCTCGAACAGGTCGTCGATCGCCTTGCTGACGGCGCCCGCCCGCGCGGGGTCGTCGATCTCGATGGCGTAGGTCCCCGCGCCAACCCGCCGGTTGGTCGCCTCGAAGAGATACTTGTACTGGAAGAACATCGCGGAGGTGTCGGTGCCCGGGAAACGAACCGGATCGGAGTCGAATATGCCCCGGACCATGAACTGGAACGGCTGCCCGGTGCGGTAAGGCGGGATGAAGCTCTCGAGCTGAAACGTGTCGCCGACCTTCCATCCGAAGCGGTCAGCGGTCCTTTTCCCGACGATGCACCCCCGCGGATCCTCGAGGAAGGCCTTCTTCTGCTCCTCGGGGAGGATGAACTCCGGGTGGATCGCGAGATAGGTATCGGCTTCGACCGCCAGGTTCGGGAAGAAGTCCTTGAAGTCTCCCGCCCGGCGGGCGCCCCCGAACCAGTTCACGATGGCCACCCGCCTGACTCCGGGGACCGACGCGATCCGTTCCTTGTAAGCGATCGGCAGGTTGAAGACCAGGCTCACGGCGTGCCGCGTCACGAGTCTCGTCGCGCTGGCGCTTTTCAG
>JANMQK010000197.1:0-44364 GCA_031370485.1 Acidobacteriota bacterium | reverse complement strand
CGGAACGCGAGCGAGACAAGCACATCCACGACGCGGTCCTGATAGCTCATCGTCAGCCCGGGATACAGTGGGAGGGAAATCGCCCGGGCGGACTCGGTCTCGGTGTTCGGGTAGCTTCCCCGCCGGTAGCCGAAGGTCTTGCGGTAGAGCGAGAAAAGATGCAGGGGGAGGAAGTGGACGCTCGTCCCTATGCCTTTCCCGCGGAGGGCCTCGATGAAGCGATCGCGACCCACATTCAGGATGCCTGGCCGGAGCCTGAGGACATAAAGATGCCACGCGTGCGTCAGCCCGCGGACCTCCATGGGGAGATCGAACGCCTCGCAGTCCCGCAGCAGCCGGTTGTAGCGGAGGGCGATGCGGCGGCGGCGCGCCTGCATGGCCGGGAACTTCGCGAACTGCGCCAGGCCCATCGCCGCCGCGGGGTCGGTGAGGTTGTACTTGTAGCCCATCTCGAGGATGTCGTACCGCCAGGACCCGGCGCGCGAGTACCGCTTCCAGGCGTCCCGGCTCAGCCCGTGCAGGCTCAGTCGCCTGACCCGGCGGGCCAGGCCTTCGTTCCCGGTGGTCACCATGCCCCCTTCTCCGGTCGTCAGGTTCTTCGTGGCATAGAAGCTGAAGCAGGTCATGGTGCCGATCGATCCGATGGGATGCGGTCCTATCCTGGCCCCGAGGGCGTGGGCCGCGTCGTCGATGACGGCGGCCCCGCGCCGGCGGGCCGTTTCCAGGATTGGCGCCATGTCGCAGGGAAGGCCGGCGATGTGAACCGGGACGATCGCGCGGGTCCGGCGGGAGGCGACGCGCGCCACCGCCTCCGGATCGATGTTGAGTGTTCCCGGCACGATGTCGGCGAACACCGGCCTCGCCCCCAGGTAGAGGATGGCCTCGCCCGTCGCGGCAAAGGTGTAGGGGGAGGTGATCACCTCGTCACCGGGGCCGACTTTCGCTGCTGCGAGGGCGAGATGCAGCGCTGCGGTGCACGAGTTCAGGGCCACGGAATGGCCGGCCTTGACGTAACGCCTGATCCGCTCCTCGAAGAGCTTCACCCTCGGCCCCGTCGTCAGCCAGCCCGAGCGGATCGCGTCCGTGACGGCGGCGGTCTCGCGCCCGTCGGTCCAGGGCTTGTAGAACGGTATGTAGGACGATGCGCCGGCGGCCTTCACCCTCACCTCGTATCCGAAGTCGCCAGGCCCCAGGCCCGCTCGTCGGGAGGGAGGGGGGCCACGCCGGTGGATCCGACCGCCGCCGACGTGCTTGTCTCCGCTGCCATGACCACCCGCCTCGCGGCCAGGGAGAGGCCCAGGAGGAACCAGAATATCTTCAATCCCTCGACCGTCATGGTTACGCCCGTCGCCATGACGACCAGAAGGCAGACCTCGCTGATGATCGCGTAGGTTTCCAGGTCCCTGCGTCCCGCCGCCCGGGCGGCATGGATGGCCTTTCTGGAGTCCCGCAGGGCCAGGACCGCCAGGAGGAGGAATGCCGCCAGGCCGACGATTCCCGTCTCGGCCGCCACGCTCACGTAGGTGTTGTGGGCGCTCAATTGGAAGGCTCGCATCTCCCCCTGGGCGTATCGCCGCGCCGTGATGACGAAGTTGCCCGGACCGACGCCGGTCACCGGGTGATCCTGGATCATCTTCATTCCGGCCTTCCACAGCCGCACGCGCAATCCGAAAGTGTCCTGCTGCCTCTCGATGACGGGCACGATCGACCCGGCCCTCTGCCAGAACGCGGTGGGCAGGAGAACGGTGATGAGGGCGAGGGCGGCGAGCGAGCCTCCGAGGATCAGGAACCCCTTCTGCCGGGCGACGCGGTACCATACCGCGAGAAGCGCCACGCCCTGCACGATCAGGCCCGTCCGTGAAAAACTCAGCGCCAGGCCGAGGAAAAAAACGGGGATCGCCAGGGCAATAGCCGTCCGGACGACACGGCTCTCCGTCGTCTGGTGCAGAAGGTAAGCGCAGACGATCGCCACATTGACATAGAGCGCCAGGAGGTTCCGGTTGCCGACCAGCCCGCTGGCCACGGCGCTGAATCCCAGGTAATAACCGCCGATGGCGATCAGGGTTGAAACCAGCGCCCAGACGACGTAGGCGGCATAAACGCCGCGCAGCCGCTTCGGTGAGTCGACGACGGAACTGAACATCATCGCGACGAGCCCCAGCTGGGCGAACGTGAGCATCCGGGTGGTCGCGAGGGCCCCGTCGTTGGCGTAGATGACGGTGATGCTTCCCCAGCCCAGGAACCCCAGGAGCGCGACGGCGAACAGATCGAAGCGGCTCGAAGCGCTCCGGCGCATCGCCAGGTTTCCGATCCAGGCGAGCAGGATGACCACGCCGAGCACCTTCATCCCCGTCACCCCCTCGACGGTCGAGACAGCCCCTTCCAGAAAGAGCAGCATGACGAGAGCCTGCACCCCGATGTAAGGCTGCAGACCGATCAACAGGGTGGCGGCGCCCCCCGCTGTGAGGCCCAGGATCATGACCGGGCTGACGTGCAGCCAGAGCAGGGCGAGGCACAGCAGGAACGCGTACCCGATCACGCCGATGATGAGGATGGGGTGGCGGATTCCCTGGGCGCGCATGTCAGTTCGACCCCGGCCCCGGAGGGCCGCACTGCTCGAGGAGGGAGAGGTCGTCCGGCGCCAGGGCGCGAATCCTCGAGCAGACTTCCCCGGCCGCGGCGTGATCGTCGTGTCGCGTGTAGAAGGAAAGCAGGGAGCGCCAGGCCGAGATGTCCGCGGGATTCAGATTGGCGGCGGCCACGAACTGTCTCTCGGCCTCAACGGTCTTTCCGGCGGCGTCGAGGGTCTCCCCCAGCTGCTGGAAGAACTTGACCTCTCCCGTCCCCTTCTCACGCGCCAGCCGGAACTCCGACAGGGCCAGGTCCGAACGATCGAGCGCAAGGTTGCACAGCCCGGCATAGTAGTGGGGCCAGGGCTCCTCCTCGCGCATCCGGGCTCCCGCCTCGAAGTACCCGATGGCCTTCGAGTAGTCCTTCAACCGGTAGGTCGACATCGCCAGATCCATCAGGGCGTCGTAGTACGCGGGATCGAGATCCATGGACCGCTCCAGGTACCGGATGGCGCGGGCGTCGAGGCCCTGGCTGGCGAGCAGCCTGCCGGCCTCCCTCTCTATCGTCGGGCGCGGGACCATGGACTCGCGCGACAACGCGTCATCAAATCCCCGGACCGCGTCCTCGAGAAGCTCCGGGGCGCTCCTCGGATTGGTCAGGTACGCGTGCGCCAGCACGTCGGGCAGCGCCGCCACGGCCTTCCGGGCGAACGGCGATGCCGCGGCGGGGTTCCCGGAGAGAAGATACGTGTCCACGAGACGGTCGTAGTAAAGGGCATTGTTCGGCTCGAGTCGTGTCGCGACCTCGAGCGCCGCGATGCCCATCCAATCCTCCGGGAGGAGGTTGTCAAGCGGGTCCTCCGGCAGCGTCGAGAGGTCCACTGCCAGTCCGGCGCGCTGCCGCCGGGCCTCGTGGAGGTAGACCTCGGACGCCAGATGCCAGGACGACGCACGGTGAGGAGCCTCATCGATCTGGCGCCCGACCAGGCGGCGGGCCGTGGAAAGCGTCTCATCGAGCGGCATCGCCATCTTCGTCTTCAGCCCGGCCTCCTGCTGGTCGAGCGAGTACAGGAGCAGGTGCACGATGTCCGACTCGATGCGCCCCGGGTCACCACCCCAGGCGAGCGCCCGTCGGTACCAGCCCAGCGAGGCCGGGAAATCGCTCCGGAAGAAGGCGGCCTGACCGCCGAGCCGCATGAAGCCCGCCACGGCCTGCCTCCCGAAATACACCGTCTCGAGAATCAGCAGGACGAAAAACAGCGGGACAAGGACTATGCGTCGCTTCATCGTAGTCTTCGTGTGCCCTGGCATTCTGGACGGCTCAAATATACGACCCTCTACCGGGGCCTGCAATCCAATGTCATTCGCCGGTCGCCAGTCACGGGATCCCCCGACCCCGGTCCCTTCCCTCGATCTCGCGGTGAAGCGCGATCAGTACCCCGCAAAGCAGGGCAAAGAGAAACCCGTTCGCGCCGATCTGGAGGTTGAAGTCGACCACCGAGTGCAGTCCGATGCTCAGGAGCGATACCGCGATGCCGATGCGGAACAGTCCCAGCGGGTGGGCGGGACCCCGGAGCGCGCTCCACCAGTATCGTCGAAAAAAGACCGCGGCCGCGGCGAGGAACAGGATGGCGCCGACGAGACCCGTCTCCCACAGGACCTGCAGGTAGTCATTGTGCGCCTTATCCCACCGCGCCGTGGCGCCCGGCGGCGTGAACGCGGCAAAGCTGTCCTCGAAGGTCCCCAGGCCGGAGCCGACCCACAGGAACCGCGACTGGTTGTGCAGCATGCTGTTCCACACCATTGCGCGAAGGCGGAACGAGGCCTCACCGCCCACGGTGCTGTAGGTGCCCATCTGCCGCGTCACGACACCGGGTCCAATCCAGACGATGAGGACCGCCACAAAGAGCGGGATCGCGACCGCAAAGGACCAGGCGAGCCGCCGGGAGGGGATGCGCCCCCATAGCAGCGCGAAGAGGATCAGCCCGCTCACGGCGGCCGAGAGAATGCCCCCCCGCGACAGGCAGAAAAACAACGACACCACCAGGATCACGGCCGCGAACACCGCCAGGGCTCCCCGCCCGAAGCGGCTCATTTCCTCCACGAAACCCTGCCTCGCCCCCCCGAGATCGCGGTGTCCGGCATCGCGTGCCGCGCGCGGTTCATAGGGCTCCGGGAACTCGATGAGGTAGAACGCCAGGCTGACGGCGACCGGGATCACCATCTCGACATAACCGGCGAAATGATTATGGTTGACGAAAGGCCCGAACCCGCTCGAGGTGATGCTCCTTCGCACCCAGTAGATCTTGCCGTTGGGAGTCAGAAACTGGATGAGTCCCTGGACCGCGACCAGGAACCCGATCACCGTCACCGAGGAGAGGAGGAAGACGATTCTCCGCCTCCCGTCCGCCCAGGCCACGATCAGCAGGACAAGGCCGGAAAACGTTGCCATCAGCCTCACCTTGGCCCAGGTCTCGCCCGGACGAATGCTCACGGGACGGGGCCGCGCGTCCTCCTGCCGCAGCAGCGGATCCCCGGTCCGGCTGCGCGTGACACCGGGGCGCCTCTCTTCGGCGATTTCCCGGAGGTCCTGCCCCCGGTAGAACGAGGCGGAACCCGGGGACACCCGGTCGAGCCAGTCCAGTGGCAGGGGAACGGTCTGCAAGGCGCAGAAAGCCAGAAAGAGGACGACCGGGATCTCGAGGCCGGTCAGAGGCCGCCGGACCGGCGGTGACTTCCGGGGCTCCAGGCCCCGTTTCAATCCGAGCACCAGGAGGAGGGTCAGGATGCCCCACTCCATCGCCGCGATCGACCAGACTTCGACGGTCCCGAACGCGAGAGGGGTGAAGGCGATGAGGCCGAGCAGGCCCCACTTGATGACGCGATCGAGTCGGGTGGACGGAAGGCTCAACGCCTGGCTCCTCAGAGATACCGGCTGCGCCCGGCGCGCAGACGCTCCACGACGCGGCGCACGTCCTGGGCGGCCTGCCGCCCGCACACGAGCATGATGTCGCCCGACCGCACCGCGACGACGTCCCGGACACCCACGAACACCGAGAGCCCGGACGGGTTCACGCCCAGGCATCCCGAGGCGTCCTGGACAAGCGCTTCGCCAAGGAACGCGTTGCCCCGCCGGTCCCGGGGCAGGTGATCGTGCACGGCGGCCCAGCTCCCGAGATCGGACCAGCGGAACCTGGCGCGCATCACCAGGACCGATCCGGAACGCTCAAGAACGGCCCTGTCGATCGATTCCGCGGCCGTCCGGCGGAGCACCGCAGCCCCCACGCGCCAGGGCGTCTTCGGGTTGCGGCTCGCCCAGGCGCGCCCCGGCCTGATCGCCCCCGGGCAGTGCGCGTCGAGCTCATGCAGTATCTTCGACGCCCGCCAGACGAAAATCCCGGCGTTCCAGAGGAACCTGCCGTCCCGGGCCATGCGGCGGGCCCTGGCGGGACCCGGCTTTTCGACGAACGATCGCACCCGCTCGATACCCGGGGCGATTCTTTCCCCGGAGGGCAGGATGTACCCGAAGCCCTGGTCGGCCGAGCGCACCGGCAGTCCGAGGGTCAGCAGCCCATCGGTCCGCATGACCGCGTCGATGCCCCGGCGAAGCGTCGCGCGGAACAGCGGCCCGGGTTCGATGAAATGATCGGCCGGAAGCACGATCATGATTCCATCCGCGTGATGCGCGCGGATCCAGAGCGCCGCGAGGCCGACCGATGCCGCCGTATTGCGCCCGATCGCCTCCTCGATGATGTTCGCCGCCGGCACGCCCGGAGCCTCCCGCCTCGCCTCCACCGCCTGCCCGGCGCCGGTCACGATCACGACGTTGCGCCGCCCCACCAGCGGCACGATACGGTCCCAGGTCCGGCGCAGGAGGCTCCCGCCTTCGAACAGGCGCACGAACGGCTTGGCATGGGCCGCCCGGGCCACCGGCCACAGGCGTGTCCCCGCGCCGCCGGCGAGGATGACGGCGTAGACCGGGGCCGCGGCATCGTCCGGGGCCCGACTAACGGAAGAAGCGGTACCAGACGATGCAACCGACCGCCGCGATACCGTCCTTCCAGGTGATCTTCTTGCCCTCGTCATAGCCGCGTCCATGATAGGAGACCGAAACCTCGTACACCCGGCAGCCGAGCCGCGCGATTTTCGCCGTGAACTCGGGCTCGAACCCGAATCGGTTCGATCGCAGGCGCAGGTGCTTCAGGATCGAGCTGCGGAACGCCTTGGATCCAGTCTCCATGTCCGAGAGGTTCAGGTTGGTGAACATGTTGGACAGGGTCGTGAGGAGCCGGTTGCCAAGGTAGTGCCAGTAGAGCAGGACGCGGTGCGACTCCCCCCCGAAGCGCGAACCGTACACGACGTCCGCATTGTCCTCCAGGATGGGAGCGAGGAGGGTGCCGTAGTCGGCCGGGTCGTATTCGAGGTCGGCGTCCTGGACGACCACCACGTCCCCGGTCACATGCTCGAACCCGCGCCGCAGTGCCGCTCCCTTGCCGGCGTTGGCGCCCTGGAAAATCACCTTGACGTTGTCGCGCCGCGCCGCGCCGAGGATCTCCCGCGTTCCATCCGTCGAGCCGTCATCGACCAGGATGACCTCTTTCGTGAACGGCGTGGCCAGCACCCGTTCAATGACCTGCAGGATCGTCGCGGCCTCGTTGTAGACGGGGATGACGACCGAGAGCTTCATGCCCCGAACCAGGCCACCGTCCTGCGCAGACCCTCCTCGAAACCGACGGCCGGCGCGTATCCCAGTCCCTGGCGGGCGCGCCCGATGTCGGCAAAGGAATGCCGGACGTCGCCCGGGCGCGGGGCGTCGTGGATCGGCTTGATTGGCTTATGGGTGATGCGCTCGAGCATCGTGATCATGTCGAGGAGGGTCGCCTTCGACCCGCATCCCACGTTGTAGGCCATGCCCGTGGCCCCGGAGGGAGCCCGGCAGGCCGACAGGTTGGCCTGGACGGCGTTCTCGACGTAGGTGAAGTCCCGGGACTGCAGGCCGTCCCCGAAGATGCGCGGGGAGGCGCCGGAGAGCGCCGCGGTGACGAAGTTCGGGACCACGGCCGCGTACTGCGATCGGGGATCCTGCCTGGGGCCGAAGATGTTGAAGTACCGCAGGGCCACCGTCTCGAGCCCGTAGAGGGCGCGGAAAACAAGACAGTAGTGCTCCCCCGCCAGCTTGCTCACGGCGTACGGGGAGAGCGGCTGCGTGGGCATGCTCTCGACCTTGGGAAGCGACGGCGTGTCGCCGTACACGGACGACGACGAGGCGTAGACGAACCGGGCGACACCGGCGTCGCGGGCGGCGATCAGGAGGGCCAGGGTGCCGTTCGCGTTGACCTCGTGGCTGAGAAGCGGGTCCTCGATCGACCGCGGCACCGAGGGGAGGGCGGCCTGGTGGAAGACCCAGTCGGCGCCCCTGACCGCCTCGCGGGCCGTGCCAGCGTCGCGGATGTCCCCCTCGATGACTTCGGGCTCGGGGCCGTCCTGCGGACGGGACCTGAGCAGGGCCTCGAGATTCTCCCTGCGGCCGGTCGAAAAATTGTCCAGGATGACGACCGGGTGCCGCTCCCTGACCAGCGCCTCGACGATGTGCGACCCGATGAACCCCGCCCCACCCGTCACCAGACATCGCGGCGCGCTCAAGCAGGGCGCCCCACGCTGTAGTACCGGAATCCCAGCTCTTTCATGTGCCCGGAGTCGTAGATGTTCCTGAGATCGACCACCACCGGCGACCGCAGCGCGGCCTTGATCCGGTCCCACTCGAGGTTGCGGAACTGGTTCCACTCCGTGGCGATCACCAGGGCGTCGCAGCCGCGCGCCGCGTCGTAGGAGTCCTCGGCATACTCGATGTCCCGGAGCGTCCTGCGGGCATCCTCCATGGCCGCGGGGTCGAAGGCCCGGACAGCGGCCCCCTGCCGCACCACGTCGCCGATGATCCGCAAGGCCGGCGATTCGCGCGTGTCGCTGGTGTTCGGCTTGAAGGAGAGACCCAGGAACGCAAGCCTGCGTCCCTTCAACCCGTTGACGGCCCGGCTGATCTTTTCCACCATCCGCCCGATCTGGCGTTCGTTGACCTCGATCACCGCGCTGACGATGCTGGCCGGCTCCCCCGCCTGCCTGGCCATGTTCAGGATGCCGCGGGTGTCCTTGGGAAAACAGGAGCCGCCGAATCCCGGGCCCGGATGGAGAAACTTCCTGCCGATGCGGTTGTCGAGCCCCATCCCGCGGGCCACCTCGTGGACATCCGCCTGCACCACCTCGCACAGGTTGGCGATCTCGTTGATGAAGGAGATCTTCGTCGCCAGGAAGGCGTTGCTGGCGTACTTGATCATCTCGGCGCTCAGGACGTTCGTCACCACGAAGGGCGTCTCGATGAGGTACAGCGGGTCGTAGAGGTCCTTGAGAATCGCGATGGCCTGCGGATCCTCGGCCCCGATCACGATCCGGTTCGGCCGCATGAAATCCTCGATCGCCGCCCCCTGTCTCAGGAACTCCGGGTTGCTCGCGACGCTGAACGGGACCTTCCGCGCCTGGTTCTCCTCGATCAGCTTCCGGATCATCGCCCCCGTCCCCATCGGCACCGTGCTCTTGGTCACGACGACCTTGTAGCCGTCCATGTGCCGGGCCACGCTCAGGGCCACCTCGCGCACAAAACTCAGGTCGGGAGCGCCGTCGTCCGTCGAGGGCGTCCCGACAGCGATGAAAATCACGAGGGATTTCTCCACCCCCGCTTTCATGTCCGTGGTGAACGACAGCCGTCCCTCGCGCACGTTGCGCGCCACCAGCTCCTCGAGACCGGGCTCGAAGAACGGCATGCGTCCGTGCTGGAGCGCATCGATCTTCTGCGCGTCCTTGTCGATCCCGACGACACTCACGCCGAACTCCGCGAAACAGGCCGCCGTCACCAGACCGACATACCCCGTACCGACCACCGCGATGTTCATCGGCGCCCCTTCGGCGTGAGCGTGGGCACCTTCGGCTCCGCCCCGCTCTCCATCCTGCGGTACCAGGCCACGAACCGGGCGATGCCTTCCTTGATGGGCACCTTGGGCTCGTACCCCAGCAGGCGCTTGGCCTTCGCGACATCGGCCCAGGTCGCCTGCACGTCGCCCGGCTGCTCCTGCGACTCCTCGATCAGCGCCTTCTTGCCGAGCTGCTGCTCAATCATCGCAATCAGGTCTCCCAGTGTCGTGGTCTGGGCACCGCCTAGGTTGATGACCTCGTACCCCTGCACGCGCTCGATGGAGCGGACGACACCGGCGACGATGTCGGTGATGTAGGTGTAGTCCCGGCGCGTCGAGCCGTCCCCGAAGCGCGCCAGGGGGATTCCCCGGTCGATAAGGCGCGTGAACTTGTGTATCGCCATTTCCGGGCGCTGCCGCGGACCGTAAACGGTGAAAAACCTCAGGCAGTGCACGTTGAGGCGGTACAGAGCGTGGTAGGTCGCGCAGAGCAGCTCGCCGGCCTTCTTGGTCGCGGCGTACGGGGAGATGGGCATCAGGACGTCGTCCTTCTCGGAGAAGGGAGCCTTGAGCGAGTTCCCGTAAACGGAGGAGGACGAGCCGAAGATGAACTTCCCGATCCGGTGCTTGCGACAGGCCTCGAGCAGGACGACGGTCCCGTTGACGTTGACGTCGGTGTAGAGGAGCGGCTGCTGGATCGAAGGCCGCACGCCGGCTCTCGCCGCCAGGTGCACAACGACCCCCACGGGGTGCGACGCGAACACCCCGTCGACCACCTTTGCGTCCCTGATGTCCCCATCCACGAGGGCGAATCCCGGACGGGAGAGGAAGGGCTCGACGTTTCTCCGCTTGACCTCGGGATCGTAGAAGGTGTCGAAGTTGTCCAGGGCCACGACCTCGTGGCCCTGGGCGAGCAGTTCCTCGACCAGGTGGGAGCCGATGAATCCGGCGCCCCCGGTGACCAGGATGCTTGGCATGGGGTCCTAGAGCCTCCTCATCTCAAGGGCTCGGGGCGCGGTCCGGCCCTGTTTCCTTCTTATCCTGAGGCTTCGCACCCTCGTCCTCGCTCTCCTGTTCTTTCTCACGGGATTTCGCGCCCTTGTTGCCGTAATGCCGGACGATCCCCTTGCCCACGCGGCTTCCCTTGATCCCCCGGACGACGTCCTTCACGCCCTCGTAGACCTCCGGATCGTTCACCAAGCCGCCGATCGTCCCGTTTCCCGCGTCGATCTTCCTCATGATCGACTCGGCGTGGCCCGCGGCGCCGTCCAGCTTGTTGAGAAACTTCTCGGCGAATGGTTCATCGTTGATCAGCCTGCCCAGCAGGCCTTTGCCCTTGTCGATTCCCTCGGTCGCGCGGCGGAGCGAAACGGCGCTCGCCCTGAAATCCTCGAGCGCCTGGGCCCCCTTGCCGTTCGGGGCGGCGAGCTGCGCGATCAGGCCCTCGTCGCTGTCAAGCTTCTCGAGCACCGCGCGGAGGTGCTCGAGCGACCGGTCGATGTTCTCGACCTGGCGCTTGCCGAACTGGTCGTCACTCAGGAGGGTCCCCGCCAGGCCTTTCCCTCGGGCCACCTTTTCAAGCACCTGCCGAAGGGCCGCGAGGCTCGCCTGGGTATCCGCGGCGCTCTGGCGGCCGAACTCGGGGTTGTGGATCATCTCCTGCACGAGGCCGCCCCCCCGGTTGAGCGCGACGAGCAGGTCCCTCAGCGAGGCCGTGATCTCCTTGATGTCGTCGGCGATGCTCTGGCTCTGAAGCAGCGTCTCCTCCCAGGCGGTGACCCCCGGCTCAATGTATCCACGCGCCGGGAGGGCCGGCGAATCGGGGTCGCCGGGCGTCAGCTCGACATACTTGTCCTGCGACAGGTAGGTGAGCGACTTCAGGAAGGCGCGCGACGTGGCACGGATGCGGCTGGCGAAGGCGCGATCGACCGAAAAGCTGACCTTGATCTTGGTCTCGCGGATGTCCTCGGGGAACTCGATCTGGTCCACGGTCCCGATCTGGACGCCGACAAGGCGGACCGGCGAACCCTGCGTCAGCCCGCTGGTGTTCTCGAAGCGGGTCCAGTACTGGACCTTGGCGACGAAGAGCCGCGACTCCTTCGTGATCGCCATGACCGCGATCGCGAACAGGATCATGCCGAGGGACACGACGGCGCCGACGCTGAGCTCCTTGGTGGCCCTAGAGATCGGCACGCGGCTCCTCCCTTCCCCCGCTCAGGAACCTTCGCAGCCGCGGCTCGCCGCTTGCCCGGGCCTCGTCCACGCTCCCGACGAAATGCATCAGTCCCTGGTGCAGGAACCCGATCCGGTCCCCGACGAAAAACGCGCTTTCTATGTCGTGGGTTACCACGACCGAGGTGACCCGGAGCCGTGCCTGGAGGTCGCGGATCAGGTCATTGATGGTGTTCGCCGTCACCGGATCGAGCCCGGTCGTCGGCTCATCGTAAAGGATGCATTCGGGGTCCATGGCAATCGAGCGCGCCAGGGCGACCCTCTTTTTCATGCCGCCCGAGAGCTCCGAGGGCATGAGCGCCTCGACCCCCTCCAGCCCGACCAGGGCAAGCTTCGATCGAACGATGCCTCCGATCCGCTCCTCGTCGAAATCGGTGTGCTCGCGCAGGCCGTAGGCCAGGTTCTCATAGACATCCATCGAATCGAAGAGCGCGCCCCCCTGGAACAGCATCGCGACCTTCTTGCGGATAGGAATGAGCTGCCGCTCGGTGAACTCCACGATGTTCTGACCGTCCACGATTACGTCGCCCCGATCGGGATGGTGCAGCCCGATGATGTGGCGTATGAGCACCGATTTGCCGCTGCCGCTCCCTCCCAGCACGACCATTGTCTCGCCGCGGCGGATGTCGAAGGTGATGCCCCTGAGCACCTCGTTCGCGCCGAACGCCTTGTGCACATCCTGGAACCTGACGAAGGCCTCGTTCATCGCCTTCGGGTCAGAAGGCCAGGAAGAACTTCGTTAGAAAGAAATCGCTGATGAGAACGCAGAGAGACGCGACGACGACGGTCTGTGTCGTGGCCCGGCCCACGCCGTCCGCGCCGCCGGTCGCGCTGAGGCCGTTGTGGCAGGCGATCAGACTGATGAACAGCGCGAAGAAAACCGACTTCCCCAGGCCACTCAAAACATCGTGCAGGTCGAGCGCCGAGGTGACGTGCTTCAGGTAGAAGGCGGCGGGCTGCTGGAGGTTCGTGACCGCCATCACCAGCCCTCCGAGGATCCCGACGAAGTCCGCGAGGATCACGAGAATCGGCAGCATGATCACGATCGCCAGGACCTTCGGCACGACGAGCTTGCGGACGGGGCTGGCCGCCATGGCCCGGATGGCGTCGATCTGCTCGGTGACCTTCATCGTGCCGATCTCCGCTGTGATCCCGGCGCCGACGCGCCCTCCGACCATGAGGGCGGTCAGTACCGGACCGAGTTCGCGGACCAAGGACAGCGCCACGACGTCTCCGACGAAGAGTTTCGCCCCGTAGGCGGCCAGGGAGTAGGAAGTCTGCAGCGCGAGCACCATGCCGGTGAACAGGGCGGTGACGGTGGCTATGGCCACGGAGCGGACCCCGAGCTGGTGCAGCTGCTCGAGCACGGACTTCCACTCGGGCCGGCGGCTGACCGTCTCCTTGACGGTCTCCGCGAACAGCAGGGAAAGCTCCCCCACCTGGCTCAGGGCGGAGGCTGGGAACCCGTTCATCCGGTGCTCCGAGGAAACGCGTTAAATCGCGGGCAGTCTAGCGAATAGGCCCTGCGCAGTCAAGAAACGGCCCCCCGCACGGCGCGCGTCATCGCGCGCGGCGGCCGGGTCTCCGATCAGGCTGTTGACACCCCAGGGTCGTGACCCTAAAGTGCAGCGTCGGGACGCGCAAGGCGGCACGAAGCCGCAGGACGGGAGCCACGCGGTGGGAGGAGTTCTTACGTACCGCCTGTTCGACCTCGTCGCACGGCGCCGCGTGGTGCCGGCGCTCGCCCGCCTTCTCGAGCAGCAATCGTGGCCATCGGCCCGGCTGGAGGCCCACGCCGCGCAGCGTCTCGCGTCGCTCCTCCGCCACGCGCGCGATCAGGTCCCCTTCTACCGGGGGCGGGTCGCCCCCGGCGGACCTCCCCACCTCGCCTCGTTCCCGCTTCTGGACAAGACGATCCTCCGGGATCAGGCCGCCGAGCTCCTGGCGCAGGACGCGGACCGCCGGACCATGCGGCAAACCTCGAGCGGCGGCAGCACCGGCGCCCCAGCGCCGTTGTGGCTCGACGGGCCGACCCTCGACGCGCAGTCGGCGGCGGCCCTCCGGCACCAGGCGTGGATGGGGCTCGGTGTTGTCTGCCCCCATCTTCTTTTATGGGGCCCCCCGCCTGGAGTCGTTACCTACGGCACCCTGTCCGGACGGCTCAAGGGCATCCTCCTCCGGCGGCGGTTCGTACCGACCTACGGCCTGGACGAGGGGGGCGCCGCCCGGATCCGGGAGCGGCTCCGTCGGGCCTGCCCCGAGCAGGTGATCGGCTACAGCAGCGCCCTTGACCTGATATCCGCCGGGGCGGCCCCCCTCGCGCGATCGCCCCGGGCGGTCGTCGCGGCCGCCGAGATCCTCCACCCCGCCCAGCGCGCGAGGATTGCCCGCTTCTTCGGCGCTCCGGTCTTCGAGCGGTACGGTTGCAACGAGTTCTCCGCCCTGGCTCACGACTGCAGCAAAGGGCGGCTGCACGTGAACACCGACCGGGTCGTCCTGGAAATAATCCGGCCGGATGGAAAGCCCGCCGCGCGGGGGGAGCTCGGCGAGGCGGTCGTGACCGATCTCGACAACCGGGGGATGCCTCTCATCCGTCTGCGTCTCGGGGATGTCCTCGAGGCCGATTCCGCCTGTGACTGCGGGTTGCCCTTTCCGACGGTCGGCCCGGTGCATGGCCGGGTGGCCGACCTGGTCCAAGGCGCCGCGGGAGGGGTCGTTTCGCCCCGCCAGGTCGCCATGGCGCTCCAGGACTGCGGCGGGGTCCTCGAGCATCAGGTGCGCGTGGGACGGGAAGGAGCGCCGGAAGTCCTGGTGAAAACGCTGGGCGATTTCGACGAGAAAGGGGCCGCGCGCGGGCTCGCGGCGCTCTTCGGACGGCAGGTCCCCGTCAAGCGTGTCGGGACGGTGCCGCGCTGGCCTTCCGGGAAGGTGCGCTCGGTCGTGCGGGAGGACCTGCCATGAGCCTGGGGCACGCGCTGGCCTACCGATTGATCCAGATGGCGCGCCGCGAGCCCGTGTTCGCCGTGCTGGCCGCGATCGAGAAGAGCCAGTGGTGGCCGGAGGAGCGCCTGAGGGAGGACCAGCTTCGCCGGCTTCGACAGGTGCTTTCCGCCGCGGCGGGCGCGCCCCTCTACCGCTCCCTCTGGAGCCGGGCTGGGGTGAACGCCCGGGACGTGCGGCGGCTCTCCGACCTCCCGGCCCTGCCGCGGGTCGAGAAGGACCACCTCCGATCCGATCCGGGCTCCGTGCGCGTTCCCGGGCACGGAGGGCCGCTGAACGTCCATGTCACGACCGGTTCCTCGGGAGTGCCGCTCCGCGTGGTCCGCAGCCGGCTCGCGGGCGCCTGCGGGCGGGCTGCCCAGATCCGCGGGCGCGGCTGGTTCGGGGTGAGGCCCGGGGACCGCGAGGTGCTGTTCGGCGGTCTGGCCCTCGAGAAACAGGGCCGGGGGCGCGCGCGGCTCATCGACCGGGTGATGAACAGGGAGCGCCTCGATCCTTTCGATCTTTCCGATGAACGGCTGGCCCGCTGCGTGGAAACCATCCGCAGGGTCCGGCCGCGGTTTCTCTACGGGTACCCTTCGGCCCTCGCCATCCTGGCGGCGTATGCCGAGCGGACTGGCGCCGGACGGGAGCTCGGCCTGACGCTGGTGCAGTGCTCCTCGGAGCGTCTCTATGACCATCGTCGCGAGATCATCCGCCGGAGTTTCGGCTGCCCCGTCGCCGACGAGTACGGAGCGGCCGAGGTCTCGATCCTGGCGATGGAGTGCCCGCGGGGGAGGCTCCACCAGGCGGCGGAGAACGTCTATATCGAGGTCACCGACCCGCAAGGCCAGCCGGTGCCGCCGGGCGAGGAGGGGGAGGTGATCGTGACCGACCTGAACAACCTCGCCGCGCCGCTGGTCCGCTACAGGCTCGGGGACAGGGCCCGTGCGGTGCAAGACTCCTGCCCCTGCGGCCGCGGCCTGCCGCTGATCGAGGTCCTCGAGGGAAGCTCCTTCGGGATCGTGACGATTCCGGACGGCCGCAGGCTGAGCGGTGTGATCTTCTATTTCCTGGCGGAATCCCTGATCACGCGTACGGGCGCCGGGCTGTCCGAGATCGTGATCGTGCGGCGGGGCAACCGGTTCCGCGCGCAGGTGGTTCCCCGCCCGGGCGCCGATCCCGCCCGCGACTGCGAGGATCTCAGGCGCCGCCTGGCCGAAATCCTCGGTGCCGGCGCCGAAGTCGAGGTGGCGCAGGTGCCGCGTATCGAGCGGCGCGGCGGTGACAAGTACCGCGTCCTGGTCGAAGAGTCGCCGTGAAACCGCTTCGACTCGTCCTCATCATGATCTACACCGCTGTCCTGGGGACGGCCTGCATCGTCGGCTGCATCTTCGCGCCATCGGGCGACGCGCTCGTGCCGATCTCCCGGATCTGGTCATGGCTGGTGCTGCGCACCTGCCGGGTCCGCTGGACCTCGACCCGGGACCCGGCTCTCGATTCATCCCGCCCCTGCATCTACGTCGCCAACCACCAGAGCCTCCTCGACATCCCGGCCATCATCCTGGCCATGCCCTGCGGATTCCGCTTCGTGGCCAAGAGGACGCTGTTCCACATCCCGATCTTCGGCTGGGCGATCAGACTCGCCGGTTTCATCCCGATCGACCGCAGCGACCGCGAGGGGGCCATCCGGAGCCTGGCCAGTGCCGCCGAGCGGGTCCGCCGCGGGACCTCGATCATCATCTTCGCCGAGGGGACGCGAAGCGCCGACGGTCGCCTGCAGCCTTTCAAGAAGGGCGGGTTTCTGCTGGCCCTCCAGGCGGGCGTGCCGATCGTGCCGGTTTCGATCCAGGGGGGGCACGATATCCTGGCGAAGGGGAGCCTGACGCTGCGGCCGGGGACCTTCCGGGTCGGGTTCGGCGCTCCCGTCCCGACGTCGTCCTACACCTTCGAAACGCGCGACGCGCTCATCGCCATGGTGCGCGAGCGCATCGCCCTGGGGCTCGAGGCCGGACTCCCTCCCTCCTAGTGTCCCTGGGCCCGTCCTTTTCCCATCCGCGAGGATGGAAAGTATTTCAGCAGCCCAATGAGAAACTCGGTGTTTCCCTTCAGGGCGGGAAAGTCCGACTGGACCGCGACCCCGATGTCGAACTGCACGATGGTCTGCCAGGGGCCCATGAGGTTGCCGGAGACCCCGAAACCGGTGAAACGGTTGAACTCGATGGAGGTGAGCCCGTCGCGGACGTGGCCGTAATCGACACCTGCATCGAACCGGATGACATCGGCGACGTTGAAGGAGTATTCGGCCCGCGCGATGCCGCCCCGGTCGAAGCGCACGCCCGAGCCCGAGAAGCCCCGCAGCCGTGTCCCGAAGAAACTGAACTGGAACTCGCTGAGCCGATCGAGCCGCGCCCCCGTGTACCACTCCGCCTCGAAACGGAGCTTCTGGAATTTCGGAAGGAAGAACTGTTTCGCCGCGCTGAACCCGTACCGATCGTAGTTTTTCTGCTCCGGATCGAAATCCTCGAGGCAGGAGCCCGGTGAATCGCAGTGGCTCGCCGGGAATGCCGCCAGGGTCTCCATGCTTGCCGGTGACGTGTCGCCCCACGGGTTCCAGCTCTGCCGGAAGCTCCGCCGGCCCGCCGCGGTCACCGTCCAGGCGCGGCGGTTGAACTCCCATTCGATCCCCGGCGTAGCCACGAATGTGTCCGAAGGAACGCTGAACGATTCCGTGTCCTCGGCGCGGTGGTAGTTCGTGTACTCGAAATCGAAAGTGCCCTTGACGCGGAAGAAATTGCCGAGCGGCCTGCCGAGGCCCCCGGACAGTCTCTGGGTCCTGGACTTGATTCCACTCTCCTTGCGCTCCTTCCCCTCGATGAACAGCTCGTCGGTGAACGATGGGACGATGGCCAGCACTTCGACCGTGCCGTCGAAGCGCTTCCCCATCAGGTCGGGATTCGTCAGGGTGATGGTGTTGACGGCGCCGGCCAGGAAGGCGTTGACCTGGATGTCCTTCCCACGGAACTTGTAGTTGAAGTAGTTCACCCCGGCCAGGGGGATGACCGGTATCCCGAGGTTCGGCTGGTGGAACACTCCGGCCACGCCGAGCAGCGCCGAACGCGCGTTGCCTTCCTTGACGACCCGCCCGCCGCCCGCCGTCGCTTCCAGGTACTTCAGCCCCGCGTCGGTGTCCCGGAGCATCTGCGAGGAGGACCGGTAGGCCGCCTCGCGCGCCTCGTCGAAGCCCGGGTCGTTGATCAGGAAGTCCTTGAAGTCGATCTCGCGGAGCAGGACCACGTCCCGGCCGGCGACCGTGAGAATCTGCTGCCCCTCCACCCGCTTCACGACCCAGAAGGTCGTCCCGTCGGTTCCCTGCTCGGGCGCGAACAGGTCGGTCTCCTCGTTCGAGATCACCGGGGGCACGAGATTCGTCTGGACCGTCCTGACCCGCACCGGGGCGAAGGTCCGGGTCTCGATCCACGCCCGACCCCTGTAGAGGCTCTTCGCACGCTCGATCGGCGTGAAGTCGATCACGTGGCAGTCGTACCCCGCGACGTTGTCACGCCCCACGTACTCGTAGGTGTAGTCCTTGTCCAGGTTGATGTCGAGGGGGAGCGTGAAGACCTTTTCCGGCTGCGGGATCGGCAGCTCGGGAAGATCCTTCCCCTTCCAGCGGACACCGTTGAAGAACAGGGCGTGCTGGACCCACTCGGCCCCCGCACCCTGCGCCTTGAAGAAGGTGTTGTCGTACGAGACGTCGATCGTGTTGCTGCCGCCGAGCTTCGCGTGATAGGTCAGGAGAGCCCGGGACCGGTAGTGCCGCATGCGGTAGTTCTGGTCGGCCATGAAGCCCTGGTGCCCGGCGATGACCTCCTCGGCGGTCACGAGTCCCGACTCCTTGATCTGGATCTGCTCTTTCTCGGCCTCGAACCCCTTGATCGCCACGCGGGCGTACTGGGTAACCAAGGGACGCGTCAGCAGCGGGACGGGGACGCTCGTGGTGTTGCTCTTGAAATCCGGGCGGGCCCCGCTCACCGCGCCGGCGGCGCCGCCGACGATGTCGAAATTCACGACACCTCGCACCGCCGCCGTGTCGATCCGGAGCGTGGCGCGGCCGTCCTCCGGGGGCGTCGGCGTCCAGTAGCCGATCAGTCCCTGGAAAAGATCGGCGTCGAAGAACCTGTAGGCGACGACCCCTTCGGGAGCCCTGCCTGCCTGCTCCGCGGCGGGACCGAAGACGACCTGGGCGCCGGGGACGCGGCTGTAGGTCGGGAGGAACAGCTTGTGGATGTCGAGCAGCACGCCCGGCAGCTCGGGCCGCCCCTCGACGTCCGCTTCGAGGTCAAACGTCACGACCGCCGCCCCCTCCCCCTGGGCCGTGATGAAGCCGGAGAGAATCTCGGCGGCCTTCTCGCGGTCCGTCCGGCCGAGGAGGCGGACCTGGTTCGCCCAGAGCTGCGCGGACGGATCCTGGGCGAGCAGCAGGTCGTACGCGCGCGACACGGCCGTCCCGAGCGCGACCTCCAGGGAGGGATGGATCGGCAGGACGTCCACGTAGGTCGCGATGTCCTGGCGGTAGAGCGCCGCCTGCCACTCCAGGGCCTTCTCCGCCCCTTCGGACCCCAGGGCGATACCGCCCTGCACGATCCAAGCCTCGGGATCGGCCGACCGGATGGTCACCGAGCTGTTCTTGAGGAGAAACGCGTACTCCGCGATGTTGGCGCCCGCCCAGGCCGGCTCGCGGTTCGGCTCGTCCCAGATCTCGTAGTACCTCACGCGGCCCTTGAAGTGAAACGCCGACTCCCGCATGAGGTCGAGCCACTCCTTGAGCCCGGTGTTCTTTCCGGGGGGCGGCGCGGGCGCGGGGAGATCGGACGCGGGAGTCCAAAGAGCCGCGTTGCTTCCGAAGAGACAGAGGACGACGACGTAGCCGGCCGCGCGGTAGGGGTCGACGATCCGGTCGATCTCGCTCCAGTCATACTCTCCGCGCCGGCGCTCGACGAGCGCCCAGGGGGCGCGAATCCGCACGTAGAGCGGGTGATCGACGACGATGGAGGGATCGTCCAGCGGATCCGGCAGCAGGAACTCTTCGCGCGACCCGTCGAGGTCGTATTCGTAGCCGAGTCCGAGAACGGGCGCGCGCGGCGCCGCATCCACGGGCCGGACCGATAGCGTCATCGACGCGAACCCGGCCATCAGGCAGAAAAGACTCCGGAGCATCCATGGTCGCCGTCGTGGCATCGGAGGCGCAAGTTAACAAATAGGGCGATGGGTGTCAATCAACTTCTTCCGCGTAACCCGCTCCAAAGGCGCGGGTTTTCTTGACAAGTCGGGGTACGTCCCGGTAGATTTGCAAGGTTCGCCGCAGCGGGGCGCGTAACGGACACATTTGGACACAACATGGCTTGAACTGGGCTTCTGGGTATCGACCGCCGTCGTTGCCTACGTCTACTTCGTTTATCCCGGGATCATAGCCGCGCTCGCGGCAGTCACGGCCGGCCCGCCGAAGGAAGACGGGCTTTGCCCCGTCGTGACTCTCATATTCTGCGTCCACAACGAAAGCCTGATCCTCGAGGAAAAAATCCGCAACTGCCAGGACCTCGACTACCCCAGGGATCGGCTGGAGATCGTGGCGGGCTCGGACGCCTCCACCGACGGATCCGAGGCCTTGCTGGCCAGGTACCAGGAGCGTGGATTGCTGAAGGCATGCCTGCAGAAGGAGCGCACCGGAAAGACGGCTCTCCTCAACCGGAGCGTCGATCTCGCGCGGGGCGACATCCTGATCTTCACCGACGCCTCCACCCTGCTCCGGCGCGACGGGATCAGGGCGCACGTCCGGATGTACGGAGACCCGCTCGTCGGGTGCGTGGGAGGTGAGCTCGAGTTCACCAACAGGCTCAAGGGAGGGGTCAGCGCGGGACACGGCCTTTACTGGCGCTACGAGTCATGGATCCGCCGGAGCGAGAGCTCCCTCGGCATCCTGGCGTACGTGCCCGGCGCCAATTACTCCATGCGGCGCAACCTCTGGAAGCCCGTCCCTCCGCAATTCGCCGACGACTGCGTCAGCCCGCTGAACGTCGTGGCCTCGGGTCACCGCGTCCTTTACGCCCCCGACGCCGTGGCGCGGGAGGTCGCCAGCGAGAGCCCCGGGGGCCTGTTCGCCCGCCGGGTCCGCATGGTGACCCGCGACCTGGATGCGACGCTCAGGCATGCCTCTCTCCTGAACCCGATCCGCCACGGTGCCGTGGCCCTGTCCCTCCTGTCCCACAAGCTTCTCCGCTGGCTCGTCCCCGTCCCCCTTGCCCTGATCCTCCTTTTCAATATCGCGCTGGCCGCAAGGCCGTTTTTCGCCGTCCTCCTGTTCCTCCAGCTGGTCTTCTACGGCATGGGGGCGCTGGGGGTGGTTCTCGGCGGCCGGCCCAGGAGCCCGTGGCTCTCGATCCCGCTCTATTTCTGCGTCTCGAACCTGGGCGCCGTCCGCGGCCTGATCAATGTGGTCCTGCGCCGCCGGATGGGAGTCTGGCAGCCGGCGGGCACCCGCTAGTGGCCGCCATGCTCAACATCCTGACATTCGACGTGGAGGACTGGCCGCAGTCGACCCTCGATTCCGGTCTCGCGATTACGAACCGGGTGGACGACAACACGCGCCGCATCCTGGACATGCTCGCGACCGCGGGGGTGCATGCGACCTTCTTCGTTCTCGGGCTCGTGGCCGCGCGATTCCCGGCGCTGGTGCGGCGGATCGCGGACGAGGGCCACGAGGTCGCCACGCACGGCCAGTCCCATCGCGCCGTCTACACCATGACGCCGGAGGAGTTCCGGTCGGACCTCCGGCAGTCCGTGGGGCTCGTCGAGGACGCGGCCGGCGCCAGGGTGGTGGGGTTCCGCGCCCCGGATTTCTCCATTCCCCGGAGCGCATTCTGGGCTCTCGAGATCCTGGCCCAGGAAGGCCTGCAGTACGATTCCAGCCTTTACCCGTTTCGCGGTCCGCGGTACGGCGTTGCCGATGCCTTCCGCGCTCCCTTCCGGGTCCGCTGCCGGGCCAACCCGGACCTCGTCGAGTTTCCCCTGATGACGATCGAGTGGCTGCGACTTCGCTGGCCGGCGGCGGGAGGCGGATACTTCCGCCTGTTCCCCTACGCGTACTCGCGGACCGCCATCGAACGGCTCAACCGCGAACCCCAGCCCGCGACCGCCTATTTCCACCCGTACGAGATCGATCCCGGGGAGATCACCGGGTCGCCGCACCACATTTCCTGGGGGGTGCGGCTGTCGCAGGGACTCGGCCGCGGCACGGTCCGCCGCAAGCTCGAGCGGTTCCTGCGCGAATACACCTGGGGCACCGCCCGACAGCGCCTCGAGGAACGGCACGCCATCACCCAGGGACGCGTGCTCGATCTCACGGACCTGCCGCACGGCCCGCACCGCTGGCTGACCGGGGAGACCCGCAAGTGATGGCCGCATACGCCCTCGCCCTGCTCCTGATCCTGGTGGCGGCCTATGTCGTCGCCAACCGGCACGAGTACTCGACACCCCGCTGCCCGGCGCTGCTCTACCATCGCTTCGTCAATCATGCCGGCGATCTGAAGCGCTACCCGGGGACCGAGAGCATCTTCACGATTACGCGGGAGCGGTTCGATCAGCAGATGGCGTTTCTCAAAGCGGAGGGGTACCAGTCGGTCACGCTGCAGCAGGTGTACGAGTTCGTCGCCGCCGGCAAGCCGCTCCCGCTGCGCTCCGTGCTGATCACGGTCGATGACGGCTGGACGAGCAATATCGAGATCATGATCCCGATCCTGCAAAAGCACGGGATGCGCGCCTCGTTTTTCGTGACGACGAGCCCGGACGCCTGGATCTACGGGAAATTCCGGGGCCTCGACGGCCCGCTTTCGAAGGCCGATGTCGCGGGGATCCACGCGGCGGGGTTCGAGATCGGCTCCCATTCCGTCACGCATCCCTACCTTATCGAACTGTCCGAGTCCGCGATCCGCGCGGAGTTCGTCGACTCGAAGCGATGGATCGAGGAGGCCACGGGGGCGCCATGCCCGTTCCTCTCAATCCCCGGAAATTTCTACGACGCCCGGATCGCCAGGATAGCCCGCGAATCAGGGTATTTCGCCGTGTTCACGGCCAACGTGGGGACGGTGAACGCCGCGACCCCTTCCTTCGACATTCCCCGGCTGATCGTCGAGGGCAATTTCACGCTGCCGGAGTTCGCCAGGAACCTCAGGCCGCTCGCGATTGGCACCCGCAAGATCATCGCCGCGGTCAAGAAGTGGCCGCCCCACGTCCTGGGCGCGACGCGCTACATGGCCCTCAGGGAAAGGCTTTTCAACTCGCCTCTGCGCTGGCTCTTCATCATGAGGCGGCTGAAGGTGATCGCGCTGGCCCTCGTCGCCCTGGTCCTGGCCGCGCTGGCCTTCCTGCTGTCCCGCTAGATGCCGCGCCCGGGACATGGCGGCGGGGCGGTTCCGGTGCTGATGTACCACGACCTGGTCGAGGACCCCGGCCTGGTCCCCGCGACGCACCGCCCGTACGTCGTGACCGCCCGGGACTTCCGCGGGCAGATGGACGCCCTGCGCTCGGCCTCTGCGCTCGGGACGCGGCTGGACGCGTGCCTCGAATCAAAACCGCCGGCTCCCGGAGCGCCCCGGCGCGTCGTCCTCACATTCGACGACGGGCATGAGAGCTGCCATTCCCGCGCCCTTCCCCTCCTGCTGGAGGCCGGGTTCTCGGCCACGTTTTTCGTCACTGTCGGATGGATCGGCACCTCACCCTACATGGGCTGGAACGAGCTGGCGGCCCTGGCGGCGTGCGGGATGGAGATCGGATCGCATTCCATGACCCACCGGCCGCCCGCCTCGCTCAGCCGCCACGAGCTCCTGGCCGAGATGTCCGATTCGAAGAAAATCCTCGAGGACCGCCTCGGGCGCCCGATCCTCAGCGCTTCGTCCCCCACCGGGTTCTTCAACCCGATGATGATCCCTGTCGTCGGCGAAGCAGGCTACCAGGCCCTGTGTGTATCGCGGATTGGCCTCTGGAGGGCGCCCGCGGGCCGCTACGCGATCCCGCGGATCCCCGTGAAGCTCCAGACCACCGCGGTGGAGCTCCTGGCCATCGTCGATGGACGCCGCGGCGCGCTCGCCCTCCTGAGGGGAAAGCAGGTCCTGCGCGACGGGCTCAAGCGGGCCCTCGGCGTCGACCGCTACCTGAGGCTCCGCCAGAAGCTGCTGGGCCGGGGCGAAGGGCGGCTATGACCGGCACGATCCGGTTTCGGATGTACGAGCCCCGGGACCGGGCGGGTCTGATCGAGTTGTTCCGCGCGGTGTATGGCGGCGCGGCGGCCGCCATGACGTCGGCATGGCGCTATCTCGACCGCCCCGGCGATGTGGCGAGGATCGCCGTCGCCGAGTCCGACGGCCGGATCGTGGGGGCCCAGCCGAGCCACGACATCGCCCTGCGCATCCGGAACAATCCCGTCAGGGGCGCGCTGCTGCTCGACGTGATGACGCATCCCGCGTACAGGCGCCGCGGTGTGTTCGCCGGGGTGGTGGACACCGTGCGCCGGGCCTCGCTCGAGCAGGGCATCCGGCTCCTCATGACCACTCCGAACGGCGACGCGGCGCGTGGCTTCGAACGGTTGCCCGCCTGGCGTTGCCTGGGGGATATGATCCCGCTGGTCGCGCCGATCGACATTCTGGCCCTCCTCAAAGGGGGTTCCCGGCCGCGCGGCGCACCGGGCGCCGGCGCCTCACCCAGCCGCACACCGGGCGACGCGGGCGCGGGGTCTGCGCCCCGCACCAGGCGGGCTTCCCGCCTGGACCGGCCGATCGAGGATCTCTGCCGCCGATTCTCCGGCCTGGCGCCCTGCATGACCTCCCGCAGCGACGAGTTTCTCCGCTGGCGCTTTTCGGAGCAGACCGCCCGCGAGTACGAATTCTTCCTGCTCGACGGGGACGCCGGCTGCGACGGCCTGGCCATCACGACCCGCGGACGGCTCGTGGGCCGCGAGGTCCTGCTGCTCGCCGACCTGCTCCTCCCCCGCCCGCGCCGCGAGCCCCGCAATCTCCTCCTGGGCGCGGTGAAGGCTCGGGCGCGGGAGGCGGGGGTGGCCGCCCTGGTCACCTATGTTTCCCCCGGGTCCCCGCTGCTCCCCCTCCTGGGAAGAAACGGCTTTTGGCGGGTCCCGCGCCGGTTGCGGCCGCGCGCCTACACGGTCTGGCTGAGCGGCGATCTCGGCCGGGACGATTGGGCGCTGGCCGGGGATTTGACCTCCTGGCACCTGACCCTGGCGGACAGCGACCTGGCCTGAGCGCGCCGCGGGACAGTCGGCCGCCGCGCCGCAAAGCCTTCCATTGACCCTGCGGCGCTCCCGCCATAGTATGGCGCCGCCGAGGAGGACCCGTGGCCGAGTCGAAAACGCCCATCATCACCCTGACGACCGATTACGGCCTGAGCGACCATTACGTGGGCGCGGTCAAGGGGGCGATCCTGTCCGTGAACAGGGATGTGCGGATCGTCGACATCTCGCACGCAGTGCCCCCCCACCGGCCGCTGGCGGGGGGCTTTGTGCTGGCCCAGGCTTACGCCTCGTTTCCCCCGCGAACGATCCATATCCTGGTCGTGGACCCCGGGGTCGGGGGGCCCCGGCGACCCATCCTCGTCGTCGGCGAGTCGCACTACTTCCTCGCCCCCGACAACGGGGCGCTGTCCTACGTCTTCGCACGGGAGCCCCAGCGGACGGTCTATGAGCTCAACGTCACGCATTACTTCCGGCCCGATGTCTCGGACACGTTTCACGGCCGTGACATCTTCGCGCCCGTGGCGGGCTGGCTGTCCCGCGGCACCGCCACGGAGACCTTCGGCACGCCGATCACGGATGCCGTGACCACCGAAATCCCGCGCCCGACCGTGACCCGCGACGGGCAGGTCCGGCTGACGGTCCTGCACGTCGATCGCTTCGGCAACGTCATCACCAACATGGCACGCAGGACCCTGGAGGAGCTCCTGAAAAAGAACCCCGGCAAGGCGGTGCAGATGACCGCCGCCGGGCGGACGATCGCCGGCCTGCAGACTCATTACGCCGGGGGTCCGGCGGACTCTCCATTCGCCCTCTACGGAAGCACGGGGTATCTCGAGATCGCCCTCAAGGAAGCGAGCGCCGCCGAGTCGCTCGGCCTCGCCGAGGGACAGCAGATCGTACTGACCCTGGCGTAGCGAACCTGCCCCGCTGCGGCGCGCACCGCGGGCCGCGCGCGGTTGAGCGGGCCGGACGCCTGTGGTATAACCGCGTCGCAGTGCGCGTGGCGCAAGGGGTTGCGGCCAATGTCCGGTTCCATCGAAGTCTTCATCGCGGGCGCCGTCCGGACGCCGATGGGAAAATTCGGCGGCGGGCTCTCCTCTGTCCCGGCGCCCGAGCTGGGTGCGGCCGCCGCTCGCGCGGCGCTGTCCCGAAGCGGCCTGCGGCCCGACGACGTCGAGGAGACGATCATGGGCAACGCCCGTCCGGCCGGCTTGGGGCCCAACCCCGCCCGCCAGATCGCCCGGCTCGCCGGGATCCTCGACGCCTCCCCCGCCTACACGGTCAACATGGCCTGCGGGTCTGGTCTGCGGGCGATCATCAGCGCCTACCAGAGCATCGTCTGCGGCGAGCGCGAGGTCATACTGGCGGGCGGCGCCGAGTCGATGAGCCGCGTTCCCTACCTGCTGGAAGACGTACGCTTCGGGCACAAGATGGGCCACCAGCGCGTCACCGACGGGATGTACCGGGACGGGTTTCTCTGCCCTCTCTGCGGGCAGATCATGGGCGAGACGGCCGAGACGCTGGCCGAGCGCTACGGCATCGGCCGCGACGAGCAGGACGCCTACGCCGCCGCATCGCAGCAGCGCTGTGAAAAGGCGCGCAAGGAGAACCTGTTCGCCGCGGAGATCGAGCCGGTGACCGTGCCCGGCCCGAAGGGGCCGGTCATGGTCGACACCGACGAGCACCCCCGGGACGGCGTGACCGAGGCCTCGCTCGCCTCCCTCCCGGCCGTGTTCAAGAAGGGGGGGACGGTGCACGCCGGTTCCTCCTCCGGGATCGTCGACGGCGCGGCCGCCATGATTGTCTTCTCGGGCGCCGCGGCAAAAAGGCTCGGGGTCGCCCCCCAGGCGCGGATAGCCGCCTACTCGGTCGCCGGCGTCGACCCCGCGGTCATGGGTCTCGGCCCCGTTCCCGCCGTCCGCGACCTGCTCGAGAAGACCCGCCTGCCCCTCGACGCCATCGACCTGATCGAGATCAACGAGGCGTTCGCCGCCCAGGTCCTCGCCTGCCAGCGCGAGCTCAAGTTCGACCTCGGCCGGACGAATGTCAACGGCGGCGCGATCGCGCTGGGGCACCCGATCGGCGCCACGGGCGCCCGCATCACGGTCACACTGATCCACGAGATGCGCCGCCGCGGCGCCCGCAGGGGTCTCGCGACCCTGTGCATCAGCGGCGGACTCGGCATCGCGATGCTCCTCGAGAACACCGGGCCGGCGCCGACATGAAGCGCCCCTTCCACCAGCTCGATCTCCTCCTCATGGACGATCTCCTCGAGGACGAGGAGCGTCTCGTGCGCGACACCGTGCGCGCGTTCGTGACGGACAAGGTCCTGCCGATCATCGAGAAGCACTTCCGCGACGGGGTCTTCCCGAAGCAGCTCGTGCCCGAGATGGCCCGGCTGGGACTGTACGGCTCGAACCTCGAAGGGTACGGCTGCGCCGGTCTCAACAACGTCGCCTACGGGCTGATCATGCAGGAGCTGGAGCGGGGCGACAGCGGCCTGCGGTCGTTCGTTTCGGTGCAGGGAGCCTGGTGCATGTACCCGATCGCCACGTTCGGATCCCCCGAACAGAAGGAGCGCTGGCTGCCGGCCATGGCCCGCGGGGAAGCGATCGGATGCTTTGGCCTGACGGAGCCCGACGCGGGAAGCGACCCCGCGAGCATGAAAACGCGGGCCGCCAGGAAGGGCGACCGCTACGTGCTGAACGGCGCGAAAGCATGGATTACCAACGGCTCGATCGCCGACGTCGCCGTCGTCTGGGCCCGCTGCGAGGACGGGAAGGTCCGGGGCTTCCTGGTCGAGCGGGGCACCGGCGGTTTCTCGACCCGCGATTATCACGCCAAGTTTTCGCTGCGGGCCTCGGTCACCTCCGAGCTGATACTCCAGGACTGCGAGGTCCCGGCCGCGAATCTCCTGCCCGGGACCTCGGGGCTGAAGTCGGCGCTCATGTGCCTCAATCAGGCGCGCTACGGCATCGCCTGGGGGGGCGTGGGCTCCGCGCTGGCCATGTTCGACGAGGCGCTCGCCTACGCCCGGGACCGCGTCGTCTTCGGACGCCCCATCGCCGCGTTCCAGCTCCAACAAGAGAAGCTCGTCTGGATGGCCAGCGAGATCACCAAGGGCCAGCTTCTCGCCCTGCGCATCGGCCGCCTCAAGGACGAGAAGCGCGCGACTCCCGCCATGATCTCGATGGGGAAGCGGAACAATGTCTGGGTGGCCCGCGAGTGCGCCCGCCTGGCGCGCGAGATTCTCGGCGCCAACGGCATCATGGACGAGTACCAGGCGTTCCGCCACCTGTGCAACATCGAGTCGGTCTACACGTACGAGGGCACGCACGACATCCACACCCTGATCCTCGGCGAGGCCCTGACCGGACACTCCGCGTTCACCTCGTGACCCCGCCCGCCGGCACGACGCGGCCCCGGCTCTGCTTCGTCGGGCCGATGGTGGGCGAGACCCACGGGTATGTCGTCACCCAGGGGGTGAGGCTCTCGAGGCTCTTCCGGAGCGCCGGTTACTCCGCGTTGGCGGTCTCCGCGTCGGTGAACCGCTATGTTCGACTGGCCGACATCGCCCTGACCATCGTCCGAAAGCGCCGCTCCATCGACATCATGATCGTGCACGTGTACGGCGGCCCGAGCTTCGTGGTGGAGGATGTCGCCTCCTTCCTCGGGAAGAGGTGCAGGATTCGCATGGTCATGCTGCTGCACGGCGGCGCTCTGCCGGAGTTCTTCGCCTCGTTTCCGCGATGGACGCGGCGCGTGCTGCGCCGCGCGGACATCATCGTCGCCCCGACCTCGTTCCTGGCGCGGACCGCGCGCGAGCGCGGGTTCGCCTGCCGGATCATCCCCAACGTGATCGATGTGACGTCGTACCCATTCCGCAGCCGGCGGGCCCTCCAGCCGCGGCTCTTCTGGATGCGCACGTTCGACCCGACCTATAATCCGCTCATGGCGGTGCAGGTCCTGGCGCGGGTCCGGGCATCGCACCCCGCCGCCACGCTGGTCATGGGGGGGCAGGACAAGGGTCTCCAGGAGGCGGTCCGCCGGGAGGCCTCCGCCCTGGGGGTCGAGGATGGTCTCCGGCTCCCGGGGTTCCTGGACATGCCGGGCAAGCTGCACGAGGGGGCCTCGGCCGACATCTTCATCAACACCAGCCATATTGACAACATGCCGGTCGCGGTGGTGGAGGCGTGCGCCATGGGTCTTCCGGTCGTCTCCACCGCGGTGGGGGGCATGACCGATCTTCTGAAGGACGGCGAGACGGGACTTCTTGTGGCGGACGGCGACGCCGGGGCCATGGCCGGCGCCGTCCTGCGCCTTCTGCGCGAGCCCGACCTGGCCGAGGCGCTCTCGACCGCGGGGCGCGATCTGGCGCTGCGCTCGGGATGGGAGCAGGTCCGTCCCCAGTGGGAGAGGGTCTTCACTTCCCTGGCCTCAGAGGTGTCTTGATGTGCGGCATCAACGGGATCGTCCACAGCGATCCCGGCCACCCGATTCGCGAGGCCGCCCTCCTGGCGATGCGCGACGTCCTCGTCCACCGCGGCCCGGACGACGCCGGCCACTACATGGCAGCCGGGGTCGGACTCGGGTCCCGCCGGCTGGCGATCCTCGACCTCTCCGAGCGCGGCCGCATGCCGATGGGCACTCCTGACGGGAGGTTCTGGATCACCTACAACGGCGAGGTCTACAACTTCCGCGACCTGCGCTCGCGGCTCGAGGGGGGCGGCTGGCGGTTCCGCACGGAAACCGACACCGAGGTCGTGCTGGCGCTTTACGCGACCGAGGGGCCACGGATGCTCGACCGGCTGAACGGCATGTTCGCCCTGGCCGTCTGGGACGCGCGCGAGCGGAGCCTCTTTCTGGCGCGGGATCGACTGGGGATCAAGCCTCTTTTCTACGCGGAGGCGCCCGGCGCGCTCTTCTTCGCCTCCGAAGAAAAGTCCCTCTTCGCCGCGGGGATCGAGGCCCGGTTCGATCCCGCGACCTGGGAAGAGCTTCTCTGTTTCCGCTACGTGGCGGGCGAGCGCACCCCCTACGCCGGGGTCACGCGCCTCCCGCCCGCGCACTGGCTTCTCTGGAAGGACGGCCGGACGACCACCCGCCGCTGGTGGAACTTCGCCGAGAAGGTCCGGTCGGCGCGGGAGTCCCCCCCGGCCGACCCGGTGGCGTGGTTCCGGGAGACCTTCGACGACGCCGTCGCTCTAAGACGGATCAGCGACGTGCCGGTCGGGGTATTGCTGAGCGGGGGTCTCGATTCCTCGAGCGTCGCGGCGACCCTGGCCCTCCAGGCGGGGGGAGGGGTGGCCAGCTTCACCGTGCGCTTCCCGGAAAAAGAGTTCGACGAGGGGGACCGCGCCCGGGAGGTCGCCGATCGCTGGGGTCTCGAGCGACACGAGCTGACCGTGGAGACCGACTCGATCCCCGGGCGCCTCGCCGCGGCATCCCTCCTGAACGACGGGCCGCTGGCCCACGGGAGCGACCTGCACATGTTCGCGATCTCCCATTATGCCAAGCCGCGGGTCACCGTGCTGCTGTCGGGCGAAGGGGCCGACGAAACCCACGGCGGGTACGTGCGCTATCGTCCGCTCCGGCACCCCTGGTTCCTGGGCGCTGCCCGGCCGATCGGGGCCCGCTTCGCCGGGGTCCGGGGGCTTCCGCGCCGGGTCCAGAAGATGGCCCGGTTCCTGGCGCTCGGGTCGCTCGAGTCCGCCGTGCTCTACAACGCCTGTGACGTGCTCCCCGCGGACCTCGAGGCCATCGGCCTGCAGCCCGGAGCGCCCCTCGAGTATCGCCGCCGGATCCTGGCGGAGGCGGCGGACCTCTACCCGGGCGAACCGGCCCGGCAGGCGATGTTCAGCGACCAGCACACGTTTCTCTGCTCGATCCTCGACGTCAACGATCGGATGACGATGGGCGCCTCGATCGAGTGCCGGGTACCGTTCCTGGACTACCGGCTGGTGGAGGGGCTCGGCGCGCTCCCCTCCACGATCCTGCTCGGCGGCGGACAGGGAAAGCCGCTCGTCAGGCGCGCCATGGCGGAGCGTGTCCCCGCGACAATCCTGCAAGGCCGCAAGTGGGGCTTCACCGCGCCCTGGTCGCGCTATCTCCGGCAGGTGCCGGCGCTGCGGGACGCTGTCTCACGCCTCCCGGAAGCGGCCCCGGTACGCGACGGGCCGTTCGATGCGGCCCGCCTCGGCCGCGTCGTGTCGGCCTACCTCGCCGGCGACGATCGCCACGAGCCGCTCGTCCGTGAGCTGGTCATGATCACGGCGTGGCACGAGGCCTGCGTCAGGAACCGCCCCGGGGCCCCGCAGCCCGTATTCGAGGAACGGAGGCTCGGGCGCTGATGTGCGGCATCGCCGGCATCTATCGCTACCGTGCCGACGCGCCCATCGACGCGGGAGTCCTGCGCGAGATGAACCGCAGGCAGCGCCACCGCGGCCCGGACGACGAGGGGCTCGAAATCTCGGGCCGCGTCGGCCTGGGGCACACGCGCCTCAGCATCATCGACCTCTCCCCGCTCGGCCACCAGCCGATGGGCGACGAGGCGCGGGGCTGCACCATCACCTACAACGGCGAGATCTACAACTTCAAGGAGCTGCGGGCCTGGCTCGAATCCCGCGGACATCGCTTCCGCAGCAGGTCCGACACGGAGGTCGTGCTCCGCTCGTACCTCGAGCTGGGCCCGGATTGTGTCGGGAGGCTCATCGGCATGTTCGCGTTCGCCATCTGGGACGCCCCGCGCCAGACCCTGTTCCTGGCCCGCGACCGCACCGGCGAGAAGCCGCTCGTCTATTCGGACCACGGCGGCACCTTCACTTTTGCGTCCGAGATCCGCGCCATGCTGGCCGATCCGGAGGTGCCCCGGGACCCCGACCGGGTCGCCCTCGGGGCCTTTCTCGGGTCGGGCAAAGCGATACCCTACCCGAGGACCGCCTACGCGGCGATCAAGAAGCTACCGCCGGCGCACACCCTGACCGTCGATCGCCACGGGCTGAGGATGCGGCGCTACTGGGCCCCGGACTTCAGCCGGAAGACCACGGCCTCCTTCGAGGAATCGGCCGAGCGTCTCCAGGAGACCCTCGACGCCACCGTCTCCTCGATGATGGTCAGCGACGTTCCGATCGGGTTGCTTCTCTCGGGAGGGGTCGACTCCAGCTGCGTCGCGGTCGCGATGAGACGGCACACCGACCAGATGCGCACGTTCTCCTGCGGCGGGTCGGAAACCGACGAGGAGTTCCTGCGCGCCCGGATGGTCGCGACGAGCCTCGCGACGGATCACAGCGAGCACATCTTCCGGCTGCGTCCCGAGACCATGCTCCAGATCCTCGACCACTTCGGCGAGCCGATCTCGGAGCCCTCGATCATCTACCGGCTGCAGATGTGCGAGTTCATCCGCAGCAAGGGGGTGACCGTCGTTCTCTGCGGGGACGGCGGGGACGAGGTCCTCGGAGGGTATGACTACTACTCCCTCTTGCGGCGTCACCCTCTGGCCAAGCGCCTCCTCGCAAGGGCGGCCGGCGGCCTTGCGGCCGTGAAGGCGCTGCCGCATCTGCGGGCCTGGCTGGAGCCCCGGGTCGAGATCCACGGCCTCCCCGTTGCCCGCGCCGTGGGCGCCGCCCTCGAGCGCAAGATGAGGGGGAACCTGGCGGCCGTCGGCTGCCGCGATCCCGAGGCCCTGGGCGGGGTGGAGGAGGTCCGGGATCTCGTGGTCGACTGGCTCGAGGCGGCGCGGGTCGGAAACGTCATCGACGGGGCGATTTTTGCCGACCTGATGGTGTCGCTCCACCACAACCACGTGATGATCTCGGACGGCGTCGGGATGTCGCAGAGCCTCGAGTTCCGTTCGCCCTACCTGGACGCGCGGATGGTCGAGTTCGCCGCGTCGCTCCCCTGGCACTACAAGGTGGACACGAACCCGCTTCTGAACAAGAAGATCCTGAAACGCCTCTTCGAGCGGCGGTTTCCCCGGCAGCTCGTCTACGCGCGGAAGATCGGCTACGGAGGCAACATCCGCTTCCTGCAGGAGCGCCACGCCGGGTTCTGGAACGGGGTTTACCGCCGTCTCATGCCCGGCGGCCGGGCGGCCGAGATGAACCTCGTTGACCCCGGCGCCTTCCAGACGCTGGCGGCGTTCGACCCCAAAGAGCCCGAGGCCAGGGTGATCCTGCGGCTCTCGGTGGTCATGCTCGAACTCTGGCTCGACGAGGTTTTCGGCTCGGGACGTTTCGCCCGGTCGATCGCCGACGAGTTCTCCTCCAATGCCGTCGCCGATCTCTGAAGAGCCGCCCGCGAGCGGGCCGGCCGGGGAGACAAGTCCGCGCAAGCCCGGCGGCTCGCTGGCGTCGGTGATGGTCGTCTCCACGTTCCGCGGTCTTGCCGCGCTCCTTGCGATCGTCCTGGGTGTCTTCTCCGCCAGGTATTTCGGTACCAGCCTCGAGAAGGACTGCTACGTCATCGCGCAGACCGGCCCCAACCTGCTCTCGACGATCCTGCTCGGCGGCATCTACTCCATGCTCATGGTCTCGCTCGCCGAAGCGGGACGCACGCAGGGCGCCGCCGGCCAGATGGCGCTCGTGCGCGCCACGCTGCGCCGCCTGGGGCTCGCGCTGGCTCCCGTGGTCGGCGTGGCGCTCCTCTTCCCGCGGCTTTTTATCCGGGTTGTCGCCCCGGGCTTCGGTCCGTCACAGGTGGAGCTCGCCGGTAAGCTTCTCATCCTGGCGGCGATGGCCATGGTGGCCTCCGTCGTCTTCGCCGTGCTCCGCTCCCTTTTTCACAGCCGCATGAGCTTTTCGGCCCCGGGCCTGGCGAACCTCGTGACCAGCGTCGCCACGCTCGCCGTCCTCGTCCTTCTCGTCGACAGGCTCGGGATCTTCGCGCTCGCGCTGGGCGCTCTCGCGGGGTCCGCCCTGTCGGTCCTGGCCCTGCTCCTGATCATGGGACGCGGCATCAAGGACCCGCCCGGCTTCGAACCACCGCCGCCGGGCGAAGCCGCGCGCGGCGCGCCGGCTACGTGGCGCTGGAGCGATTTTCTCTGGATGAGCCTCGGGTCGAATTTCGGGCAGGTCAACCTCCTGGTTGACAACGCCTTCGGCTCTTTCCTCCCGGTCGGGAGCATCGCGCTCATGGGATTTGCGTTCGTCATCATGTCGGGAGCCGAATCCCTCACGACCTACTCCCTCGCCGAGGTGGCGCTCCCGGTCTTCACGATGGCCGTCGGCCGGGGGACGTCCGATCTCGGGCGGCTGCTGCGGGTCAACCTGCGCCACATGCTCCTGCTGACCGCGCCGCTCAGCGCCGGCTGCCTGGTGTTCGGCGCCCCGGTCGCCCGCCTCCTCTTCGAGCGTGGCGAGTTCGACTCCGCGGCCACGGCTTCGGTCGGTGTCATCCTCGCCTGCTTCGCGCCGCAGGTCCTGTTCGCCGGCTATCTCGCGCTTTACTGGCGGGTCCTGGTGGCGCGGCGCCGGCTCCGGGCCATCGGCTGGGCCGCGGCCGCCGCCATCATCCTGAACGCTGCGCTCGACTACGTCCTGATGGGCCCTTTTGGAATCAGCGGCATCGCCCTGTCCACATCCCTCGTCACCCTGGCGCTGGCCATACTGCTGGGGTATCTCGTGCGCCGGGAAGGCATCGAAGTGCACGTCCAGGGCGACACCTCGTTCACGGCGAAGGTCCTCTTCTGCGCCGCTCTCATGGGCGCGATGCTGTTCTTCGGCAGCGCCGCGTTCGAGCGGTTCCAGGACATCTCCCGCGAGTCGATCCGCCTGGCGGAGGTGGTCTCGGGGCTGGCGATCGCCGCGGCGGCCTATTTCGGCTCGCTCCGCCTCCTGCGGGTCGAGGAAGTGCGCGTGATCGGCAGGATGGCGGGGCTGGCGCTTCCGTGGATGAAGCGCTGATGGAAAAGACACTCCTCTACGTGACCTTCTGGCATCCCTCGGGGGGCGGCACCGGGGTCCACCGAACCATCAAGCTCACGCGGCAGCTCGCCGCGGCCGGCTGGGGTGTCACGGTTCTCAGCGGGCCGGCGCCCGCGGGCGCGGGAGATGACGGGACCGCCAACTTCGAATCGGTGACCGCCCGCGGCTTTTTCGCCCCGAAAGCGGGCCCCACGGTCGTGGCCCCGAAGCCTCCAGCCGCGACCTCCCCCGATCGCCCTTCCTGGCTCAGGGCGCGGCTTCGCGAGGCGGTGTTTTTCCCCGACCCGCAGATTCTCTGGACCCCCTCCGGGTTCGCGGCCGCCCGGCGTGCCCTGCGCGGCCGGCGCGTCTCCCTGGTCTTCTGCTCGGGTCCGCCGTTCTCGGTTTTCCTTCTGGGACGCATGCTCGCCTCCCGCTTCCGGGCCCCTCTCGTCCTCGACTATCGAGACGTCTGGCTCGACCACCCCTGGTGGCCCGTCCCGGGCTGGAGGAAACGGGCCGACGCCTGGCTGGAACGGCGGATACTGTCACGCGCCCAGCTGGTCATCGCCAACCACGAGCGGATGAAGGAGATGTTTCTGGCCCGCAACCCGCAGATCGCCGGTCGCTGCCTGGTCCTCCCCAACGGCTACGACCCGGAAGAACTGGGACCGCCGGTCCGGCCGGCGTGGCGTCCCGGCCAGCGGTTCGAGATCGTTTACAGCGGCACGCTCTACGGTCCCGTGGAAGGCAAGGACACGGCCGGAGAACCGCTGTCGGTCCAGCGGCCCGGGCCTTTCCTGGAGGCCCTGCGGCGGCTCTCCGATCGCGGCGCGTTCGGGCCGGGTGGAGTCCACGCAACCTTCGTCGGGGCGAAACCCTGGACCCGCGAGGCCGAGACCCTCTCCGCCTGCGCCCGGCAGTGCGGGGTGGAATCGCTCGTCGAGATCCTGCCCCGGATGGACAAGAAGGACACCGTCCCCATCATCCGGAGGGCGCACCTCCTCCTCAACATCCTCTATTACACCGAGGCGCAGGTGGCCCAGAAGATCTACGACTACATCCACCTCGAGATCCCGGTCCTCTCCCTGCTGCGCGACACGCGTCCCAACGAGGAGATCACTCGTCGTGCGGGTGCGGGTCCGATCGTCGACCCCGGGGACACACCCGGAATCGCTTCGGCAATCGAGTCGATACTGAGCGCCTACGAGCGGGGAACGCCCTTCGGGCGGGGCGATCGCGCCTTCATCGAAACGTTCGACGTGCGTGGACAGGCCGCTCTGCTGGCCCAACGGCTCGATCAGATCGTGCACGCCTGGCCGGCGCCCGGGACCTCGCGCTGATGAAGAACCACCGTCCCCTTCGTGTCTGCTTCCTGATCGGGAAGTATCCGCCGCAATTCGGCGGGCACGGCATCCAGACCCGGCGCACGATTCCCTTTCTGAGGTCCCGCGGCTTCGAGGCCTCCGTGCTCGCCTACCGGATCGATCAGCCGCTCCTCGACCCACCGACCGGCGGACAAGAGACGGTCCACCGCACGCTGGATCCCGGGTCCGGGCGTATGGCCACGATCCACAGGGTATGGCAGTTCCGAAGACACCTGCGCGACAACCGGGATCGCTACGACATCGTGCACTCGGCGTTCCTGGGATGGGAGTTTCTCCTGAACATCCCCTACTTCAAGGCCCTCGGCCTGCCCCTGGTGTTCGAGATGCTCCTGCTGGGCGGCGACGATCCCCTGACCCTCTCCCGGGAATGGCTGGGCGGGACCAAGTTGCGGCTGCTCCGCGGGGTGGACGCGTGGGTCGGCATCGCCGGGGCCTTCCTGCCGAGACTGCGCGCCACCGGAATTCCCGAGGAGAGGTTCCGGCTGATCTATTGCGGTGTCGACGTCGATTCGTACCGCCCGGCGTCGGAGGAGAACAAGCGGGCCCTGCGGGCCTCGCTGGGGCTTCCCGCGGGGGCGCGGATTGCCGTCTCGGTGGGAAGCGTCATCCCCAGGAAGGGGATGGACCGGGTCGTCAAGGCCTGGGCACGGCTCTCACCGGTGCCGGGCCGGGACCTGCTTATCATCGCCGGGCCCGCATCCGCCACGGACGGGCTGGCGGTCCGCGACCTGGGATACGTCGAGGATCTTCGCAGGCTCGCGGAGGCTCCCGGTGTCGCGGGCACGGTGCGTTTCATCGGACGGGTTGACAGGGTGCAGGACTATCTCGCCGCCGCCGATCTCTTCGTTTTTCTGTCGCGGCAGGAAGGGCTCGGCACGGTGATCCTCGAGGCGCAGGCCTGCGGCCTGCCGTGTGTCGTGAGCCCCCTCGACGGGATCGCCTCCGAGATCGTCGCCGAGGGCAAGACCGGAGTGATCGTCCGGAATCCCGACGATGCCGCGGCCGCCGCGGCCGTCCTGGAGAGCCTGCTATCGGACGGCACGAGGCTCCAGGCCATGGGTGGAGAGGCCCGCCGCCAGGCGGTGGCCCGTTTCTCCTTCGAGACGCGCGCGGCGGCCCTCGAGACCCTGTACCGCGAAACGCTCGGGACCCGCCCCGCCCGGCGTTGAGCCTGCGTCAGCCGGCGGTGCTGCCCGGACCGCCCGCCGGGGACTCCCGGCTCCGACCGAGTGCGCCGTGCGGTTTCCTCGTCGCGCCGAACCGGCCGGAGTGCACGTAGGCGGACCGGCGCTCTTTGCAGAAGCGGTGAAACGCGGCGCTCCAGAAGATGTCGTCGCTCAAAAGCAGCCCTCCCTCGGGCAGGTGCCTCCAGGCCAGGGAGTACTCGAAGTACATGTGCTCGTAGGTGTGCAGGCTGTCATGGAAGAAAATGTCGATCCGGGGGTGTTCCGCCAGCAGCCGTGGGAGCCACTCTTTGCTGTCACCCAGGACGAGCCGCTGCCGGCTCCGCAGCCTGTCCGGGATCGCCCAGCCGGGAGCGCACCCCGCGGGAAGGCTCGCTTCGAGCATGCACTGGGTTGAGCCGCCGATGGTGCTGGTGGCTGGCAGGTCGATGGAGATGAGCTGTCCCGCGCCATTGTCGTCGAGGGCTTGCAGGACCACTGCGCTCGATTGCCCGTCGAATACGCCGGTCTCGAAGACCACTCCGGGGCGCGCGAACCGCACCGCCAGGTACAGAAGCTCCCACCAGTCCTCGTACACCGCGCGTCGGTGCCTTGTCTCGAAGAGCCGCCGATCCAGCTCCGCGAAAAACAGGTGGTTCCCGACGAACTCAAGACGACAGCGCTCGACGGACTCCCGCGTTTCATCCGGAAACAGGAACGATGCGGCGTCGGTGATGGTGGACGCGGGGGGTGCCGCCAGCCGCACCAGGGACATCCGCGGATCCCGGACCATCCGCCAGACCCCGGCCAACGAGAGGTTCGCCAGCCCGCGTTCCAGAGACTGGATCGATACGGCCATCAGGCGCTGTCCTCCAGCGGGAATCGACAGGGGGCATCCTATCAGAAGGCCGAGGAACCGCCCCAGGCCGATCCGGGCCGGTGCTTTCCCTGTAGAATGTCCCGGGTCAGCTGCCACGGGTGTGGCGGCCGCGCGGCCGGCGCCGGAGGTAGCGAGGCCCATGATGAAGCGCGGATGCATCCATCGCACGGCCCGGCGGACCCGTTGATCACGTGATGCGATACCCCTCCCGGTGACACGCGCCCGCTGGCCCCTCGTCCTCATGTACCACGCGATCATCCCGCGGCAGCCGGGATGGCGGAACGTGGATCTCGACGCCGTCTACCAGGATGACTTCGAGCGCCACCTCCGGTCCCTGAAGCGACGGTTCTCGGTGCTGCACCCGGAGGAGTGGGCCGATGTCGTCGCCGCGGATCGGCCGCTGCCGCGGCGCTCCGTGCTGATCACCATCGATGACGGGTTCCAGAACCTCATCGACCACGCCGTCCCGGTGGCGGAGGCGGCGAACGTCGTGCCCCTCGCGTTCGTCAGCACGGGCCACCTCGATCGGGCCCGATGGCTCTGGTTCGCCAGGATCTGCGCCAGCCATCTGCTCGGGGGCGCTGACCTGAGACGGCGCGCGGGGAGCCTCTCGCGGATGCGCCTTGAGGAGATCGAGGCGGTGCTCGTGGAATGGAATGCCCCGGCGCGTTCCAACGGATCGCCGCTCTGCCGGCTTCTGTTTGACGGCGCCGATACCGCTCTTCTCGAGCGGTGCGTCAGGAAAGGGGCCCTGTGCCTGGGCGGGCACACGGTGCGCCATCCGAATCTGCCCCGGGAAAGCCCGGAGGTCTGCCGGAGTGAGATCATCGAGAACAAGATTCAGCTGGAGCGGATCGCAGGCGGGCCCGTGAGGCTGTTCGCGTATCCTTCGGGGCACGTCAACGAAGAAGCGGCGCGTCACGTCAGGGACGCCGGGTTCGTCGGCGCCTTCTCGATCCTGCCGCCGGAGCGTTCGTTCCCCGCCGCGCTCGGCGCATTCCATGTCCCGCGCACCGGCATCCAGGCTTCGGGGCCGGTGGCGTTCCGGATGAAATGCGCCGGCATCGACTACTGGCGCTGGAAGTTCGGGCTTCTCGCGTGACACACGTGGCCGGCCGTCCCATCACGATTCTCCACATCATCCCGACCCTCGGTGTCGGGGGGGCGGAGCGGCAGCTCGCGAAGCTGTTGCCGAGGATGGACGCGGGGCGTTTCCGGCAGACCGTCTGCTTCTACACGAAGTCCCGGACGCTCGAGGCCGGTCTCCACGCGGCCGGCATCCCCACGATTTTCTTCGACAAGTTCTCGATGCCCTCCTGGAAGTTCTTCTCGCGGCTGCGGGGTGTGGTCCGGGAGGTCGCGCCCGATGTCGTCCACACCTGGCTCTACTCCGCCAACTTCTGGGGACGCCTGGCGGCGCTGACCTGTTTGAAGCGCCGGATTGTCTCCAGCGATCGCGCGACCCTCGAACCAGACTCGCTGCCCGTGGTCCTGTTCGAACGGCTCATGGCGCCGTTCACCACGCGCCTGGTGAACAGCCGCGCCGTGGCCGCCTCCCTTCAGCAGGTCTACGGGTTGCCGGCCAGCAGGACGCGTGTCATCTACAACGCGGTCGACCCGCCCGCCACGGTCACCGGGGATCCCGGCCTCGAGATCCGCGAAGAGCTCGGCCTCCCGCGCGCCCAGAAACTTGTCCTGACGGTCGGGCGCCAGGCTGGCACGAAGAATCTCCCGATGCTTTGCCGCGTCGCCCGGCGGGTCGGGGCCCGGCGCCCCGACTTTACCTTCCTGCACGTGGGGCATATCTTCGATCCCGGCGCGATGCGCGCCCTTCTGGAGGAGACCGGCGCGTCCCCCTACATGCGGGTCATGGGCGAGCGGGATGACATCCCGCGCTGGCTGACGGCGGCCGATCTTTTATGCGTGACCTCGAATGTTGAAGGGGTGCCCAACGCGATCCTGGAGTCGATGACCCATGGACTGCCGGTCGTCAGCAGCGAGTTCCCCGGCGCTCGGGAGGTCATCCCGGACGACCGCGTGGGTCTCGTCCTTCCCCTCGAGGACGACCGCGCGATGGCGGAGGCGGTCGAGGCGCTGCTCGACGATCCGTCGCGCCGGCGGACGCTGGCGGAGGCCGCGCGCCGGCACGTTCGCGAAGCCTTCGGCTGGGAGAGGCTGGTCCGCGAGATGGAATCCTTCTACGAGGGCCTGGTGGACCGTGGCGCCCGCGCGCCGGGCGGGTAGCCCGCGCCGACGTGGCGCTTGACTCGGGCGGACCGGTTTCGTATCGTGCTTCGCTTCGCGGCCCGAGGAGGGCGACCTGTCCGACCAGCCCGAGTACCGCGTTACGCGGCTCCGTGACGAGGAAATCCAGGAACTGATCCGCCTGAAGGAACAGGTTTACCAGGCGAGTCTCTCGGAATCCCCGGAACATTACCGGTGGAAGTTCTTCCAGAATCCCCACCGCGGGGATAAGGTCCCGTTCTGGCTCCTGCGCGACCGCGACCGACTTCTCGGCGGGATCGGCGCGCTGCCGGTCCGCATGATGGTTTTCGGCCGGGAGATCCCGGGAGAGTTCGCCTGCGACATCTTCATCGAAAAAAGCAGGCAGCGTTCGGGGATGGGGACCATCCTGATGGACGCCTACATCGCGGACAGTCCCCTGCCGCTGATGATGAACGCGAGCCCGACAATGCACCGCTTCCTGTTGAAGCGGGGCTTCGTCGACCTGTCCCGCCGCCTTCACTTCTGGCTGCGGCCTTTGAGACCGGGCCGCCTCCTGGCGGCGCGGTGGGGCGGGTGGAGAGGCAGGGCGGCCCGGCTTGCGGGCCCGCTCCTCCGAGGAGCTCTCGAGGCCCGGGCGGCGGCCCTGGGCCGCCGGCCGGACCCGGCGATCCGCATCGACGAGACCCCGGAGTTCGGACCCTGGGCCGAGGAGGTCTGGGAATCCGCCGGCGCCGACTACCCCCTCATTGTCATCCGCGATCTTCCCTACCTCCGGTGGAAATACGAGCACCACGCGTCCTGGTCCTATCGGATACTCCGGGCAATGCGAGCGGGTCGCGCGGTCGGGTATCTCACTTTTCGCCTGCGATCCGGATCGCACGAGCCGCTCGTGCAGATCCAGGAGATTTTCGCCCGCCGGGAGGACTCGGCGACGCGCCTGGCGCTCCTCGAGCGCGTCGTCAGGGAGGCACGCGTTGCGAAGGCGAACGCCGTCAAGGCTCTCGCGACCGACGCAAGGGTCCGTGCCGATCTGCGCCGGGCCGGTTTCCTCGAGACCGGTCTCTCCCCCGGACTTCTCTACCCGCGGCAGCCGGGGTTCGACCGTCCCGAACTCCAGGATCTCGCGAACTGGTACCTCACGGGCGGCGACTCCGATCTCGATTACGAGGGTTGACGATCGACGCCGCTCCGTGCCGATTCCGCAGCGCCCGGATCCTCCCCGCGAACCGCCCCAGGGCGTCGTAAGCCCGGGCGGCGTGGGCCTCGCGAAGCAGCCGCGGCAGGTTGCTCCGTCCTTCCACCGCGTATCTGGGCGAATCGACGACCAGCCGGTTGAACAGGCCCCGCGGCTCGGCCTTCAGGCCCGAGGTGCCGAAGATCATTCCCACCCCGGGGTTTCTCTTCTGGATCCGCAGCAGCATCCCCCGGTCAAGGTCCTCCAGCGTGAACGGCGCCGCGAACGGGACGGGGGTTTTCCCCGTGATCGCCCCCACCGAACCGCAGGAGGAGACGATCTCCTCCTCGATCTCGCGCTCGCCGAGGAGCTGGAAGTCCCGGTGGGTAATGCCGTGCGCCCCGATGACATGCCCGTCGGACGCCAGGTCGCGGACCTGGGCGAGGGTCAGGTACGGGGTCCTCCCGGCGAGGTAGACGCCGGTGTCGACGCCCATCCGCCCGCATAGATCGTCGAGAATGGACAACCGATCCGCGCGCAGCCGCAGGACGAACCGCGCGAGTTCCTCCGCGTCCGCGGGCGCCGCACCCAGGTCCCGGCCCGCCCCGGCGACGAGCGCCGCGCGCTCCTCCGGCGCGGCCGACCGGATCCGCTCAACGCACAGGGCGGCCTTGTGCCGGTAGAGCATCATCCGGTTGTCGAGGCACCCTGTGGTGACGAAAAACGTAGCGCGCGCGCCCAGCCGCCCCAGGATCGGGCGGACGACCGTGTGGCACTCCGCCATCCCGTCATCGAAGGTGATCGCCGCCGGCCGGCGGCCCTCCTTCTCCGGGCGATCCAGGCGCTCCGCGAGCTCCCCGACCCCGACGATGTCGTGTCCCTGCTTGAGATACTCGATGTCGCTCGAGAACTGGGCCCCGCTCTTGTGACGAAACAGCGTCCTAACATGCGGCAGGACGGAATCGCTGACGACGTGATAGCAGAGCGCCAGCGCCTTCGCGGGGGCGAGCGACTCCCAGACGCCGAGCGGAATCCCTCCCATCGCGCCCCGTGCCAGCTCTCCCGGCGTTTTCTTCACGTGAATCAGGCCTCGCTAGACAAAGGGGGCGTCGCCATCGCAGACATCCGGCTGGAAATCCTTCAGCCGCGTGCCGAAGGGTCCTTCAGGATTGCGGGTGTAGGAGAGATGCCGGCGTTCCACGCGCTCGATGACGGCCCGGGCGATCCACGATCGCCCGAGACACGGCGCGAATTCGTCCGGCACCTCGAGGATGTCGGCCGACCAGCGAAGCGCCTCCCGAAGCGCGAGAGCCAGGATCCCGCCGAGGCGGACGGGGCCGGACGTGACGCGGTCGAGCACCTTGATGACGGTTCGTCCCTTCTCCGACGAGACCGACAGGACCGCGTACCCCAGCCTGGCGCCCGAAACAGGATCCCGCAGATCGAACGGCAGGTAGCGGAAACGATCCCGTTGATGCGAGAATTCATAGACAATCGGAGCCCCGGTGCCTTCCTCGATCCAAGGGTGCCGGATCATCCAGTTCACGATCGTGTCGTCCCGCAGAAAGCGCGCGGCGCGTGTCCCGGCCGGCGCCGGGCCGCCGCCGGGCGGGCTCTCGACCACGAAGGTGGGAACCGCCGCGATCTCCTCTCCCGGGACGCGCAGCCGCCCGATCAGGTGGCGGAGCAGGAGCGGCCGCAGCACGGCATCGATCGAACCGCGAAGCGCACTCCGGGTCATGTCGAGGACCGGGCAGAGAAGGCGCAGCCGTCTCCTTGACAGCCAGCGGCTCGCCTCGCCCAGGGCGAATGACAGGACCGGCAGCGCGTCGATCCGGAGCCTGTGACAAATAAGGGGCCCCGCCGTCGCGAATCGCATGGCCTTGAAGATCGGCACGGCATCATCGCTCACTCCCGCGACGCAGAGATCGCGTCCCAGCGAGACCGCCTTCATGATCAGCAGGCTGCCGGCGCCGGTCTTGCGGTGCGCGGGGGCCACGAAGAAGGTCGTAAGGCAGTTGACCGTCCGCACGTCCTGGCCATCCGCGACCCGGGCCGGCATCAGCCCCAGATAGCCAACGCAGACACCCCCCACGGTCGCAACGAGCAGGCCCGTGTCGTCGGCCGATGCGGCTGGGTTGCGGGCCTGGGAGTCGGCCCGGAGCCGGGTGATCGGAACGACGGGGTACCGCGCAGGGTCCTCGAGGACCCGCCGCGCGAACTCCGGAAGATCCCCGACCCGGATCCGCTCGATGGTTAGATCGGAGGCACTACCCGCCATCGAGGGTCAGACGGACGGCGCGCGGAAGGGGGAACGGCTTGAGCGCGGGCCAAAGGAACGTCGAAGTGGTTTCGTCGCATTCCATCCCGGAGCCCCGGAAAAAGGCGGCGCACGGCTTGTTCTTGGCAGTCGGCACGTAGCGGGCCACGACCTCTCGTGCGCCCCAGGCGGAGGCCTGGGCAATCGCGGCGTGCAGCAGCGTCTCCTCGATCTTGCGGCCCATGACCCGGCAGCTGAGGACGTAATCGACGATACAGGCCTGGTCCTTGTCGATCTCGAGGCTCAGGAGGCCGGTCAGCCCGTAGTC
>JANMQK010000175.1:0-2239 GCA_031370485.1 Acidobacteriota bacterium | reverse complement strand
GATCGCCACGTTCAGCGAGGTCAGCGGGCCGATCCGGCTCTATCGGGTTCCCGGCCTGACGCTCATGCAGGAGATAGCGTCTCACAGGCAAGTGGGCGCCGTGGCGTTCTCCCCGGATGGCGAGACGATCATCGCGGGGGGGGAGGATCAGGGCATCAAGCGCGCCTACTCGAGCCGGCAGAGGATCAAGATCTGGCGCCTGAGCGATGGAAAGCTCCTCCAGAGCTTCGATACCGATGACTGGTTTAAGGAGATCGCCGTCCACCCCGGAGGGAAGGCAATCGCCACCGCGGGGAGAAAGGGCGTGTGGGTCTGGCGACTCCGCGACGGGGCGGGTGAACAGATCTTCCAGGGACCGTCCCGCCGGGTCGTCTTCAGCCCGGACGGCATCAGGCTCGCGTTCTCAACCTCCCGGGGGGTCGAAATCTGGAGGCTGATGGAGAGCATTCTCTAGGGTCGGAGGACATTGGTTGTCCTGCCAACAGCCGTCCCGCGATGTGAGCCGCTCCGTCGACATCCCGGGCCCATCCGTGCGCTAATGTCTCCACAAGTTGCCCCGACTCTGGCAGAGAAACACCATGGCGCTCCGCGCACCCGGGCTGGTTCGCGCGATGCCGAATCGACGCCTCGCCGGCGTCCTGTCCGTGATACCTCCCTCCTGACCTTGATGCTCTCCAGCCGGTCCGTCATGGATGACGGCGGCGGACGACCTCTCAGGCCAGCCGAATCAATTCCCGGTGCATCCCGACCAGCGCCTCCGTGTCCATCCGGCAGTACTTCAATAGATCCTGCCGCAGGCGTTTCTTTTCCGCCGCGCTCATGCCGTCGCTTTTGAGCAGCAGGCCGTAGAGCATCCGGCTGGCTTCGTCTCCTGCCGCGATCTCCAGCGCGTCGTAAGAGAGACCGGGGACAAGGGCGGGCGCCACGCTCTTGAGACCGAAGCTGCCTGCGAAGCGGGGGTGGTAGACGCGGTCCCTGACGATGGGCAGGAAATCCACCAGCCTGCTCAGGACGGCGTCCAGCCTGGTGGCCAGGCGGGGCAGGTGTTCCTGGAGATCCTCGATGCAGCGGCGCTCGAACGGGGCGCTGTAGGCCAGGATCGTTTTGGCGCCTTCGGTGAATTCGATCAGCTTGCGGGCGAGCGTCTCCCGGGGGTCGCCGGGGCCGTCGGCGAGCCACTCGTGGTGGGTCAGCCCTCCCCCGGCAGCCTGAATGTGCACGCTCAGTTGGACGGGCACCGCGTCGTAGGGACGGCATCCTTTCCAGACTGGGATCGGCGGGGCCACCGTCTCGAAATCGAGATAGCCCAAGGGGGGCTCGAGATCGTCGAGCGCTTCGCGCAGCCCCGGATCGACGACCAGGTCGTTTGTCCGGGCGGCCTTACGCTGCCTCTCCTGGATGGCGGTCAGGGCCTCACCCCGGGGAAGATCGAGGATGGTTCGGTACCCCTCGCTTTCATATTCCACGCGCCGGGACTTGGCCAGCCTGTAGAGAGTCCCGACCGCGTGCGGCGGAGGCTCGGGCCAGCACCGTTCGAGGAACGCGCACTCGTACGGCTTGTGGCAGTGGTCGCCGATCTTCACATCGGGGAGAGGCCCGGCGAGCGTGCGCTTCAGGGCGCGGATTTGCGCCGGCACCTCATCGATGATCCCCGCGACTTCCTCGGTGACGTCCGCCCGCTCGAACAGGTTCGAAAGATCCGGGTACCGGCACTCGCGGTTGAGGTGCATCAGCTCGGCGCGCCGCACCTCGAGGCCGGCGCCGCGCAGGACGTGCGTCTGGACCGCCACGTCGGGAAGGTGCTGGGGCTTCACGCTGGTCGTCGACTTGACCTCGATCAGGTTCCATCCTCCGCGGACCCGCTCGAGGATGTCGGCCAGGATCATCACCCCGTCATGCTCGATGGCGGCCTCGTAGAGCACCTTGGCGCCGTGTCGCAGCGCCTCGGCCGTCTCTTCGAGACGCCGCCGCCGCTCGCGATGCGGCACGTCGATCAGGACTCCCCCGGGCACATAAGTCTGGGCCACCCTCCCGACCTCGTGCCCCCGGTCGAAGAGGAATTGCGTTGCCGGGTCGATTTCGAGCTCTTCGGCGTCCGGCTCGTGCACCAGCCACCAGAGCATCTTCGTGCACTGCAGGCCCGAGACGAACTTGGTCTTGGTAAGTCGCGGCTCGCTTGTGCCGGGCACGTGGGCCTCCGGGGTAAGTGGGTCGGTCGCCGATTCGCGGCGGCCGGATG
>JANMQK010000165.1:0-6617 GCA_031370485.1 Acidobacteriota bacterium | reverse complement strand
CGCAGCATTCGTCCGGCTCGCAGACCTTGCCGCAGGCCCCGCAGTTTTTCGGGTCGGAGCTCAGGTCGATGCAGGTGTCGCAGCCCAGCGGCCCCGGCATGAAGTCGACGGTCAGGTTTCCGCCGGTGAAGTTGAAGACCTCGGTATCGAACTGGAAGCGCCCGTTGGTCAACTGCGTGACCGAGGATGTGATGTCGAAGAGCTTCTTCGGGGGGCTGAAGAAGGTCAGGAGGGTCGTCGTGATCGACTCGGTCGTCGGCGTGCTTCCGGAAGGAGACAGGGAGCTGCCCGGCGCCCCGGCAAAGGGGCCGCGGTTGGCGGAGTTGGTAATCTCCGTGAAGCTCGTGCACTTGTTGGTCGTCGCCGATGGGCTGGTGCTGCAGGCGAGCGGGTAGACCCGCTTGGTCGTCTGCCACTCCCAGATCACCCCCACGGGCCCGGTCACCGCCGCCACCGTCGCGGCCGAGAAGCCGCCCGGACCCGCCGTCGGCCAGTTGAACGTGAAGCCGCTCAGCTCGGTCGTGGCGTTGTTGGTGACCATGTTTCGGACTTTAAGAGGATAGCCGGAGAGAAAAGTGAGATCGAGCTTGCTTTCGGCCACCCCGTCGCCGTTGAGATCGATGTTCAGGGTGGCGGACCCCGCCGGTCTCGGGGTCCACAGGGTCATCCCTGCGATCAGTCCAAGCAGCAGCGGAACCCGGACGGCGCGGCGCACGGCGTGCGCCTTTGTATACACTTGGTCGAAACCATCTTCAGTCGGCATCTTCGCTCCCTCATAGGTAGGCAGACTTCGGAGATAGATACGCCAAAAATGCCCGTAATACAAGGGGAAAATCGGGTTTCCCCCGGGAGCGGCCACCTAGATGGTGAACGTCTCCCCCCCGCGCAGGATCCGGACGTCCCGGCCGGCCAGGACGCGGCGGCAGTCGGCCTCGATCTCCTCCTCCAGGCCGGGCTTGAGGTGCGTCAGGCCGATCTTCGGCCGGTGGGTGAGATGCTCCAGATCGGCCGCCAGGGAGGCCGGGTGGTGGTGCCCGGTCATCCGGGCCAGCTCGGCCTTGCTGTCCGGGAAGGAGACCTCGACCACCAGGAGGTCGAGCCGGTCGGAGGCGTTGAGGGCCTGCCAGAACTCCGGGCAGCTGCCGGTGTCCCCGCTGACGGCCATCGTCCCGCCCGATCCGCCTACCAGGTAGCCGGCCGCCGGAACCGTGTGGCACGCTTCGAGCATGGTGACCGTCCGCCCCCGATCCTCCTGAACCTCTCCGGGCGCCATCGGAAGCAGGACGACGGACGGGTCGTCCGGCGCGGGGATCTTCCGGAAATCGGGCCAGACGACGTCGTTCAGGAGGTGGGAGGAGATTGCATCGAGTGTCGTCTCGAGCCCGTGGACCGTCACCGGCTGCTCGGACACGGCGTTCACGCTGTCGAGGAGCAGGCACAGCCCGACGACGTGATCGAGGTGGGCGTGGGTCAGGAATACTTTCCGGACCCGCGCCATCTCCTCGATGGTGAGGTCCGCCGCGCCGGTTCCGGCGTCGATCAGGACATCGTCGTCGAGCAGGAGGGCGGTCGTCCTGCGATGTCCGCCGACGCCGCCGTTCGAGCCGAGGATTCTCAGTCGCATGAGCTGCCCCAGAAGTAGAACCGCCTGCACCCGCAGGCCGGGTGCCTTTCAGCTGGCCTTCACGACCAGAAGCGTGATGTCGTCCGACTGCGGGGCCCCGCCGGTGAATTTGATCACCGCTTCATGGATCCGACCCATCACCGACGGCGCGTCCTCGTCGCCGTGCGACTGGACCAGCGCCTGGAGACGCTCCTCACCGAAGAACTCCTGCGCCGGGTTGCTCGCCTCGGTCACCCCGTCCGTGTACATCACGAGGAGATGGCCCGGACGGATCGAGCGCTTCCCGGACTCGTACGGTAGCGAGGCGTCGAAGCCGATGATGGTGCCGCCGCTTTTCAGGTAGTCGAACTCATGGCGGGCCGGGTCGTACAGGATCGGCGGGTTGTGGGCCGCGTTGACGTAATCCAGCTCGCCCCGCGCCGTGTCGAGGAGCGCGAAGAAGAGCGTCACGAACGACTGGGGCGGGAACTCCTTGGCCATGATCTCATTCGTCAGCCGCACCGTGTCCCCCGCGCTCAGTTCGCGGCTGACGTGCGCCAGGAGCGTGGCGCGGAAGGTCGCCATCAGCAGGGCCGCCGAGGGCCCCTTGCCCGAGACGTCGGCGATGGCCAGGGCGCAGCGATGGTCATCGATCGGCACAACACCGTAGTAGTCGCCGCCGACGTAGATCGCCGGGACGTTCAGCGCCGCGAACGAGTAGCCCGGGTAGGCCGGCATCTCGGTGCGCAGGAAACCCTGCTGGATCTGCCGGGCCCAGTTCAGCTGCTCCTCGAGGCGCTCTTTCTCGATCTGCTCGCGCATCAGCCTTGCCCTCTCGAGGGCGATCGCGGCGTGGTCTCCCAGCGCCGAGAAGAGTGGGACATCCTCCTCGGTGAAGGATGTCCCGTCCTGCCGGTTGATGGCCTCGAGAACGCCGATCACCTCGCCGCCGGGGTTCCGGAGCGGCACGCAGATGATGGCGACCGTCGTGAACCCAGGGACGACGTCCCCGAAAAAGCGCGGGTCATTCTGCGGATCCTGCACCACGAGCGGCTCGCCGCGCTCCGCGACCCAGCCGCAGAAACCCTGCCCCGGGGGGATCCTCGTGCCGAGGATCTCGGCGCGCACCGGGCCGGTCGGGACCGCGACCATCAGCTCGCGCGTCTGCCGGTCGATGAGCATGAGCGAGCTGGCCTGGGCCCCCATCATCTGCTCGGCCGCCTCCATGATGGTGGCGAGCAGAGATTCGGTATTGAGGGTCGAGTTGATCCGCGCGATCAGGTGAAGGAGGAGCGATTCCCTGCCGGTCGGGAGGGACCGCGTGTGGCTCTCGGAGATGACCCCCTGCTCGATCAGGATCTGCCCGAGGAGCTTGTGCGGGATCGACCCGGACTGGACCTCGAGCGCCCGCCGGATCTGCTCCTTCGTGGCATAGCCCCGCTCGACGAACATCTCGCCGATCAGCTTCGGCACGGTACCCGCTCTCCCGGCCTCATGGACGGGGCCTGATGGCGCGGCCTTCGCCCGCGGCGCCTGACGTTTCCGCATCACTGCCACAGGCGCTGGCCGCCGAGGAAGGCGTTCGAGTTCGAACCCAGGAGGGCCGCCTCGGGGAGCTTCTTGAGCAGCTTCGCGTTCCCGCCGCCGAGCACGACGTAATCGGCCACCAGCGCCTTCCTCAGCAGGTCGACGACGTCCTTCACGTGCTTGCGCCAGCGGCGCTTGCCGAAACGCCTGATGGCGCGCACGCCGACGTAGTCCTCGTACTCCCCCTTCTTGTAGGGAAGGTGCGCGAGCTCCAGCGGCGCAATGACTCCGTCGATGACGAGCGCCGACCCCAGCCCCGTTCCGAGGCCCAGAAACAGCATCGTGCCCCCCTCGTAGGAGCCGAGCGCCTGCATGGCCGCGTCGTTCAGGATCTTCACCGGCTTCCCGAACGCCTTCCGGAAGTTGAAGCGCATCCAGCCCTTGCCGAGGTGGACCGGCTCGTGGAGGATCCGGCCGCGCACGACGGCGGCCGGGAGGCCTATCGACACGGCGCCGTATTTCCAGGCGGAAGCGGCCTTCTTGACCGAGGCCACCATTTTTCCCGCGGTCATGCCGGGTCCCGAGGGGATCTTGACCGGCGTTTTCCGGCCGCTCAGGAGGACCTTCACATTGGTCCCCCCGACGTCGATCACGAGGATGCCGTTCTTCATTATTGCGGCGTATTCCAGCCCCCGACCTCGGCCACCAGCCGGTCGGCCTGGGGCGGGCCCCACGAACCGGGCTCGTATTCAAAAATCTCGCTCTGATCGCGGATGACCGGGTCCACGACGCGCCAGGCGGCTTCGACCGTGTCGTAGCGCGCGAAGAGCGTCGGGTCGCCGTCCATCGCGTCGCCGAGCAGGCGCTCGTAGGCGTCCATCTCGTCGCTCGACGATTGCTGCACGACCGAGAGCTCGACCGGGCGCCCCGCCATCCCCTCGCCGGTCCGCTTGGCGCGGGCGCCGAGGGCGATCTGCACCTGGGGCCCCAGGCGGAAACGCACGTAGTTGCCCTTCGAGAAGGTCGCCTCGTGAAACACCACCTGGGGCGGGTTCTTGAGCTCGACCGTCACCTCGGTGCAGGTCTTGCTCAACGACTTGCCCGCGCGCACGAAGAACGGCACGCCGGCCCAGCGCCATGAATCGACCGAGAGCTTCATGGCGGCGTACGTGCCCACGCGAGAATCCTTGGCGACCCCCCCTTCGTCGCGGTAGCCGCGGAACTGCCCCCTCACGATCTGGCTGGCCTCGATCGGGCGCACGGTGCGCAGCACCTTGGCCTGTTCGTCGCGGATGGCGTCCGAGGCCGCGCTCGAAGGGGGCTCCATCGCCAGGAATCCGACGACCTGGAGGAGGTGGTTCTGGATCACGTCCCGGATGATGCCGGTTTCCTCGTAGAACTTGCCCCGGCCGGCGACACCGAAGTTCTCGGCCATCGTGATCTGGATGCTCGCTACGTAGTTGCGGTTCCAGACCGGCTCGAGGAAGGCGTTGGCGAAGCGGAAGTACAGGATGTTCTGCACCGCCTCCTTGCCGAGGTAATGGTCGATGCGGTAGATGGACGACTCGTCGAACGCCCGGTGGACCACCTCGTTCAGCGCCCGGGCCGACTCGAGGTCGCGGCCGAAAGGCTTCTCCACGACGACCCGCGCCCCCTTATGCACCCCCGCCTCCCGGAGCCTCTCGATGACGGTCGGGAAGAGGCTGGGAGGTATCGCCAGGTAATGCGTCGGCCGCACGGCGCCCGCCTTGTCCAGGAGCGCCTTCAGGCCCTGGAAGCTTCCGGGGTCGTTGTAGTCGCCGTCCACATAGTTGAGTCGCGAGGCGAGGATCTTGAAGGCCTCCGGGTTGAGGCCCCCGTGCTTGGTGACGCTGTCCCGCGCCCGTTCGATCATCTGATCGTGGTTCCAGCCCGACTTGGCCACCCCGATCACCGGGAAGTTCAGGTTGCCTCGACGCGCCATCGACTGGAGCGCCGGGAAGATCTTCTTGTAGGCGAGATCCCCCGTCGCGCCGAAAAAGACCAGTGCGTCGGAGTGCTGCTGCCCGTCGGCGTTCACTTCTTTTCCAGGTGGCCGCCGAAGCCGAAGCGCATGGCGGAGAGTACCCGGTTCTGGAAGTCGTCCAGCCCGCGGGAGCCGAACCGCTCGAAGAGAGACGCCGCCAGCACGTGCGCGGGGACCCCCTCGTCGTTGGCGGCGGCAATCGTCCACCGCCCCTCGCCCGAGTCGCTGACCTTGCCGCTGAACTTCTCGAGGCCGGGGCTGTCCACGAACGACTGGGCGGTGAGGTCGAGCAGCCACGAGGCGACGACACTGCCCCGGCGCCAGACCTCAGTGATGTCGGCCAGGTTGAAGTCGTACTGGTAATGCTCCGGATTTCTGAGAGGGGTCGTCTCGGCGTCCACCTCGTGCTTCTGCTTGCCGATGTTGGCGTGCTTGAGGATGTTGATCCCCTCGGCGTAGGCGGCCATCAGCCCGTACTCGATGCCGTTGTGGACCATCTTCACGAAGTGCCCCGCGCCGCTCGGCCCGCAGTGAAGGTAGCCGTTCTCCGCGGTGCCGCCGAGCTTCTCGCGTCCCGGGGTCCGCGGGATCTCCCCGCGGCCGGGCGCCAGCGACTTGAAGATCGGGTCGAGCCGCTTGACCACGTCGGCCTCGCCGCCGATCATCAGGCAGTAGCCCCGCTCGAGGCCCCACACCCCGCCGCTCGTCCCCATGTCCAGGTAATGGATGCCCTTGGGCTTGAGCCTGCTGGCGCGCGCGATGTCGTCGTGGTAATGCGAATTGCCGCCGTCGATCAGCGTGTCCCCCGGCTCGAGGAGCGGCTGCAGCGCCTCGATCGTCCCGTCGACGTTCGCGGCCGGCACCATCATGCAGATCGTCCGCGGCTTGTCGAGTTTCTTTACGAGATCGGCGAGCGACGTCGAGCCGGTGGCGCCCCCCTTGACAAGCGTCTCGACCGGTGCCGGCGAGCGGTTGTAGACGACGGCCTTGTGACCCTGCTTCATCAGGCGCCGCGACATGTTGGCGCCCATGCGCCCGAGACCGATCATTCCGAATTGCATCAGGAAGCCTCCTCCATTCATGACGGCGCGGCCCCGGTTCCGGCCGCGCGTGCTAGCGCTTGGCTGCTATCAGTTCCTTGGCGGCGGCGACGATGCGCTCGGGCTCGAAGCCGAATTTCTGCTGCAGCTCCTTCAAGGGGGCGGAGGCGCCGAACGTGCGCATGCCGATCGACTTTCCACCCGAACCGACGTAGCGGTCCCAGCCGAGGGTCGACGCCTGCTCCACCGAGACCCGCGCTCGGACGGCGGGCGGCAGCACCGCGTCCTTGTATTCCTGGGGCTGATGCTCGAAGAGCTCCCAGGAGGGCATGCTGACGACACGGCTTTTGACCCCTTCCTTGACGAGGGTCTCGTGGGCCGCGACCGTCATCCCTATTTCGCTCCCCGTCGCGAGAAGCAGGACCTCCGGCTTGCCGCCGGG
>JANMQK010000134.1:0-1505 GCA_031370485.1 Acidobacteriota bacterium | reverse complement strand
CGGGGATTGGCTTGCCCCGTCTTCTCCATCCCCACATCTGGAAGACCGGCCTCCCTCGTTACCTCTCTGGCGTCGACCGGATGGCGGGGAATTCAAGCCGCCGTGCAAGGCGGGTGGGCTTCGGTGCGAGCACGCAGGTTGGCCGACGGACACACGTGGGGATGCTCCTCTGCGCCGGTGCCTCGCCGACGAGCGCGCGGGGGTGACGCGGCGGACGCAGGCCTGCACCGAATACCCGTCGCCACCGGCCGCCGCTACCGCGAATCGTCCCTCTGGGCTCCCCCGGCGGGCACCAATCGCCGCGCGGCCTGCCGCATCCGGTCGCGCCACTCCGCATCGCCCACGATCCCCTCGCCACGCGCGAGAATCCTGGAGGCCTCGGCTGGGTCGCCACGGCGCGCGGCCAGGGCGGCGAGGTCGTACCAGACTTGGCCGTCGCTGCATCCCCCCCGGATGGCTGCGCGGTATTGCTCCTCGGCGGCGGGGCGGTCGCCGTCCCGCAGCATGCGATTGCCAAACGCTACGTGTGTCTCGACGTGGCGCTGATCGGTCTCGCGGACCCGGATCCAGGCGGCGACGCCGATGCCGAGGACGATCATTCCAATCGTTGCCGCCCACACGCGCCATCCTCCCGATCGTCCCGCCCGGGGGAGCAGTCGGTAGCCCGAGCCCCAGGCCGTGTGCAGAGCGAGAATAACGAAGGGCGCGAGCTGCAGGCCAAACTCGAACAGCATGTACTTGGTCCAGACGGCGACCTGGAACTCCCGCGGCAGCAGGATCATCAGCCGCCGCGCTGTCCAGAGATCCCGTGTCGCGTCGATCTGCGCCTGCAGGACGATCGCAGTTGTCTGGGCCAGGACGATGGCGACGGTGATCGCGGCCAGCCGGCGCATACGCACCGGGAAGCGAACGCCCCAGGCCGTGATGCAGCAGCTGAGGGCGAGAACGATGAGCAGGTCCATGTGGGGGATGCGCAGAGACTCGATCGACCGCCCGGCCGGGAAGTGTTGCACCCAGGGCAGGATTGCCTGGCCGAAGGCCAGCACCAGCCTCCCGAACGACGCGTGTGCCCCAGAGTAGGTCCAGAGGGGGTACAGGGCCAGGTAGATCGAAAAGGCCGCGGCCGCCCGGATCGCCTCGCGCCTCAGGGCTGGTGCGCCGAATCCCTCGACGGCCGGGACGGGCCCGGCCTCAGCGCCGCCCGGCAAGGAAGGTCCCCCAGACGAGAAACGTCCCGAAGGCCAGAAGGCAGATCAGGACCTGCCACACATAAACGTGGAAGAATTCGAGCTGCGCCGGGAAGCGCACCGCGATCACCAGGAGGCTCAGCAGCCGGAGGGCGTTCAAGCCGAAGATCGCTACGACTCCGAGGACCACGCCGGAAAGGCGCCGGATCCAGGACGCCGGAAAGGCCAGGACCGCCGAGGCGAGGATCAGCAGGGCGTGGACCCCGTCGCATCCTTTCCGAATGGCGAGCGTCGCGCCCGGTGAAGAAAGGGTCGTGG
>JANMQK010000127.1:0-28739 GCA_031370485.1 Acidobacteriota bacterium | reverse complement strand
TTGTCTACCGCAAGGCGCTGCGCAAGGAGCTGCGCGACTACACCGCGACGACCCCGCCGCACGTCCAGGCGGCCCGCAAGCTCGGGCGGCCGGTGTCCGGCATCATCGAGTACGTCATGACCTCCGCCGGGCCCGAGCCGGTCTCCCGCCGCACCGGCGCCGTCGACCACGAGCATTACGTCGAGAAACAGATCCGGCCCATAGCCGAGCAGGTCCTGCCCCTCCTGGGCCTATCCTTCCATGAAGCGCTGGGCGGGGAGGTTCAGGGGCATCTGTTCTGACGCGGGCGGGACCCCGTGCGTGGGGGGCGAGGCTCCGATATACTGTCACTCACTCTCGCTCGCGGAGGCCGTCATGCCCTCGATCGACAGCACCCCCGAACTGATCCGCGCATCCTACGAGGCGATGGCGCGGCGGCTCGCCGTCGTGAGACGCCGCCTGAACCGCCCGCTGACCCTTACAGAGAAGATTTTCCTGGGACACCTGAACGACCCCGAAAACCAGGATCTCGAGCCGGGGCGCAGCTACCTGATGCTGCGGCCCGACCGCGTGGCGATGCAGGACGCCACCGCGCAGATGGCGCTATTGCAGTTCATGCAGGCGGGGCGGCCGACTGTTGCCGTGCCGACCACCGTGCACTGCGACCACCTGATCCAGGCCCGCGACGGAGCCGCCCCCGATATGGAGGCGGCCATCAAGGGGAACCGGGAGGTCTACGACTTCCTGAAGAGCGTCTGCGCGCGCTACGGCATCGGGTTCTGGCAGCCCGGGGCGGGGATCATCCACCAGGTGGTGCTGGAGAACTACGCCTTCCCGGGCGGGCTGATGATCGGCACCGACTCGCACACGCCGAACGCGGGAGGCCTGGGGATGGGCGCCGTCGGCGTCGGGGGGGCCGACGCCGTGGACGTGATGGCCGATTTTCCGTGGGAGGTGCTCTACCCGAAGACGATTGGCGTCCGGCTCACGGGGGAGATGTCGGGCTGGACCGCCCCGAAGGACGTCATCCTCAAGGTGCTCGGGATCCTGACGGTGAAGGGGGGGACGAACCGGGTGATCGAGTACTTCGGGCCGGGCGCCCGGACGATCTCCTGCACCGGCAAGGGGACGATTACGAACATGGGGGCCGAGCTGGGGGCCACGACCTCGATCTTCCCATTCGACGACAAGATGGACGCGTACCTCCGGGCCACGGGCCGGGAACGTCTCGCCGATCTGGCGAAGCAGCACGCCTCTCTCCTGACCGCCGACGATGAGGTGGAAAAGCGCCCCGAATCCTTCTACGAGCGAATCATCGAGATCGATCTGTCCCGGCTCGAGCCGCACCTGGTCGGGCCGCACACTCCCGATCTCGCCCGGCCGGTCTCGGAGATGTCGGCGGCCGTCCGCGAGCACGACTATCCCGAGGCGATCTCGGTGGCGCTCGTCGGCTCCTGCACGAACTCCTCGTATGAAGACATCGGCCGCGCCGCCGACGTCGCCCGGCAGGCGAAGGCGCACGGGGCACGGATGGCGGTTTCGCTCCTCGTGACGCCCGGCAGCGACCAGATCTTCCAGACGATCAAGCGCGACGGGCAGATGGCCTCCCTGGAGGCGGTGGGCGCGACGGTTTTGGCCAACGCCTGCGGGCCCTGCATCGGTCAGTGGCACCGCCCCGGGATGAAGAAAGGGGAGCGCAACACCATCGTGACCTCCTTCAACCGGAACTTCCCCGGCCGCAACGACGCCAACCCGGAAACGCTCGCCTTCATGGGAAGCCCGGAGATCGTCATGGCGTACGGTCTCGCCGGCCGGCTGTCATTCAATCCGCTCAGTGACACGCTGCCGGGGCCGGATGGCCCCTGGCGGCTGACGCCGCCGGCGAAAGCGCCCGACCTGCCGGAGAAGGGCTTCGTCCGCTCCCGGGCCGGGTACCTGCCGCCGGCCGAGGACTCCTCGAAGGTCAATGTGGCGGTCGACCCGGGAAGCGAAAGGCTGCAGATCCTCGACCCGTTCGACCCGATCGTCGACAGGGAGTTCGTCGAGATGCCGCTTTTGATGAAGACGAAGGGAAAGACGACGACCGACCACATCTCGCCGGCCGGCTTCTGGCTGCGGTTCCGCGGCCACCTGGACAAGATCAGCGACAACATGTTCACCGGTGCCATCAACGCCTTCACGGGGGAGCGGGGGAAGACCAGGGATCCCCTCACCGGTGCGAGCGGCATGGACGTGCCGAAGGTGGCTCGGGCCTTGAAGGCGGCCGGGAAGAAATGGGTGGTTGTCGGCGACGAGAACTACGGCGAAGGCTCGAGCCGCGAGCACGCCGCCATGTCGCCCCGGTACCTCGGGGCGGCGGCGATCATCGCCCGCTCCTTCGCCCGCATCCACGAGTCAAATTTGAAAAAGCAGGGGGTCCTCCCGCTCACCTTCGCGAACCCCTCCGACTACGATAAGGTGCGCGAGACCGACAAGGTCACGCTGGCAAACCTGAGCGACCTGGCCCCGCGCATTCCGGTGACCGCCATCCTCCATCACGACGACGGCAAGGTCGAGCAGGTCGAGCTGCGCCACACGCTGAACCAGGAGCAGATCGCCTGGTTCCGCGCCGGCTCCGCCCTCAACCTGCTGCGCCGCCAGGAAGGCCCCAACGCCCGGGAGATCCCGCCGGTCGGCTGACCCGTGCCCGAGCTTCCCGAGATTGAAACGATTCGGCGGGGCCTGCTGCCGCTTCTCACCGGACGGCGGCTTCTCGGAGTCATCGTCCGTGAGAGGCGTCTGCGCGAGCCGATCGCCCTTCGCGGGCTGGCGCGGCTTCGCGGCGCGACCGTCACCGGGATCCGCCGCCGCAGCAAATACCTTCTGCTCGACACCGACACCGGACTGACGCTTCTGGTGCACCTGGGGATGACGGGGCAGCTCTGGGTGGCCGACGCAGGCCGGCCGGCGCGTCCGCACGAACATGTCGTCATCGCTCTCGACGACGGCCGCGAGCTGCGGTTCGCCGACGCGCGGCGTTTCGGTCTGCTGCGTGTACTGAAGAGCGACCGGGTCGATCGCGATCCGCGCCTGAAGGGACTGGGGCCCGAGCCGCTCGACGAATCGATGACCGGCAGAACCCTCTACGCCGCGACCCGCGGCCGAAGCAAGCCGGTGAAGAACTTCCTGATGGACACGAGGGCGATCGCCGGTGTCGGGAACATCTACGCCTGCGAGACGCTCCATCGAAGCGGGCTGAACCCCAGGCGGCCGGTCCGGAAGATCGGGTGCGCCGCCTGGGAGAGGCTCGTCACGAGCCTCAAGGAGGTCCTGAACGAGTCGCTGCGCGCTGGGGGGACGACACTGCGGGACTTCCTGAACGCCGAGGGGGATGTCGGTTACTTCGCCGTGTCGCTGCGCGTCTATGACCGCGCCGGGGAACCGTGCGGCCGGTGCGGGGCCGTCATCCGCCGCATCGTCCAGGCTGGCCGCAGCACCTTCTACTGCGCCCGCTGCCAGCGTTGACTGTGGAGGTCCGGTAAATCAGCGCCCCGGGCCACCGGGCACCCAGAGTATGTCGCCGCGGCCATCGTCGTTGGCGCGCCGCCCCAGTACGAAGAGAAGATCCGAAAGCCGGTTCAGATAGATGATCGCCTGCGGATTGACCCGCTCGCGGCGGGCGAGCCCGACCGCCGCGCGCTCGGCCCGGCGGCACACGGTCCTCGCCAGGTGGAGCCAGGCGGAGGCCTGGGTGCCGCCCGGCAAGACGAACGAGCGGAGCGTCCCGAGGGGGGCGTTGAACCGGTCGATCGCCTCCTCCAGCGGTTTCACGTGCGCCTCGGTGATCCGGAGCGGCGCCTTCCGCGCCGCTCGCTTCCCGGCCCGGACTCTTCGCGGCGTCTCGGGCACGCAGAGGTCGGCCCCCAGGTCGAAGAGATCGTTCTGGATGCGGCGGACGAGGGCCGACGGCTCGGCGTCGAAGAGGACGGCGTGTACAAGCCCCAGGACGGCGTTCAACTCGTCCACGGTCCCGTAGGCCTCGATTCTTGGATTGTCTTTCCGGACCCGGCGGCCGTCCCCGAGCCCCGTAGTCCCATCGTCCCCCGTCTTCGTGTAGATCCTGGACAGCACGACCATCGGAGTTCCTCCCTGGTGTTCCCGGTCCGTCCCTGTCGTCGCGGTCGCCATGTTAACTGAACTCCACGGTGCAGGTCTCCCCGGCAGGGGGTGAGAGGTTGCGCCGCCGACCCCCGCGGCCGGCCCTTGACAGGGAGCAAGGCGGATGCTCTAATCCGGCGCATGCAAGCGAATTTGAACGCGCGGTCAAATTCTTCGGACGCCCCGGGACGGCCCGCGGTCTCCAAGTCGGTGCGCAAGAAGCTGGAGATCCTGCGCGGGGCGGCCGCGGCGTTCCGCGGCCGGGGGTACACCGCGACCAGCGTGCGCGACATCGCGGCGCGCACCGGCATGACCCCCGGAAATCTCTACTACTATTTCCGCAACAAGCAGGAGATCCTCTACTTCTGCCAGGATTACTCGCTCGACGTGCTCCTCAAGGAGGCGCGCCGCGTGCGGCGGCAGAATACCGGCCCCGAGGAAAAGGTCCGCGCCCTGATCCACGCGCAGGTCCTCTGCATGCTGGACGAGCTGCACGGCTCGGCGGCGCACATCGAGTTCCATGCGATCCCGAAGGCGCGCCTGAAGCGAATCATCGCCAAGCGCGACCAGTACGAACGTCTGGTCCGCGCCGTTGTGGCTGACGGCGTGCGAGCCGGCCGCTTCACCCCCTGCGATCCGAAGCTCGTCACCCTGGCGATCCTGGGCGCGGTCAACTGGACCGCCCGCTGGTTTCGTCCCGAAGGGGGCCGGCCCCCCGAGGCGATCGCCCGGGCCTTTTCCGACTACCTCGTCCGGGGGCTCCTGCGATGAAGCGGAGCGGCCGCAGGATCCAGGCGAAACCGGCGCGCGCCCGGCCGCGGCCCCGGCGCGGGACGGCGGCTCCGGCGCGCGACAAGGTCCATCTTCGTCTGCGGGTAAACGGCGAGGCCATCGAGGTTGCCTTCGCGCCGCACAAGACCCTTCTCGAGGTGCTGCGCGAGGACCTGGGGCTGACCGGGACCAAGCATGGCTGCGAGCTGGGGGAGTGCGGCACCTGCACGGTGCTGCTCGACGGGAGGCCGCAGCTTTCCTGCCTGGTTCTCGGTCTCGAGTGCGAAGACCGGCCGATCGTCACCGTCGAGGGGCTTGCCGACGGCCCGACGCCGCATCCCCTGCAGATGACCTTCGCCGAGCTGGGCGCGGCGCAGTGCGGTTACTGCACGCCCGGGATCCTGTGCGCGGCCAAGGAGCTGCTCGACCGCATCCCCTCTCCTACGCGCCAGGAGATCCGCGAGGCGCTGTCGGGGAATCTCTGCCGGTGCACCGGCTACATCAAGATTTACGAGGCGGTCGAGCTGGCGGCCCGCCGGCTGAAGGACCCTGGCGCGCAGCCCTCCGAGGAGACGATCTATGGCCGCAGATAGCAGACCGGCCGGGAAACTCCGCGTCGTCGGGAAGCCCGTCCGCAAGGTGGACGGCCTCGCCAAGTGCGTTGGGGCGTTGAAATACGCCGACGACATCGTCCTTCCGCGGATGATCTTCTGCAAGCTCCACCGCGCCCATGTGCCACACGCCCGGATCCTGAAGGTCGACACCTCCAAGGCCGCGGCCATGCCGGGTGTCCTGGCGGTCCTGACGGGGAAGGACCTGCCGATCCCCTTCGGCATCCTGCCGGTCAGCCAGGATGAGCACGCGCTCTGCCCCGACCGGGTGCGTTTCGTGGGGGACCCGGTCGCCGCGGTGGCGGCGGTGGACGAGGACGTCGCCTTCGACGCCATGAACGCCATCCGGGTGGAGTACGAGCCGCTCCAGAGCGTCATGACGATCGACGAGGCGCTGGAAGCCGGCCGGCCCCGGATCCACGACTACGGAGACGAGGGGAACGTCCACAAGAAGGTCGCCCTCGAGTTCGGGGACATAGAGCGCGGCTTCCGCGAGGCGGACGAGATCTTCGAGGACCTCTTCTTCTACGAGGGGAGCACCCACCTCCCGATGGAGCAGCACGCCGCCGTCGCCCAGGTCGACCCGGACGGCAAGCTAACCCTCTGGTCGAGCACCCAGACGCCGCACTACGTGCACCGGGCCCTTTCCAAGGTGCTCGAGGTGCCCCCCTCCAGGATCCGGGTGATCGCCTGCCCGAACGGCGGCGGATTCGGCGGCAAGAGCGACCCGTTCAACCACGAGATCGTCGTGGCGAAGCTGGCGCTGGTGACGGGGCGCCCCGTCAAGATCTCCCTGACGCGCGAGGAGGTCTTCTACTGCCACCGCGGCCGGCACCCGGTCCTGATGGAGATGAAGACCGGGGTGAAGAAGGACGGGTCGATCACCTCGATGCGTTTCCGGTCGTTTCTGGACGGCGGCGGGTACGGCTCGTACGGTGTCGCGAGCACCTATTACACCGGCGCCCTGCAGACGGTCACCTACCCGATCGCCAACTACCGCTTCGACGGGGTGCGGCTCTTCACGAACAAGCCCCCCTGCGGCCCGAAGCGGGGACACGGCACGCCGCAGCCGCGCTTCGCGCTGGAGGTGCAGATCGACAAAATTGCCGAGCGTCTCAAGATCGATCCCGCCGAGATGCGATTGAAGCACCTGGTGCCCCCCAATTCCCTGACGGCCAACTACCTCAAGGTCGGCTCCATGGGCCTGGGCCCCTGCATCGAGAAGGTCGTGGCGGGGTCGGAATTCAAAAAGAAGCACCGCAGGCTGCCGCACGGAAAAGGGGTCGGGCTGGCCTGCTCCTCCTACATCTGCGGCGCGGGGCTGCCGATCTACTGGAACAACATGCCGCACACCGGGGTGCAGCTCAAGCTCGACCGCGGAGGGGGAGTGACGGCATTCTGCGGCGAGATCGACATCGGGCAGGGATCCGACACGGTCCTCGCCCAGGTGGTGGCCGAGGTCCTCGGGATCGATCCTTACGACATCCGGATCGTCTTCGGCGACACCGACCTCACGCCGGTCGACCTGGGCTCGTACAGCAGCCGCGTCACCCTGATGATGGGCAACGCCGCGATCCAGGCGGCGGAGCGGGCGCGGGAGCTCCTGGCGAAAGCAGCCGCGGCGAAGCTTGAGGCGCCGGTCGAGCGGATCGGGTTCGCGGAGGGGCGCGTCTTCGACGTCGAGAACCCGGAGCGAGGCCTGACGTTCGCCGAGGCGGTGGTCCTGGCGGAAGCGAAGTTCGGCACGATCGGCACGGTGGGCTCGTACACGCCGCCGCCGTCGCCGGGGCGCTACAAGGGGGCGGGTGTCGGCCCCTCGCCGGCCTACTCCTACAGCGCCGCCGTCGTCGAACTCGATGTCGATCCCCGCTCCGGCTGGGTGAAGGTCGAGCGGGTTCACATCGCGCACGACATCGGGCAGTGCATCAACCCGGTGCTGGTCGTCGGCCAGGTCGAGGGAAGCGTCTACATGGGCCTGGGCGAGGCGCTCATGGAGGAGCAGGTCTTCCGGGGGAACCGGAACGGGGTCCACAAGATCCCCTCGATGCTGGAGTACAAGAGCCCGACGACGATGGAGATGCCCGAGGTCGTCACCTACCTCGTCGAGGACCCCGACCCGAACGGCCCCTTCGGCGCCAAGGAGGTCGGCCAGGGGCCACTTCTCCCGATAGCGCCCGCCGTCGCCAACGCCGTGTACGACGCTGTGGGCGTGCGGATCGACGAAGTCCCGATCACCCCCGAGAAGATCCTGAAGGCGATGCAATCGAAGGGGAAGCGTTTCGGCCCTTCGCGCGTTCCACGGATCATCTGGCCCGATGCGATCAAGGTGGCGACGCCCTGGGAGGGCGGGACGGGACGGCAGCGATGATGCGGCTGCCGAAGTTCCGCTACTACGCCCCGGCAACTGTCCCCGAGGCGGCGGCGATCCTGCACGACGCCGGGCCCGAGGGGATGATCGTGGCGGGAGGCACCGACCTCTACCCCAACATGAAGAGGCGGCACCAGATGCCCAAGACCCTGGTCGGCCTGCGCCGCCTTGAGCGGCTGCGCGGCGTGAGCGGCACCATCAAGGGGGGAATGTCGATCGGGTCCGCCACGACCCTGACCGAGATTGAAGAGGACGCCCGGGTGCGCGAGGCCTATCCCGGGCTTCACGAAGCGGTCCGGTCGATCTCGACCCCGATCCTGAGGAACATGGGAACGCTGGGCGGCAACATCTGCCTCGACACCCGCTGCAACTACTACAACCAGAACTACGAGTGGCGGCGCGCCATCAATTTCTGCATGAAGTGCGACGGGACGGTCTGCTGGGTGGCGCCCGGAAGCGACATCTGCCTGGCGGTCTCGAGCAGCGACACCGCCCCCATGCTCTGCGCGATGGGGGCGAAGCTTCGTTTGTTCTCGAAAAAAGGCGAGCGGGTGATCGCGGCGAAGGACCTTTTCAAGCGCGACGGCATCGACTACCTGGCGAAACGGCCCGATGAGATCCTGACCCGCATCGACCTCCCCCCCGCCGCGGGACGGCGCACCGCGTACAGGAAGCTGCGGCGGCGCGAGGCGTTCGACTTCCCGGTCCTCGGTGTCGGTGTCTCCGCGCGGTTCGACGGTACGAAGGTCCGCGAGATCGGGATCTGGCTGGGGGCCGTGGCCTCGGCCCCGGTGCAGGCGACCGAGGCGGAGGCGGCGCTTGTGGGACATCCGCTCACGGACGAGGCGATCGAGGAAGCGGCCCGCCTGGCCTACCCGCGCTCGAAGCCGGTGGACAACACCGATTTCGGCGTCCGCTGGCGCAAGGAGATGACGCGCCTCTACACCGCGGACGCCCTGCGCGCCGTCCGCCCGTAGGCGTGGCGCAGCACCACCCCCGTGTTGATGGATCCGAGGATGGCCGCGAGGCAGAGGGCCGCCCCCCCCCCGCGGCCACGACCGGCGCCGCCCCCAGCAGGCCGACTCCGGCCGCGAGCAGTGGCACCCCCGAGGCCCAGAGATAGAATGCGGCCGCCTGCAGCATCCTGACCGGCATGGCGTGCGGGTCGGGAACGGGACCGCATGTGCCCATCTCACGGTTGGTGTGATAGACGGCGAACCAGGGGAGGACGCGCGTCTCGATCCCCACGACCATCTGGGAGAGAAACCCCACGAGACCCAGGACACCGTAGACAGGCGCGAGACGCAAAGACGCGTCGGACGTCGGCGAGAAGGCCAGGCCGAGGCCGAGCGCCGCGGCCAGGACAGCGCAGGTGAGCGAGAACATCGCGTGACGCGCGCCGTAGTCCGGGCGGAGCAGGCCGGCAGGGGGCCGGCGTGGATGCCGGCGCATCCAGGCGACATGGAGGACAAAAGCCACCAGACCGGCCGCCGCCGCGAGCGCGAAGAGAGGCACGAACCGGCCCCCGGTGAAGAATGCGACGGCAAGCCAGACCGCCCCGGCCTCGACGAGGATCGCGCTGGCATAGAGGCTCTTCGAGCGCGGACGATCGGACGGCAGGACCATCGGGAGAAGCCTGTAGCCAACCCCCATGATCATCATCATGGCCCAGCCGAGCGCCGCGAGATGAGCGTGACCGTAAGCGTATTCGAGGGCCGAGCCTGGCAGAAAGGCCCGCGCCTTGTTGGCGCCGAGCACGATCCCCAGGGCCGCCGCGCCGAAGACGTTCAGGCAGGCGAGCGCGATATGCAGTTTCACGCCCCCTTCGATGGGCGCCCGGAGGGCGGCGCCTATCGTCCGCGCCGCGACGATCAGGATTCCGAAACTTGCCATGCCGCCGGCCCACGCCATCCCGTTATAATCCGCGAGCCAGAAATGGGCCGCCATGCCCGCAACGCCAACGGCGGAGCATCCATAGGCCAGGTAATCGAGCGGGCCGGAGGGCAGCGACATGCGCAGCGCCATCGGGCCGACGATGTAGAGGGCGCCAAGAATCGACAGGCTGATCCACCCCAGGGTGACGAGGTGAACGATGGCGATGAGACGCGGATGGTAGAAGAACCCGGCCGCCTCGGCGGGGGCAAAGGCGACTGTGCCGAACGCCAGCGCCAGCATCAGGTGGGCGGTCGCGACGTAGAGTATCGGCAGCAGACGGGGAGGCAGGCTCGTCCGGGTTCTCACGGCATCGGGCTCACATGGGAAGATTCATGCGGGGCACCCCTGACGCCTATGATCCCGATCATGCCTCCATCCCGAAGTTTTGACAGAATGCGCCGGGAGTCCCGGGAGGAAGCGCCACGATGAGCGCCGTGAAGCCGCCGCAGGGCGGGCAGGACCGCCGGGGCTTTCTTGCCCGGCTGGCGATGATGACCGGTCTCGGCGCGGTGTTCGCCTCCGCGGGAGCGATCGCGGCGCGCTATCTTTATCCTCGGAGCGCGGTGCGATTCAAGAGGACCATCTACCTCGCCCCGGCGGCCGACGTCCCTCCGGGGAAAGGGCGGCCGTACCGGCTTCCCGACGGCGGGACGGCGCTCGTCACGAATACCGACGCCGGCATCGTGGCCCTTTCGGACATCTGCCCGCATCTCGGGTGCAAGGTGCACTACGCCGCGGACCAGGGGAAGTTTCTCTGCCCCTGCCATGGGGGTGTCTTCGAGAAGGACGGCACGGCGATCGCAGGCCCTCCCGCGGACGAGGGGAAAAACCTCAAGCGCTATGCCGTTTCGCGTAAGGGGGACAACCTGTTCATCGACATCGAGGAGACCTTTCAGCCGTGAGCGACGCCGCGGACCCGCCGGGCGCCGGGGCGCTCACCCCGGACAGCGGGGCGGTCACGCCGCTGGGGGGCCGCCCGCTCCCGCCCGCGCGGACCGCCCTGGGGCGCTGGTTCCAGAGGCGCGTCCCGATCGACCTGGAGGCGCTGCGCTATTACTCCAACGAGCCGGTCCCGAACCACCTCAAGCACTGGTGGTGGTGCCTCGGGGGGACGCCGGCGCTTCTGTTCACCGTGCAGGCGGTCACCGGCATCTTGTTGTCCTTCTACTACGTGCCCGACCCGTCCCAGGCCTACGAGTCGATCGAGCGGATACGACAGGCGATCCCCTTCGGCTGGTTCCTGCGGGGGCTGCATCGCTGGTCGTCGAACTTGATGATCGCGGCGGTGATCCTCCACATGATGCGGGTCTATTTCACCGGGGCCTACCGGAAGCCCCGCGAGCTGAACTGGATGATCGGCCTGGGGCTCCTGGGTGTGACGCTCTTCTTCGGCTTCACCGGGTACTCCCTGGTTTACGAGCAGCTCTCCTACTGGGGGGCCACCGTGGCGGGGAACCTGACCGAGTCGGTGCCGGTCGTCGGCATCTACCTGGCGCGGCTCCTGCGCGGGGGGGAGATGGTCGGGGACAACACGCTGACCCGCTTCTTCATCCTGCACGTCGGCATCCTGCCGGCCCTGATGACGCTCCTTCTCGGGGCGCACGTGATGCTGTTCCGCCTGCACGGCGTCACCGAATTCGAGTTCGAGAGCCCGCGCCTGCGCGCCAGCGACGACAAAAGGACGTTCCCCTTTTTCCCCGACCACATCATGACCGAGGTGATCATCGGCCTGGGGCTCGCGTTCGTCCTGACCTGCCTGGCGGTGATCTTCCCCGTGGGGCTCGCCGAGAAGGCGAACCCCCTCGTGACCCCGGCGCACATCAAGCCGGAGTGGTACTTCTTCTGGACATTCCGGTGGCTGAAGCTGACCGGACTGACCTTCGCCGTGCTGTCGATCGGCTTCGTGGGCTTCCTGGCGCTCGTCTGGCCGTTCATCGACGCCGGCATCCGCCGCCGCAGGCCCGCGAGCGAGTTCTCCGTGAAGATCGGCATCGCCGCGGTCGCGGTTTTGGTCGCGCTGACGCTCTGGGAAGCCATAGCCACTCACTGAGGAGCACCGATGACCCTCGACTCCAAGCGCTACATCGTCGCCGCCCTGTCGTTCCTCTTCCTGTTCGCCTTGCTGATCGTCGCCTGGGTGGAGGGGGGACGCCAGCGGCTGCAGCCGAAGCCGAAGCCGGTCGTGGGAGAAGCGAGCGGCAAGTGCCTGCGGTGCCACGAGCAGAAAACCCCGGTCATCGCCGCGCAGTGGAGTGACAGCCGGCACGCGCTTCTGGGTGTGGGCTGCTACGAGTGCCACAGGGCCGACGAGGGGGACCCCGACGCCTTCCTGCACGAGGGGAAGCTCATTGCGACGGTCGTCAGCCCCAAGGACTGCGGCTCGTGCCACCAGGACATCGCCCGGGAGTTCGGCGCCTCGCACCATGCCATGGCCACGCAGTTCATCGGCAGCCTGGACAACGTCCTGGGCGAGGTGGTCGAGGGGCGCCTGGCGGCGGTGAACGGCTGCTGGCAGTGCCACGGCTCGACCGTGGCGTTCGTGAAGGACGCGTCGGGCGCGGTTGCGAAGGACAAGAACGGCAAGCCGATCCTCGACCCGACCACCTGGCCCAACACGGGGATCGGCCGGGTGAACCTCGACGGCTCTAAGGGGGCCTGCTCGGCGTGCCATTCGCGCCACACCTTCAGCAAGGCGATGGCCCGCCAGCCCGAGGTCTGCGGCAAGTGCCACATGGGCCCCGACCACCCTCAGATCGAGATCTACGAGGAATCGAAGCACGGCATCGCCTTCAGGACGCAGATCGACCAGATGAACCTCAAGAGCGACTCCTGGGTCCTCGGTGTCGACTACACCGCGGCGCCGACCTGCGCCTCCTGCCACATGTCGGCCACCCGGAGCCAGCCGGTCACCCACGACGTCGGCGCGCGCATCTCCTGGACGCTGCGGCCGGTGGTCAGCAAGAAGCTCGAGAACTGGGAGAAGCGCCGGGAGGCGATGAAGGACGTCTGCACCGCCTGCCACGGCCCCGATTTCGTGACGGCCTTCTACACCACCTTCGACGCCACCGTCGATATGTGGAACACCAAGTTCGCCCTCCCGGCGCAGAGCGTCATGGACGCGCTCCGGAGCCGCGGCAAGCTGACGCCGACACCGTTCGACGAGGAGATCGAGTGGAGCTTCTACCGCCTCTGGCACCACGAAGGGCGCCGGGCGCGCATGGGAGTCTCGATGCAGGGCCCGGACTACACGCAGTGGCACGGGTTCTTCGAGGTCGCCGAGAGGTTCTATTTCGACTTCCTGCCGAAGGCCCGCGAGGCGGGGCACGGCGACCCCGTGGTCGCCCGGGCGATCCAGAAGGTCCTCGACGCCCCCGAGCACTCCTGGAAGAAGGGGATGTCCGCGGAGGATCGGGCGCGCGTCGACGCGTACTACCAGAAACGCTACGGCGGCGGGCACTGAAAGCCCGGTGCCGGGGGGGGGGCCGGGGCCCCGGGATATTTCTTGCCTGGGGGTCTAGACAGGGGGGAGATACTTCGGGGAGAATGGCGGGCATCCATGGGACATCCGGTGACACAGTAAAGTCAGTGCCAGCCAGCGGTGGCGGCGGTCGGTCGGACGGACCCATGCTTTTTGGAGGTTTAGTAGGATGGCCAGAGGCAAAGTGAAGTGGTTCAATGATTCGAAGGGGTATGGTTTCATTACCCCGGATGACGGAAGCAAGGACGTGTTCGTCCACCACAGCGCCATCCAGGCGCAAGGCTTCCGGACCCTGCAGGAAGGCGACGCTGTCGAGTTCGACATCGAACAGGGTCAGAAGGGCCCCGCTGCCGCGAACGTGCGCAAGGTCTAGATCGCCTATCGGCTACAGGGTTTAGGTTTTCGGGCCGTTCCCGCAAGGGGGCGGCCCGATTGCTTTTTGGGGCGGCGACCACCCGCCCGCCGGGAGGATCAGCGCCGCTTGAGGTGGCGATCGAAATGGTCGAGGAGCCGCTGCTCCATGAATACGCGGTCCTCCTCGCGGCGGGGCAGGTGCCGCTCTTCGGGGAAGATGAGAGTGTCGTAGGGGACGCGCGCCGCGTTCAGCGCGTGTATCAGCCGGGCGGTGTGACGGAAGTGGACGTTCTCGTCGACCATGCCGTGGATGAGAAGGAGCTTCCCCTTGAGTCTCGGGGCGAGGGGCAGAAGAGAGCTTTCGCGGTACCCGGCCTCGTTCTCCTGGGGCCGGCCCATGTATCGTTCGGTGTAATGGGTGTCGTAGCCGTCCCAGTCGGTCACCGGCGCTCCGGCGACTCCCGCCCGAAATAGCTCCGGAGCCACGAGCATGCAGCGTGCCGCCATGTACCCGCCATACGACCAGCCGTAGATGCCGAGACGCGATCCGTCCACGTAGGGAAGACCCGCAAGATAGCGCGCGCCGGCGATCTGGTCCCGGACCTCCACCGATCCCAGCCGCCGCAGGATCGACGATTCGAACGCGCGGCCCCGGCGCGGGCTGCCGCGATTGTCGAGCCGGAAGACGACGTACCCCTGCCGCGCCAGGTACTGGGCGCGCAGATCCTGGGTCAGCGTCCATGAGTCCTTGACCTCCTGTGCCGTGGGTCCTCCATAGACCCGGACGATTACGGGATAGCGGCGCCCCGCCTTCATCGCAGGGGGCGCGTAGATCGCGCCGTGGAGCACCGTGCCGTCCTCGGCCTTGAGCGTCACGAAGCTGGGCGGGCGGAGCGCGAGCGCCTTGACCTCGGCGTCGTCGCCCGACTCGATGACGCGCACGCCGCGCCCGGAGCGATCCTTGAGGTCGGCACGGGGCGGTGTCGCGGCGCTGTCGTAGACGTCGACGAACCAGCGGCCGTCGGGCGACAGGACCGGGGCATGGAAGCCCGCCTCGGGGGTCACGCGCTCCAGGGCTCCGCCCTCGAGGGAGACCCGGTAGAGCTGGCGCTGCAGCGGGCCCTCCTTCCCGGCGCTGAAATACACCGACCGTCCCGCTTCGTCCACCCCTTCGATCTTGTCTACCGGCCAGTCCCCCGAGGTCAGGCGGCGGAGCAGCGCCCCGTCCCGGCCGCGCAGCTCGAGGTGGCGGTAGCCGCTCGTTTCGCTCGACCAGAGAAAGCGCCCGTCCTCGAGCGGCGTCAGGTCGTCGTGCAGGTTGATCCAGCTTTCCGAGCGGTCCTCCAGCAGGACCTTCGATTTCCCGGTGTCAGGGTCAAAGCGTAGAAGCCGCAGCGTTTTCTGGTCGCGGCTCTCGGTCTGGACGAGAAGCCCGCCGCCGGGCTCCCAGGCGACGCGGGCCAGATAGACTTCCTCGCCTTCGGGGGCAAGTGACAGCCAGAGCGTCGCACCGCCGGAGGAGGGGATGACCCCGAGCCTGACCTTCGCGTTCGCGCCGCCGGCGAAGGGGTAATGCCAGGAGTCGACCTCCCAGATCTTCTCTCCCTGGTGGACGATGGGGTAGACGGGGATATACGTCTCGTCAACCTCGGTGTACGCGATCCGCGCGCCGTCGGAGGACCACCAGAACCCCGAGGGCCGGCCCATCTCCTCCTGGGCGATGTACTCGGCGAGGCCGTGGGTCACGCCGTCCGCGGCCCCCTGCGTGAGGCGCGTTTCCGCGCGCGACTCGAGATCCATGACGTAGAGATCCCCCTCGCGCACGAAGCCGAGCTGACGCCCGTCGCGGGACAGTTGCGGGTCGACCTCGGCGGCCGGCGTCTCGGTCAGGCGGAGCGGCTCCTTTCCGGGCCGCGCCAGCCAGAGGTCGCTGTTGAAGGCGTAGACCGCGACGTCCGCCCGGGAGGCGACGACGAATTGCGTGATCCCCGATTCGCGGATCCGCAGCCTCTCGCGGCGCAGGATCTCCTCGTGCGACAGCGAGGCCTTCTCCCCGGCTCCCGAGTCCGGACGCCCGACGACCTGGCGGGACCCCGTTTCCACCTCTTCGCGGACCAGCGCGCGGGCGGTCCCATCCCCCTCGGGGCCCAGGTAATAAAGATGATGGCCGTCGTGGGTGAACCGGAAGCCCCCGGTCCGGAGGCTGCCGGGGGGTGGGAAGGCCGCCACCCGGGCGAGATCCAGCCGGGCGGACGATTTCCTGGTGGTGGAACGAAGCGCAGTAGACCCCATCGTCACCCCCAGAGCCAGAGTGAGCGCCACGCCGAGCCAACGGACCCTAGACACGCCGCCTCGTATAGGCCGGATGCCCGCCGCCTGTCAAGCAACGCCTCGACGCGGTGAGCGCCGTGCCCTGCAGTCGCCGGGCACGGGTCCGGGACGCTGCGCGTCTCTCCCCTCGCTTCGCTACGCGCCGCCCTCCGCGCTGAAGATCGCGCGGAGAGGCCCCGGCGCTCCGTCTCAGGCGGCCCGGGGGCCGCCGCACTACGCTCCAGGAAGGCCTGGGACGGTTGGATGTTGACTTATGGGGGTTCTCGCGGTAGATAGGAGGCCACTTGGTTGTTGGCAGCGCAGGGGGAGTTCCCCGGATGCCACGGGTCACACACACGAAAACAATTCACGATCTTCGGCGCGACAAGAGAAATCTCGAACGTCTCTGTCGATTGGCCGCGGAGATTGCCAAGCTCGGCAGCGAGCGGGGCACCCTGCAGACCATCGTCGATGCCGCGGCGGAGATCGTCGGAGTACATTCGGCGCACATCGCGCTGGTGGACAAGTACGACCAGGAGCTTTACGGAGTCGTCAGCTCGGGGAGCCACCCGCCCGACGCGCCGCGGATTCGCTGCCAGCTGCCGCAATCCTCCGCCGCGCGCCAGGCGCTCAAGGCCCGAAAGGTCATCGTCATCTCCCGCGCCGCCGGCGATCGGCGGGTGGACCCCCGGGCCAGGACGCTTCTTTCCATTGGCAGCATCGTCTATCTCCCCCTGCGAAGCGCCGGCCAGAGCTTCGGCCTGCTCATCCTGGTCAGCCGCAGGCCCCGGCTGTGGACGCGCGGCGAGGTCCGGCTGGCCCGGCACTTCGCCAACTTCGCCGCCGTGGCCCTTGAGAACTCACGCCTTCTCTCCCGCCTGGCCGAGACGGAAGGCCGCTTCCGGAGCCTGGTCGAGCACATCCCGGCGATCATCTATACGTGTGAAGTCGAAGCGCCCTACCGGACGATCTACGTCAGCCCGCAGACGCAGGCCACGCTTGGGTATTCCCCGAAGGAGTGGGTGGACGACGGCTGCTTCTTCATGAAGCTGGTGCATCCCGCCGACATGGACGCGCTCATCGATCGCGCCGAGACGGCGGCGCTGGGGCGCAGCTTCGCGGCCGCGGAATACAGGCTGCTCGACCGGCGCGGCGAGATACGCTGGTTCCGCGACGAGGCGGTCCTGGTCCGGGATCCCTCCGGGCAGCCGATCGCCTGGCACGGCGTCCTTGTCGAGATCACCGGGATCAAGGAGATGCATCAGCTGGGCACACCGAGGGATGACTTCGACCGGAGGGCGCACAGGCCCTCCGCGGATCGTCCCCGGCAGACCTGACAGGGCGACCCGCCCCGCGCGGGAATCCCTCCCGCGGTCCTTCACACCGGTCCTTCCCCGCGACTTGCACGCGCGACCGGCCTCGGGGTACGCTCCGCCGCCATGGGTATCATCTGGATCGCGGTCCTGCTTGGGATCGTGGAGGGGGTGACCGAGTTCATCCCGGTTTCCTCCACGGGGCACCTCATCGTGGCCGGGCGGCTTCTGGGGTTCCAGGGGGAGCGCGCCAGCACCTTCGAGATCTTCATCCAGCTCGGGGCCATCCTGGCCGTTGTCCTGCTGGAGTGGCGCCGCTTCCTGGGCCTGCTCCGTCCGGGGGGCGCGGGCGGTTTCGCCGGGCTGCGAGGCTGCGGCCTCCTGGCGGTGACCACGGCCCCGGCCCTGGTGGCGGGCTACCTGTTCCACGACCTCATCAAGCGGCATCTCTTCACGCCCGGGACGGTGGCGGTGGCGCTCCTGGCGGGGGGTGTCGGCATCCTTTTGATTGAGAATTACCTGCCGGCGGCGGTCACGGCGACCGTCGACGAACTGGGATGGACCCAGGCGCTTTGTATCGGACTGTTCCAGTGCCTCGCGCTCTGGCCGGGGGTTTCCCGGTCGGCCGCGACGATCATCGGAGGCTTGGTGCTGGGGGTCGAGCGCAAGGCGGCCGTCACCTATTCGTTCCTCGCCGCCGTTCCGGTGATGGTGGCCGCGACACTCTACGATCTGCTCAAGAGCCGCGAGTTGCTCGTCGCGGGGGACATCGTGCCGTTCGCGGTCGGGTTCCTCGTCGCCCTCCTGGCGGCGGCCGTGGCGGTCCGCTCCTTCGTGGCGCTCCTGGGGCGCTTCACGCTCCGGCCGTTCGGCTGGTACCGCATCCTGATTGCACCCGCGATCTACTGGCTGGTCCGGTGACATGACCTGGAAGCGCTGGTTCGTGGGAACCCCTCTCGAGACCTCGAGGGCCAAGGAGGAGCGGCTCGGTATCCCGACGGCGCTCGCCGTCTTCTCCTCCGACGCCCTCTCCTCCGTGGCCTACGCCACGGACGAGATTCTCCTTGTCCTGAGCCTCGCGGGGACCGCGGCCCTGAGCCGCTCGCTGCCGATCTCGGGGCTGATCGTCCTCCTCCTCGCGATCCTGGTGACGTCGTACCGCCAGACGGTGCACGCCTACCCCGGGGGAGGAGGCTCCTACATCGTGGCGCGGGAGAATCTCGGCACGATGCCGGGTCTCGTGGCGGGAGCGGCGCTCCTGATCGACTACGTCCTGACGGTGGCAGTGTCCGCGGCAGCCGGTGTGGCGGCGCTGGTCTCGGCGATGCCCGCGCTTTCGACGCACCGGGTGGCGATCGGGCTGACCTTCATCGCGGTCCTTTCGGTCGGTAACCTGCGCGGCGTGCGCCAGTCGGGCAGGATCTTCTCAGTCCCGACCTACCTGTTCATCTCGGGGATGGTGCTTCTCCTCATCACCGGGCTCGTACGGACATCGCTCGGGCTTCCGCCCATCGAAGCTCCCGCCGCGCAGCTGCCCGAGGTGTCCCACACTCTGACCCTCTTCCTGCTGCTGCGGGCCTTCTCGTCCGGCTGCGCCGCACTGACGGGGATCGAGGCGATCAGCGACGGCATCCAGGCGTTCCGGCCTCCCGAGTCCAGAAACGCCTCCCGCACCCTGATGATCATGGGGGTGATCCTGGGGGCGTTCTTCCTCGGGACGAGCTACCTGGCGAACCAGTACGAGGTGGTTCCGGGCGCAGGGCAGACGGTCATATCGCAGCTTGGCAGGGCGGTCTTCGGCACCGGTCCGCTGTACTACTTCCTGCAGGCCGCCACCGCGGCGATCCTGATGGTGGCGGCGAACACCGCGTACTCCGATTTCCCGCGGCTGGCGTCTTTCCTGGCGCGCGACCGCTTCCTGCCGCGCCAGCTGTCCAACATGGGAGACCGCCTGGTCTTCTCGAACGGCATCCTGCTTCTGTCGGGGGCCGCTGGGTTCCTGATCATCTTCTTCCAGGGGGACACGCACGCGCTGATCCCGCTTTACGCGGTCGGCGTTTTCCTGGCGTTCACCCTGTCGCAGTCGGGCATGGTGCGCCGCCATCTGCGGATTCGCGACGGGCGGTTCCGCATGCACGCCGCCATCAACGCCATGGGCGCGGTGGCGACGGCCGGGGCCCTGGTCGTCATCGCCATCACGAAGTTCAGCCATGGGGCCTGGATCGTGATCGTGCTGATCCCGGTGTTTGTCGTGGCGTTCCTCCGCACCCATCGGCACTACTTCTACGTGCGGAGCCAGCTGTCCCTCATCGAGATCGAGCCCGATCGCCCGATCCGCCACACTGCGATCGTCCCGATCTCGGCGGTCAATCGCGCGACGGTGTATGCCCTGCGCTACGCCAGGTCGATCGCCCACGAGGTCGAGGCGGTCCATGTCGCCCTCGACCCCGACCGCGTCGAGCAGATCCGCGCGCAGTGGAAGACGTGGGGGGGTGGCGTGCCGCTAAAGATCCTTGAATCACCCTACCGGTCGATTATCCAGCCGCTCGTGGACCACATCGACGACCTGATGCACGGGAAGCGGCGCAACGAGATGGTCACGGTCGTGCTGCCGGAGTTCGTCACCGCACACTGGTGGGAGGGGCTGTTTCACAACCAGTCCGCGTTCCTGATCAAGGGCGCGCTGCTGTTCCGGCCGGGGGTCGTGGTCACGAGCGTTCCGTTCCATTTCTCCCGGTGACACCGGCGGGCCGCACCTCCGGACCGTTCGTGGTACGATCCCCGCTTATGCGAGGCTCCGCTCCCGTCAGGAGGGTGGGCGCCGGGGCGTTCCTCACCGAGACGACGGCGTGACGGCTGACGGTTCCGACAAGAGACGCCACCATCGCTTCATGGCCATGCTCGAGGTCCGCACCCTCCCGGGTGATCGGATCCCCTTGGACCTGAAGCTCTGGACCATCGACATCGCGGTCGGAGGAGCGCGGTGCGCCTCGAACGTCGCGGTCGCCGCGGGCGTGCGCATCCCGATGACCTTCACGCTCGTGGGAGGCGACCTGGCCGATCCTGCGCCGATCGATGTCGAGGCCGTGGTCCTGCGCTGCACCGAAAGGCCTGGCGCCCTTCCCGGCCGGCGCTACGAGATGGCCCTCTCCTTCGTGCGGATCGACCCGCGCGACCGGAAGACCCTCCAGGCCTACCTGAACGCCCTCTGAAAAAAAGCCCCGGGACGGTCTAGACGTCCAGGGCCTTGAGGAAGGCGGCGTTCGCGGGGTACTTCGACAGCTTGTCGATCAGCTTGGTCATGGCGTCATGCGGCTTCATGTCGAACAGCACCCGCCGCAGGCGGTGGATGCGCGGCAGGTCCTCCTTCCGGAACAGCTTCTCCTCCTTGCGGGTCCCCGAGCGGGCGATGTCGACGGCCGGGTAGATCCGCTGCTCGAAGAGGGCCCGGTCGAGCACCAGCTCCATGTTGCCGGTTCCCTTGAACTCCTGGAAGATGACGTCGTCCATGCGGGAGCCGGTGTCGACGAGAGCCGTGGCGATGACCGTGAGGCTGCCCCCCTCCTCCGCCTTGCGCGCGGCCCCGAACAGCCGGCGCGGCTGCTCCATGGTGCGGGCGTCGAGGCCGCCGGAGAGTGTGCGGCCGGTGCCCGGTGTCGCGGTGTTGTGGGCCCGGGCGAGCCGCGTGAGCGAGTCGAGCAGGATCACCACGTCCCGTCCGACCTCGACCAGGCGGCGGGCCCGTTCCAGCACGATGCGCGCCACCGAGACGTGGTGGCGCGCCATGTCGTCCGAGGACGAGGCGATCACCTCGCCGCGCACGCTGCGCTTCATGTCGGTGACCTCCTCGGGCCGTTCGTCCACGAGCAGAACGATAAGGTGGATCTCAGGATAGTTGTGCGATATCGCCGCGGCGATCTTCTGCAGCAGAGTCGTCTTGCCGGCCCGGGGAGGGGCAACGATGAGACAGCGCTGGCCCTTGCCGATCGGCGTCAGGAGATCGATCACGCGGGTCGAGATCTCGCCAGGCTCGGTCTCGAGGTGGATCTGCTCGAAAGGGTCGATCGAGGTCAGCGACGCGAAGGGCCGCCGCTGCGAGAACTCCGCGACAGGGAGGCCGTTGACCGTGAGTATCTCGACCAGGCGCGGGGCGTTCCCGGGAGAGGAAGCGCGCGATCCCCCCCGGCCGCTCCCCTGACCGCCTTGGCCGCCATGTGCTCCGTGGCCGTGCTGCGGGGCGGGCGCGCCGCGGTGCTGCGCGGCCGCCGCCATTCCCTCGATCTCGCACCCCTCGATCCCCGTGCCGTTCTGTCGCGCGTCGACGGATCCCAGTCGCCCGACCAGGTCGCGGGGGACGAAGGTATCGTCGGGGGAGGGTCGGTAGTTGCGCTGCGGCTGTCGCAGGAATCCCGCGCCGTCGCCGAGCACTTCCAGAACACCCCGCGCCTCGACCGGAGCCTCGGTGGGATGGGCGCCCGCGTGGCCCACCTGGCGGACAGCGTGCGCGGCCTCGCCCCCCTCGCGCGCGGGGGCGTTGTCCCCCTGTCGCGCCGGGTCCTGGCCACGATCTCCCGGAGCCCCCGGCCCGCGACCGTGGCCCTTCCGTCGCCGCCACCCTTTGCCGTGACGTCTCGAGTGGGGACGATCGGCCGGGGCGTGGCGCTGATCAGGCGGGCCGTGCGGCTGGGCGTGCCCCGCCCCGGACTCCGACGGGCCGGTATGCGGCGTCTTTGGAGTTCCTTTGTCGCTCATGGGGTGATGCGACCGGTCCGGCTGATCCCGCCCGTGGCGGGGAGGCCTGGAATGGCCGCGACGATGGTCTTCACTCAACGGAAAGACCGTTCCTCTATGGGGGGGGGAGGGCATTCCCCGACTGGAGTCACACGCAAAGGCTAGCGCGAACGGGTGTCCCGGGTCAAGGGCAAAGCCTGCAGGCCATCCGCGGTGGGTCGCCACGCCCTGCATCCGCCGGGCACGGGTCCGATGTCGCTGCGCGACACCTCCCCTCGGTTCGCCTCGCGTCCGCCCGCCGCGCTGAAGACCGCGCGGCGGGGCCCGGGACGCGAGGTCTCACACGACCCGGCGGATGCAGGTCGCGGCGACTCAGCGTATGGGTCCCACACGAACCTCACGTCAACACCAACGCCAGGCGTGCAGCAACCGGACGATTCTCGCGAGCCGTCACGCGCCGATCTTCCGACAGATCCACCCACGCGCTTGTCGATCACCATGAGACGCGCGCGAACGAGAACGCACGCGGACGAGAGAGCGCGCGCCTCGTAATCGATTGTCAGGATCGGGAATCGTTCGCGTGATTCGCGTCGTGATGACTCCGTCGTCCGTCCGCGACCGCGGGATCGCGTCCGCGAATTCTCTTGGATGATGCGACAAAGTATTGACACTCGATCTTCTTCATGTTATAGATTCCGCCGAAATGACTCGCTGGATCAGCGCTCCCGATCATCAAGGACGTGAAACCCGAGCCAGTCGATCGCGACGGCGCCGATCGATTCGTAGCGAAGCACCTCTTCATTCCAATCCCTGGCCTTCCATAATTGCGATCCCTCTCGCGGAGCGTTGCTTCGGGATCGCGTGATGATATCGGGTACGTCCGCGGTCACGCGTGTGACCGCAATCGTAGGCGCGACGGCGCACGGCCGACCTGACAGGCGTACGATGGGATGGAACAGATCGTCACTACAAGAAAAGAACGAAAGGAGGTGAGGGGCTATTCCGAAGAAAAAGAAGGCCGCCAAGAAGAAGGGGAAGAAGAAAGGGAAGAAGTAGGATCCCTTCTTGAGTATCGCCTTGCGAGGGGTGACGTCAGTCACCCCTCAATTCTTTTCAGGGGGCGGCCGCGCTTTGACAGACGCGCGGCCGTTTGAAAGAATAGGCGGCCGCGGTGGAGGCCGGGATGAATTCCTCGAAGACTTGGAAGAGCGGAGAGAAGTGCCGGGTGACCGGCTCCTACCGGTGTGAGATCTGCCATCTCGCGGGGCGGGAGACCGTCAAGGATTTCCGCGCGGGCGCGGTCCTGCCGATGTGCGACACCTGTCCCGAGAAAGACGCCACCTGGCGCCTGCAGAAGGCATCCGCGGCCGCCGCGGTCTAGCCTCCGTCCTTCCTTCCCGTTTCGCCGCCCTGTCCGCGTTCTCTCATGCGCCGGCGTTTTTCCTGCACGACCTTCAACCTCTCGAGGATCGCCTTCTCCTCCCCCACCGGCCTTGGCTCGTAGTAGCGCCTGTCGCGAAGCCGATCCGGCAGGCAGTCCATCCCGGTCGTGCCCTCCACGAAATCGTGGGCGTAGAGGTAGTCCTTCCCGTACCCGAGGTCCTTCATCAGGCCGGTGGGCGCGTTGCGGAGCGCCAGCGGGACCGGGTCGGCGAGGCCCTGTCTAAGGTCGCTCTGGATCCGGCCGTGCGCGACGTACAAGGCGTTGCTCTTGGGGGCGGTCGCGAGGTACGACGCGGCCTGAAGCAGGGCCAGCGCCCCTTCGGGCATCCCGAGGAATGCGTAAGCGTCCCTGGCGGCCACCGCGATCTGGAGGGCCCGCGGGTCGGCGTTGCCGACGTCCTCGCTCGCGAAACGGACCATGCGCCGCGCAAGGTACAGCGGGTCCTCGCCTGACTCGAGCATCCGGGTGAGCCAGTAGAGGGCCGCGTCGGGGTCGCTGTTGCGGAGCGACTTGTGCAGGGCGGAGATCAGGTTGTAGTGCTCCTCTCCGCTCTTGTCGTACAGCAGGGGAGCGCGCTGCACGGCGCGGTCGATCGCCTGCCTGTCGATGGGGCGCGCGCCGTCCGGGGAAGCCGTGGTGGTCTGCGCAAGGAGCTCGAGCACGTTCAAGGCGCGCCGTGCATCGCCGCCGGAAAGCTCCGCGAGGTGCAGGAGGTCCCCGTCCGCGGCACGCAGCCGGCGCGCGGCCACACCCTTCGGGTCCGCCAGGGCGCGCTTGAGCAGGAGGACGATTTCCGTGTCCTCGAGACGGCGCAGGACATAGACCGTGCAGCGGGAAAGGAGCGCCGCGTTCACCTCGAAGGATGGGTTCTCGGTCGTGGCCCCGATCAGCACGATCGTTCCGGATTCGACGTAGGGCAGGAACGCGTCCTGCTGCGCCTTGTTGAAGCGGTGGATCTCGTCGACGAACAGGATCGTGCGCCGGGAGGTCGCGCGCCGGTACTGCTCGGCGGCTCGCATCACCTCGCGGATCTCCTTGACGCCGGAGAGGACGGCGCTGAACGACAGGAACTGCAGGCGGGAGAGCCGGGCTATGAGCCGCGCGAGGGTGGTCTTGCCGGATCCGGGGGGCCCCCACAGGATCATGGACTGAACCTGGTCCTGCTCGATCGCGGTCCTGAGCGGCCTCCCGGGCCCGATCAGGTCCTCCTGCCCGAGGAGCGCGTCGAGGTCCTCCGGCCGCATCCGCTCCGCGAGGGGGGCCGAGGCTTCCGTAACGGCCGCGCGGCCGTCACGGGTCTCCGGTCCGGATCGGAACAGATCCATGGCGCGATGCTACGTCCCGCTCGAAAGCGTTGTCAATGCAGGCGGGAAACGCGAAGGCCCAGAAAGACTAGCTGGCGTTCTTGTGGGCCGAGTGTGCCGGCGCCGGGTGGCGGACCCCCGGCACGTCATCGGCCTCCTGGCCGAATCGGCGCAGATCCCTGACCTTGGAGTTCACAAGCGTGGTCACCACGGCGTCGTGCACGGCGAGGGCGGCGAGCAGCGCCTCCTTCGCGTGGGACTCGAAGCCCTTGATGTGGCACGCCAGCTCGGCGTCGGCCACCTGGGACACCTCGCGCCCGGACTTTTCGCGCACCGCGGCCACCGCGGACTTGATCAGATCGAGAACGTCCGACAGGATCTGCCGATCGTCCTGCGTCAGGGATCGGATCTGGTACGCTAAATCGTAGATTTCGCTGTCGAGACGGTCGATCTCCTCGGAGCCGTTCTCCCAGTGACGGCCCGTCAGGATCCACTCGATCGAAGTGTTGCCGATCCGCGCCAGCTCGAGGAGCCTCTTCACCTCGGGCAGGATCCCGTTTTCATACTTGTGCACCGCAGGCTGCGTGGCGTCCAGCAGTTCCGCCATCTGCCATTGCCGCAGACCCTTCGCCTTGCGCAACGACTTGATTCTCGCGCCGATGACTGACTTGTCCAGTAGTTGCATGACTCCCTCCACCTTTTCCGGGCTTGCCGGCCCCGCTCCGGGAACTCAGCCGATCCCCTGAAACCCCAGTCCCGCCTTGATTTGAGAGGATTATACGCCGAGGGTACTTATCGTGCAACGTGTTTGATACTGCGGCATAATCAGGCCGCCGCCTGCCCCGGGAGGCCCCGGAGATTCATATAAGACACGCCATTACAAGGGATTAGACCCGAAATGCCCGGATGCTGATTTCGTCTATTCCCGGGCCCGAAAGGTTACCCCGGCGAAGAATCCGATGTCCGGGGTGTTCTGGTAGCTGTCCAGGTTCTCGATAACGGCCCACTCGAGCGCCCGGCCGGCCTTGAAAAGGTGGCGCGCGCCAGCCGCAATTTCCAGCGAGACCCGGCCGAGGTCGCTTCCGGGATGGAACGCGAGGGGACCGCTCGATCTCAGTACCTGGACCAGGAGGGCGTTGCGCTCGGACAGGGAAAAGACGTACGCACCGAACTGGCTGCGCAGCGCCCCCGGGCGAATGCGCGGTGCGAGCGCCCATCCGCCCGGCCGCGCGTATCCGTAGCCGATGTTAAGTGTCGAGCGACCCAGCCGCTCCGAGGCTTCGACGGTGCCGCCGTAGTCGGTGCCGCCGCTTCCCTCGAGGCGCGCCGCGGAACCGGTAGGCAGCTTTACCGAGACCGAGGCGGCGAGGCCGGGGCGCCGTCCCGAGCCGTTGAGGATCGCCACCCGTCCGGAGAGCACGACTTCTCCGAGCCGCGGCCCGTTCGGCGCCCGGTCAAGGAACACCGTCTCTCCATCCCTCACGAGACCCACGACGTAACGGTCCTGCGCGAACGACCCCCGGCCGCCATCGGGAAGACCGAGCCGCGAGTGGTAGGAGTCGATGGCGGAATCGAACAGCCCGGCGCCCTGCAGAAGAAACGGCGCCTCGATGCCGGCCTCGAATCGGCGGCCGACCCCGATCCGGACATCGAGAACGGTCCGGAGGACCTCGGCGTCGATGAAGTAGGCGGTCCGTCCCGGGGTACCGGAGGCGATCGCTTCCAGGATCGGCCTGGTGACCTTGCCGTCGAGGGTTTGGAAATCGTCCTGGCGGTACAGACCGAACAGGTCGTCGCTCGCGATGAGGGTGTTCTCGTACGCCGCGTGCACGGATAGCCGCATGCGCCCCGGTGGAAGGAGCCGCGTGCCCTTCGGGGTCTGGTCGAGGAACAGGAGGTTCAGCGGGAGCTGGTTGCGGAGGGCAAAAGGCTCATCGAGATTCTGGGCCGCGGCGCCCGGGGCCGGGACCAGGGCCAGCAGCGCGACGAATGCGGCAAGAAGGGGGAGCGGCCGGCCCACGCCGTCTCAGCGAGTCCCGCTCCGGCCGCGCGACGACGCGGCCAGGCCGGCGATCGCCTCCTCCTTGTCGAGGAGCGAAACTCCCATCTTAACGATGTGTCCGTCCGCGCTGACCAGGAACGAGTAGGGAATTCCCGCGGAGGGAACGGCGTAGAGTTGGCCTATCGGACCGGCTGGTCCGCCGTCCCAGATCTGGTGCCCCGGCAGGTGGTTGTTGTAGATGAAGGCTTCGTACTCGCGGCGGTCCTCGTCGAGGCTGACCCCAAGGATGACGAGCTCCGGGTACTGGATGGCGAGCCGGCGAAGGATGATCGCCTGGTCCCGGCAGGGAGGACACCAAGACGCCCAGAAGTCGAGGAGCACCGGTTGCCCGCGGAACCGCGCGAGATCGACCTCGTTGTCATGGAAATCCTTCGCGGTGAAGCCGGGGGCTGCGGCGCCGATTTCCGGGGCGGCGGACGCGGGGGGCGAGCCGGGCGGGCGGTCAGGAGGGCGCGCCGGAAGCCTGACCCCCAGGATTCCCGCCCCGCGTCCGATCACGAGGCGTACGTCGCCCGGACCAGCCTTCTCGAGCAACGCAAGCACGGCCTGAGGTGGCATCGGTTCGAGATCGATGAGGGCCTGGTCGTTGTTGACGAGCAGCGCGTCTCCGGGCAGAAGGCCGGCGCCGGCCGCGGGCGAGCCGGGCATCACGGTGCCGACCACCACACGCCCCGCCCTGACCACGAGTGTCATGCCCGCGAGAAACGTCCCCTTCGGGTCCGGCACGCTCGCCACCGGGACGCGGCGGGCCCCGGCCGCGGATGCCCGGGCCGCAGATGCCCGGGCCGCCGGAGCGGCGGCCAGCATGGCGCCTATTAATATGATGGCCCGGAGGGGGACGGGGCCGAATAGAACGGCTGCGGGAGTAACGGCCCTGGGAAACATAACGCGCTCATGCTACCACGCGCCGTGCGGGTCAGACGGTGTCACGGTGCGGGGTTCGCGGGCCCGGTTTCTCGGGGGCGCCGAGGGGTTGGGGGAACCAGGGCGCCTCGGTCGCTCCGGCGGAGGCGGCGTGGGCCGCTTCGATCGAGACCTTGAGCGATCGCAACCCGACGTCGAGAAGCCGCATCTTCACCAGCCCGGGGTCGAGGACTTGCGCCATCCGCAGCCGCGGCCCCTTCAGGCGCGCGTACAGGCTCCAGGTCAGCTTGCTCGTCCCCGGGCCGTCCGGCAGGATCGACAGCGTGCCGAGATGATCGGCCAGTCCACGATGCGTTCCGAGCGAGTCGTGCACCAGCCTCACGGACAGCTCCTGCTGCGGGATCGAGCGCGCGATCTCGATGTCGGCCCAGTAGGGAGCGCCTCCCCAGAGCCCTTCCGCCCTCCAGACCGAGCCGGCCTCCTCGCCGTCCCCCCGCTTGAGAAGATAACGGTCGACCACAACGGATCCGCGCGCCCTGGCGTGTCCGGAGTGCACGGTGGGGAAGTGCCGGATGAACTCCCACGCGCGATCCGCGGGAACGTGAAGCAGCACCGTCCGCCGCTCCATGACCCGGCGGCCCCCCCGAAGCGACACCCCCGCCACGATCACGACCACGGCGACCGCCGCCCCCACCAGCGCCTGCAAAGACATCGTGTTCCTCCGGCCTTGCCCGCTTCCTCCGGGGCGCGATGCGCCACCGGGGGAGAGGGCGAGTCGGTTTGTGGATTACTCTGATGGTCAAGCGGCGAGGTGGGAAACATATCACACACCGGGGCGCGGGGGATATACTCAAATGCGGGTCGAACCAAGCCCGCTGCAAAGGAGCCGCACGATGCCCGCCACCGCCACGCCGCTCGCCAAGACCCTGGCCGAAATGACCCGGGAAGGAGCGCTGTACGAGAAGCTCCCGGAGCGCGCGGTGCGCTGTTTCGCCTGCGGGCACCGCTGCTTCATCCCGGAGGGGCGCCCGGGCATCTGCAAGGTCCGCTTCAACGAAAAGGGACTGCTCAAGGTCCC
>JANMQK010000115.1:0-3692 GCA_031370485.1 Acidobacteriota bacterium | reverse complement strand
CTGCCCTGAGCGAAGCCGAATGGGGTCGCGGGTTCCCTCCGCGGCGGGCAGGCGAGCCCCATCTCCCGCTCCAGATACGCTTTCGTGACTCACAGTCCCGAAACAACAGTCGTTTCGTTGGAAGCTTAGGGCCATCTCCTGTCCGTCGAGCCCTAAGCCTCCGTTACCCCGCTCATCTGCCATGCAAGCTGAAGGCGCGCCACGATCATCGCGAGCGTAACGACCCACGACGACGTTGGTTAGCCAGGTCGATTCAAGAACATCAAGGACTTTGGTCCAGGCTCCCATGTCAGGTTTGACACCCGCCTTCAGGGGTGAAGCGCACCTGGCAGGTGTTTGATCCCGTTGATGAAGTTCGACTTGAGCCGCTCTTCCGGGCCGGCGACGTCGATGTCGGGGAAGCGCCGGAACAATTCTTCGAATATTACCTGATCTCTTTGCGGGTGAAACCGGCGCCGAGGTAGAAATGCTTACCGATTTCCGAACGCCAGGTTACTCTTCGGCCCTATGTCAGTTCGTGTCCGATATCTTCGCAGCCCGTGTGCGGCAACTCGAAATCAGGCCAGGCGAGCACCGCGAGGGCGTCGAGCGCGTCCACGGTTCCGTCACAGTTCACGTCGCCCCATTCGTCTGGTGTAGCGCCGGCCGGGATAGCTCCGCCGATGTCCGGACAGTCTCCCGAATTCGTTCCATCACTCACACCGGCCGCAAACTCGATCAGGCGAACGAAGTCCTGCAAGTCGACGACTCCGCTGCAGTCGACGTCGCCCTGTATCAGCCCAGTCCCGGGTGTGCCTGTTGGAGTTGGCGTCGAGCTGTGCGTCGACGTCGGCGTTGGCGAAAGAGTGGGACTCGGCGTGGGCGTTGGCGTGGCTACCGTGAATGGCTGCGAAAACTCAGAGGTGTTGTCGCTGTTGTCCGTGTTCGTCGCCGTCACGTTCGGCCCTGTCAGCGGACCCGGGAACGTCCAGCTCCCGGCGATGTCCGTAAACACCGAACCTTCGTGAATTTGGCCCTCGTCCGCATCGTCTGAGTAGATGTCGACGGTGCACTCCCCGCAGGCAGTCCCGGTCAGAGGACTGGTTCCAGTGATCAGGGGAGGCGCCAGCGCGTCGTTGCCTGAACCACTCAGCGCGATGCCTTTGCCGGCATTGTCGTGGATTGAGTTGTAGCGGATCGTGTTGCTGCGCACCGGCGGAGACAGCCCGTTTATATAGACGCCCGAGCCATTTTCGTTATACGCAATGATGTTTCCGGCCGAGGCGGCGAACCCCCCAATCAAATTGTTGGAGGATTCGTTGTGGATGATCACACCCCCGCCGCCATTCGGCAGCGGAGAGACTCCGTCGGCCTCCGTACCGATCAAGTTGCCCTGCACCGTGATGTTTGTCGAACGGTAAATGCTGACTCCGGGCAGGTTCGTCCCCGCACCCGAGATGAGGTTCCCTTCGCCGGGGTTTGAACCGCCGATCGTGGCGCCGTTTGCGTCGCCAATGAACACCCCGGTTCCATTCGACTCGAAGGCCTCAGTACCCGCGGAGTCCGTCCCGATGTAGTTGTTCTGGACGGCGCCCTGGCTGGCCAAACCCTCGATGTCGACGTTGTACAACGCGTTGCCAGAGACCACGTTCCGGCCCATAGTCCCACCGATGACCGCGGTCGGTGAACTACTCAGCACGCCGCGCCCGCTCGGCCCATTGCCTATCGCTTGCGTTCCCGTGACGTCCGTCCCGATAAAGTTACCCAGCACCTTCGTCCCAACGGCTCCCGCAGCAATCAGCACGCCCGAGCCGTAGGTCGTAAACAGACTGGTAAGGTTGTTTCCCGAAATCAAATTGCAGTCGCCCTGACAGGGCCCACCCGGGGAGCCAATACCCAGAATGCCACCAATCGAATTGTTCGTTCCCTTGTCGGCAACGCCTTGACCATTGTTGCCGGCCATGGCGACCGTGCCGGTGACGTCGGTCCCAATGAAATTTCCTACAACAGAGGCGTTGCTGGATCCAACGTCCAGGAACACGTTAGCCTTGTCGTTGATAGCTCCGGATATCAGGTTGCATTGGTCGCTGCACACCTCCGCGTCGGCCCTGCCGCCGCCAATCGTGGCGTTCGCAGCCTGGATGATCTGCACTCCAAATCCCTGGTTCGGTAACGGGGAAGTACCGTCAGAACCGACGCCAATGTAGCTGTGTGTCAGCGTAAAGTTTTCGCCGTTCACGTAAATGCCATCATCCGCCGCGCTTGTTATTACGAGTCCCATGACGTAAACGTTGTCACCGGTAATCGTCAGCCCGTGGTGTCCGCTGACCGGTGGCCCACCTGGCCCACGGATCTCTACTCGATTCAGTCCTCCCGAGATTGCGGCGGTGTTCCTCGTGAGTGCTGGCAAAGGGTTCCCCGCCGCGATGTTGATTACCGGGGTGCCGGCTCCGAGATTAAAGGTAATGGTTCCGGAGGTTCCATCGCACTCGTAGAGGGACGCGTTCGCATTCACCGCCAGAATTGCCTCTCGCAGTGAGCAAACGCCGTTCGTACCAGGCGGCGGATCCGTGGTCGTGCCGACGACCGCAGGAGGCCCGCCCCAGCCAGTCTCTGGTGTCGGAGCGAAAACCGCGACCAGCATCAATCCGAATGCCAGGGCAGAGAGAAAGCTCACTCGCCGTAGTGAACGCAAAGCACCACTCCCCATTTGTGCTGAGATTCTATGGGTTACCATCGCCCTGGGTCAATGAACGCCAACGCCATCGGAACAGCAGGGCACACAGGCCCGAAATCGCGAGCATAAGGTTCGGGGCTGGTCCGGTAAGGCAATTGCTGGCCGACTAGCACAACAGGCCCGTAGGCAAAGGGCTGTGGCCTCCGGAAGCAGATGGCTAAGATGGCCTGAAAACGCGGTTTTCAGGTTCGGGCAGACACAAATCGCGGCAGATAATCCTTCCAAGCAGAGAGTTTGCCCTGAGCGAAGCCGAATGGGGTCGCGGGTTTCCGCCGTGGCGGACAGGCGAGCCCCGTCTTCCGCTCCAGATAACGAATCGCCGAGAGAGCAGCCCTTCTGGGAATTCCAGTCATCCCGAGTGAGCCGCCGGTGTCTCGTCTGAATTGACACTTACGTCTAGCGGGGATAGCATTCGAGGCGTAAAACTGAATAGAAACGCTCTCATCTAGAGCGGTGGAGGGAACGGCCCAACGAAGCCCGGCAACCGGTCCGCAGACACGGTGCCAACTCCGACTCGCCGAAGGGCGAGACAGATGAGAGCGCGGCACTGGATAACTTCTCCACCGCGAGAAGTTTTTTTGTGTCCGTCCTTCGACATGCTCAGGATGAGCGGCAAGTATATGAAGATGTTTGTACCGATCGAATGGCTGGCGGACGGGAAGGTCCGTTTCCTCGACCAAACACGCCTCCCGCAGGAGGAGTTGTGGGTCGAGACGGCGGACTACGAGCGGATCGCTGAGGCGATCCGCCGGCTGGAAGTGCGAGGTGCGCCGCTGATCGGCATAGCCGCGGCGTACGGGCTGGCGCTGGCGGCGCGGGCTTCGGACGCGGTGGGCGAGGATGGGCTGCGGTCTGACGTCCGCAAGGCGGCGGAGGCGCTGCGGTCGACGAGGCCGACGGCGGTGAACCTGGCGTGGGCTCTCGACCGAATGTTGAGCCTCATCGAAAACACGTGCTCGGATGAGATGCGGCTGCT
>JANMQK010000102.1:0-1986 GCA_031370485.1 Acidobacteriota bacterium | reverse complement strand
CGAACGCGGCGATCGACGTGGAGCATTACACGATCAATCTCGCGGTTTCGCAGCAACCGGCGAACCGGGTGGATGGATCGGTGCGGATCCAGGCGCGCGCCCGGGGCTCCGGCCTGACGGTGCTGGATCTCGACCTCTACGACAACATGGGCATCGTCACGATCGCGACGGGGAGCACGCCCCTGTCCTGGACACGCGGCGGCAACCGGCTTCACGTCGCCCTGGACCGGGCCTACGCGGCCGGCGAGGTCATCGACGTCACCGTTGCCTACGGCGGGACTCCCGTGACCGCCGGCCTGAGCTCGTCCGCGTTCACCTTCAGGACGCACAACGCAGGGCTCAGCCCGATCATCTCGTCGCTGTCCGAGCCGACCTATGCGCCGGTCTGGTGGCCCTGCATCGACGACCCCGCCGACAAGGCGATCGTGGACATGAACCTGACCGTGCCCGGCAATCTCGTCGGCGTCTCGAACGGGCGGCTGGTGGCGACCATCGTCAACGGCAACGGCACGACGACGTATCAATGGCGCTCGTCCTACCCGATCAGCACCTATCTGGTTTCGGTGGCCATCTCGAACTACGTCACCCTCAGCGATGACTACTTCCCGGCGAGCGGCGGGCCGCCGATGCCGATCCGGCACTGGGTCTACCCCGAGAACAATATCCCCGCCAAGGCCGCGACGGACTTCAGCCAGACGTCGTTCATGATCGACTTCTTCGCGCAGACGTTCGGCGAGTATCCCTTCGTGAACGACAAATACGGCCACGCGCTCTTCCCGTTCGGCGGCGGCATGGAGCACCAGACCGCGACATCGTACGGGGCCGGCCTCATCTTCGGAGATCGCCGCTACGACTGGATTGTCGCGCACGAATTGTCGCACCAGTGGTGGGGCGACGGGGTCGGCCCGGCCGACTGGCGGGAGATCTGGCTCAACGAGGGGTTCGCGAGCTACTGCGAGGCCCTCTGGTTCGAGAACCTCGGCGGGGCCGCCGCGCTGCGCAACTACGTGATGACGGGCTTTCTCCAGCCCCCGTTCTGCGGCACGGTCTACGATCCGCCGAGCTCATGCCCGGGGGGCCTCTTCGGCGCCACCGTCTACGACAAGGGGGGCTGGGTCCTGCACATGCTGCGACGCGTCGTCGGCGACGCGGCATTCTTCCAGGGAATGCGGGACTACGCCGACGCGTTCCGGTACGGCAACGCGACGACGCGGCAGTTCCAGGCGGTCATGGAAGCGGTCTCGGGGAAATCGCTCGGCCTGTTCTTCGACCGCTGGGTCTTCGATACGGGCGAGCCATCGTATCGCTGGGGATGGACCGCGGCTGCGACCCCGGCCGGCTGGGTCACGCATGTCCGGATCGAGCAGCTGCAATCGGGTAATCCCTTCACGATGCCGATCGATCTCAGGGTCTCGACGCCGGCGGGGGTATTCGATTTCACCGTCCAGGACACCTCGGCGGCGCAGGACTTCGCGCTTCCGGCGCTTCCGGCCGCGCCGTCCGGGGTTCTCTTTGACCCCAACTCCTGGATCCTGAAAACGGCCTCGAGCGTTCCGCTCGCCGACGCCGACGCCGACGGCGTGCCCGACACCACCGACAATTGCGCCCAGATCTCCAACCCCGTCCAGGAGGACCTGGACGGGGACGGCCTGGGGGACGCCTGCGATCCGGATATCGACGGCGACGGCCGGGACAACGGATTCGATTGCGCCCCGCTCGACGTCACGGTCCAGGATCCTCCCTCCGAGATCGGCCAGGTCACGGCCGGCGGCGGGGCGACTCTCGACCTCGCGTGGAGCGCACCGGGCGGAGGCCCGGCGGGACTCACGTACGATGTCCTGCGCGGCGCTCTGCTCGACCTGGGCGTGGCATCGTCGACCGGCTCCGCCACATGCCTGTACAGCGGGCTGACGGCGCCCATGGCGAGCGACGCCGGGAACCCGCCGGCGGGCGACGGCTTCTATTACCTCGTCCGCGCACGAAACG
>JANMQK010000085.1:0-5313 GCA_031370485.1 Acidobacteriota bacterium | reverse complement strand
GATCGCCCTGTCACAGTACGTCATGACGGGGCGGGGAACGACGGAACGATTCCATGAGTCTCCCGTCTACCGCGTCGAGCAGACTTACACCAATTACCGCTTCTTCAACGTCCGCACCCGCGAAGAAATCATGGGGATCGTCATGAGTCGCGCCGCCCAGGACCACCGGTAGGTCCGATAGGGCCGGCCCGGCCACCCCGGGGCACCCTCCCGCGCAGTATCAAGGGCGAGGCGATGCGCATCCAGAACCAGGAACCCGGAGGTCTTGTCATCGCCCCGGCCGCGGCGCTGCTGGCCGCCCTGGTGTGCGCCGGTGCGCTCGGCCTGCGCACCCTGACAACGGTCGATCTCGGGTATCACCTCGCCTACGGCGACCAGTTCCTCGAGACCGGACGAATCGTCGACCACAATCCCTATATCTACACGCTGCCATCGCCCGGAACGTCGCCCGGGGAGCGACCCGCTCCCGGACCTGGGTGCTGGTACGACCAGGAGGGACGCTACCGCTTTCCGAACGCCAACTGGCTGAGCCAGATCGTGATGGCGGCGGTCCACCGGATGGCGGGCATCGGGGGCCTCTGCGTCCTTACTTCGCTCCTCGTCGTGGCGACCTCGGCCCTGATGCTCGGCGCCATGCGCCGGCTGCGCGTTACCTCGACGGCGGCGGCCGCAGGCGTGATCCTTTTCGGCCTGGTGTCGTTCTCGCGGCTCAACCTGCGGCCGGAGCTTTTCGGCCATGTCGCCCTGGCGCTCGAATTGCTGTTGCTGGCGGAGACCCTGCGCGGCGACCCCGGGATCACGCTTCCCCGCTGGCGCACCGTGGCCGCCATCATCGCCGTGCAAATCGTCTTCGTGAACCTTCACAGCTATTTCCTGCTTGGGGTTGCCCTGACCGGGGCTATCCTCGCGGATCGCCTGGTCCGCGGGGCGTGGCACCGATTCGTCCGGCGCGGGGCGGACCGGAAGGCCAACGCGCTTCGAAACGAGACGAAGCGCCTGGTCGTCCTGCAGGTCGGGATGGGGCTCGCCTGTTTTCTCAACCCGTGGGGCTGGAGGCTGGCGGCCCTCCCCCTCCAGACGTTGATCTACCTGAGAGAAAACGGCATCGGCGGACAGCAGGCAGGAGCACACCCCTGGTCGCACATCCTGGAATTCCGTGAAACGATCCGCAGCGGGTTCCCCTCGGGGGTGTGGGGATACGCTTTCCTGCTTCTGCTGGTTCTTGCGGGCGCCGGCAGCCTCGGAGCCATCCTGCGGCGGCGCGGGGCGCTTTTCCTGATGATCGCCGGCATGATGCTGGTGTCTTTGGCCATGCGGCGAAATGTCGGCGCCGGGGCCCTTGTCATCATCCCGGCGTCGCTGGCGGCGTTGGGCCTTCGGTCATCCCCGGGGGCGCGGGCGGAACGGGTGACCGCTGCGCTCGTCCTCGCGGCCGCGTCGGTCCTTACCTTCGGCATCGCCTCCAGCCGCTTTTACCGTGAGGAGGGGCACCCCATCCGTTTCGGCATCGGGATCTCGCGCATCGAGGTGCCACTGGAGGCCGCGGGGTGGCTCGACGAGCACCTGCCGGGAAGGCGCGTCTGGTGTGATCTGGGCAACTCCTCGAACCTGCACTTCTTCACCCATCCGCACCGCGAGGTGCCGATCCTCAGCAACACCTGGGCCTACCCTCCCGAGGTGATGGCCGGGAACCGGAGGCTCCGCCGGGCCGAACAGCCGTACAGCCCGGTCTTCGAAAGTCTCGGGGTGGACGCGGCGCTTCTCAGCTGGCAGGACTCGCTGCCGCTCGCGCTCGCGCTCGTCGCCGATCCGGGGTGGGCCGTCGTCCAGATCGACGGCCGCAGCCTGCTGTTCATCCGCACGACCGGCGACCAGGAGAATCTCGCCCGCCGGTCCGCCCGGCTGCTTCGCGAGGCCGACCCCGCCTCCCTCATCGCCCGGTACGCGCGCGCGGACAATTTCATCGACGCGGCCTTGCTGCCGGTCGGCCAGTCCCTGGCGACCGCCGGGCTTTTCGACCAGGCCCTGGCGTTGTTTCAGAAGGTCGTCGAGAAGCTTCCGGATGACGACATCGCCTGGCGGCACCTCGGACGCGCGTTCGCCGCACGCGGGGCGGCTCGACAACGATCGGGCGAAGCGGGGGTTCAGGATGACTTCGCGGCTGCCGAACGGTGTCTCGCGAAGGCGCGCCGCCTCAATCCGGAGGCTGGGCGCGATCGGGAGATCCCGGCGGTGGATTAGCGCGATCGAGCGGAACGAGATCGAGAATCGTCCAATGCGAACCTCTCCCTATCCTCCTACTGACGCACGGCGGGCCCGAAGACCTGCTTGGCGTGGGTGGTCTCGTCGATCATCTCGATGTAGATGTTCTTGCGATCGCCCGCTCCCTTGACCACGATGAAACTATATGAGTCGCCGATTCCGCCGACGCACTGCTGGCACGGGATCGGGGTGGCGTTGAACTGCCTGCGATTCTTGAAGACTCCGCGCTTCTTGCTGAACTGCTCCTTGACCACGTTGAAGGTGATCGGGGTCACCTCGACCGTGGTTTGCCATGTCACGATGGCGGTGCTCTTCACGAGCTTCGCGGCCGTGATGTTGATCACCCTCTGGACGCAGTAGGCCGGATCCTGCGTCGCGTTCGGTATCGTCGGGCAGTTGTCGCAGACATCGCCCACCCCGTCGAGGTCGGTGTCGGCCTGCGATGGATTGAAGTGGGCCGGGCAGTTGTCGCAGACGTCGCCGACGCCATCGCCATCTGTGTCTGTCGGCGCGTGCAGGCAGCCTATTGCCGGGTCACAAGAGTCGGTCGTGCACGGGTTGTGGTCGTCGCAGTCGAGCAGGCCGGAGCCGGCGCAGGTTTCCGACTGGCACGTGTCAATCTGCGTGCAGGCGTTCCCGTCGTCGCAGACGGTGCCGTCGGGCCTGCCTGCACACAGCGGGAAGACAAGCCGGAACACGGTGCCGGCTGTATGGTTGCCGCTAAGCACGGTCGTTCCGTAAAGGTTGCCGTCCGACGCCTGCAGCAGGCCGGCAAAGGGGTAACCACCGGTCGGGAAGTCGAAGTGATGGAGGACCTCGAAACCGGTGCCGTCCGTGTTCACCTTGAACGCCGTGCCATAGCCGCTGTTGCCGCCCGTAACGGCCGTGCCGTAGAGCGCGCCGTCCGTTCCCTGTATCAGACCAGCATAGGGGGCACCTCCCGAGACATAGTCGAAGTTCTTGAGGACCGTGAAGCCGGTGCCGTCGGGGTTCAGCTTGAATGCCGTGCCATAGACGCTGCTGCCGCCGGTGGCGGCCGTGCCGTAGAGCGCGCCGTCGGTTCCCTGCATCAGCCTGGCCTCGGAGGAACCTCCAGTCGTGGGAGAGTCGAGGTTCTTTATGACCGTGAAGCCGGTGCCGTCCGGGTTCAGCCTGAACACGGTGCCAGCGCCCCCGCTGCCGCCGTTGGAGGTGGTGCCGTAAAGCGCGCCGTCCACTCCCTGCATCAGCCCGGCATCGGGGTTGCCACCTGTCGTTGTGTAGTTGAAATTCTGGAGGACGGTGAAACCGGTGCCGTCCGGGTTCAGCTTGAACACCGTGCCATTGTTGTTGCTGCCGCCCTCACCGGCCGTGCCGTAGAGCGCGCCCTCGGTTCCCTGCATCAGCCTGCCTCGGAGGAACCCGCCGGTCGTGGCCGAGTCGAAGTTCTTGAGGACCGCGAAGCCGGTGCCGTCCGGATTCAGCTTGAACACCGTGCCAGCGCCCCTGCTGCCTCCGTTGGAGGCCGTGCCGTAAAGCGCGCCGTCCGTTCCCCGGATCAACCCGGCATAGGGCTGACCGCCGGTTGTCGAATAGTCGAAGTTCAGGAGGAATGTGAAGCCGGTGCCGTCCGGATTCAGCTTGAAAATCGTGCCATTGCCGCTGGTGCCGTCCTGATGTGTCGTGCCGTAGAGCGCGCCATCCGTTCCCTGGATGACTTCCCCAAATGGCCCTGACTGTCCTGACAGGCGCCCAAACACCTTGAGTTGCTGATAGCTGAGGGCACTTGGGGCATCGGTGAAGAGCGCCTGCGCTGTCCTGCCCGCCTGAAATCCGCGGCCGTGGATGTCGGCGGTCGTCCCGGGCGCGTGGCCGGCTTGAAAGGGTGGATTCATCACGACGTCCGGCCGCGAGAATCGCGAGGGGCTGGCGGGGGCCGTTGGCGCCACCTGAGGGAATGCGGCGGGCGCGAAGGCAATGATGCCGGTCAGGCACAGCGAGAGCAGCGTGAGCGGGATCAGCCGTTGTACGCGCATGGGAAATGCAAGGACTCTCCTCATTGTCCTGCCTCCATCATCAGATGGTACGGATGGACGCGCTGACCTTGCGATAGCCTTGGCACACCATCTTGAAAGCAGATGGCGGGAGAGCCTCGTCTGATGGGCAGGGATGCCAAACGCTGAACCGCGCACCCAAAGACCCTTCGGCAAGCGCCGTATTGCATCAATGAGAATCATAGTGGAGACTTAATGACACACTAGAGCAAGCGGGTGGAGGGTGTCAAGGTGACCTACGCACCAGTAGAGAGTTCATGATGTGACCGGTGCGAGACACCTTCAGCCGGTATGGAGTCATTGCCGGGTTGAAACACGACCCGAGGGAGCGTGTCATAGTGTGACGCCCGCCCGGGCCGCTTATCACAGTGTGACAGATCGGGACCGGCCCCGAACGGGACACGGCGTGTCACTTGAAGGCGCGTCCGGCCGATCTCCTGCCCCACCAGCCGATTGCGCGGCGTCCATTTCCTGACGTCTGGCAGCGTCCGCCCCTGGCCCCCCGCTTGCTCTACGGAACCGGGCCGGCCGGGATGCAGCCAGGGGGCCGGCCGAAACGGAGGACGGACGGGATGACGGCTACGCCGGTGAAGCGGTTGGACCTCGACGCCCTGCTCGCTGATCTGAGAAGGGTCGGCGGGCAGGCGCGCACACTCGCCGAAAGGCACGAAACCATGGAGAGCGTCATGAACCTGGATGACCTCCAGATGCTGGAAGAGGCGACCAAGAGAGTCATCGTGGCGCTCAACAAGCAGGCGATGTACTCCGTCCAATCGCCGCCGTACGCGGGGGACGGGCTGGAACCCGCCCGCTCCGCGGGAGGCCTTCCCGCGACCGGCCGCCCTGCCGCCGGCCGTCCCACCGCCCCACCCCAGGCCCGACCGCGCGCCGAGGGGGCACTGCCGCGCCCGCACGGCATCATCGGCACCACCGAAGCCATGCGCGGCGTCCAGCAGCTCATTGACAAGGCGGCTGCCTGTTCGCTCCCCGTCCTGATACAGGGGGAGAGCGGCACCGG
>JANMQK010000068.1:0-3884 GCA_031370485.1 Acidobacteriota bacterium | reverse complement strand
GCAGGAAGCGGTGCAGGCGGCGCTCGAGGCGGAGGAGCCTGTCACGCGCGAGATTGCGCTCGGCGGAGCGCAGGAGAAGGTGATCCGCGCCAGCCTCGCCGCCATCCGGGAGGGTGATCGCCGCGCGGGGGCCGTGGCCGTGTTTCACGACGTGACCGAGCTGAAGCGGCTCGAGAGGGTGCGGCGCGAGTTCGTCGCCAACGTGTCGCACGAGCTGCGCACGCCGCTCACCGCCATCACCGGGTACGCGGAGGCGCTCCGGGACGGCGGACTGAGCGACCCGGCACGGGCGGCGGAGTTCGTCGACGTCATCCATCGCCACGCCGGCCGGCTGCGCGCCCTCATCGAGGATCTGCTCGACCTGGCGGCGGTCGAGCAGGGGGCGGCGCGCCTCACGCTCGGGCCGGTCGCGGTGCGGGACGCCGTCGCGCAGGCCGAGGCGGTCATCCGGCCGGCAGCCGAGAGGCGCCGGCAAACCCTCGTTACCGCTCTCCCCGAGGGGCTTCCGGACGTCCTGGCCGACCGTGACCGCCTGGCCCAGGTGCTGATAAACCTCCTGGACAACGCGGTGAAATTCACCCCGGAGGGAGGACGTATCGCCGTACTCGCGTCGCGCACGGAGGAGGGAGTGACGCTGTCGGTGACCGACAATGGGGCCGGCATTCCCCCCGCCGAGATCGGGCGGATCTTCGAGCGGTTCTACCGGGTGGACCCGTCGCGCAATCGCCGGGAGGGGGGGACCGGGCTCGGCCTCGCCATCGCCAAGCACCTGGTCCAGGCGATGCGGGGAACGATCGAAGTAGAAAGTATCCAGGGGCGGGGCACGACCTTCCGCGTCCTTCTCAGGGCCGCCTGACCTCCGGCCGCCTGACATCAGGCCGGCTCCCTTTCCGGATTCACGGGACGTCGTCACGGGACTGTCACGCGATCGCCGGATTCGCGCCACCTGTTCGCTACAGACTGCCCCCGGATTGTGGTATGCGTCCGAGGCTTAGGTACCTTTCCTGCGGGTTCTTCGGAACCTGCGATACGAGGAGACGATGAGACACTCCGTGCTGACCCGATGGATCGCCGCGGGCGCGCTGGTCGCCGCAGCAGCGCTCGTCCCGGCCCTGGCCGAGGGGGACAAGCCCGAGGTCGGGTATGACAAGGGACTTTTCTTCAAGACCGACAGCTTCGAGCTCAAGTTCGGCGGCAGGCTTCAGCTGCGCTACACCAACAGCGATCCCGACGGCCCCGACAACACGATGAGCGAGTTCAAGATAAGGCGGGCCAAGTTCTTTTTGACGGGCTATGCCTACAAGCCGTGGCTCAAGTACAAGGTCCAGTTCAACACCGTCGGGAGCGAGTTCACCGACACCAAGGGAAACAAGACCGAGGGGTTCCTCCTCGAGGACTTCTTCGTTGATTTCGCCAAGAACCGCCACGCCAGCGTCCGCGCGGGCCAATACAAGGTGCCGTTCGGGATCCAGGAGCTGACCTCCTCCGGCGCGCAGCAGTTTGTCGACCGCTCGATCACCTCAGACGAGTTCGCTCCCAGCCGCGACCAGGGTGTCGAGCTCTTCGGGGATTTCTTCAAGAACAGGACGCTGGCCTACGACCTGGGGGTCTTCAACGGCAACGGCCTCGACAGGAAGACCAACGACAACAATCAGTTCGAGTACGTCGCGCGGGTCCACCTCGACCCGGCGGGCCCCTACAAGCTGGAGGAGTCGGCGACCGACAACCCGGACAAGGTCCTCTGGACGATCGGCGCCGGGTGGCTGCTGAACAAGAAGAACGCCGCCAGCGCGGTCGGTTCGACCGGGCCCTACGACGACGTGACCTCCCTCGAGGGATTTTTCGCCCTGAAGTACAAGCGCTTCTCGGCGGTGGCCGATTACTACGCCCGGACCATGTCCCCCGACGCCGGAGTGGACGTGGACTCAAATGGATACATCGCCCAGGTCGGCTGGTTCTTCGTGCCCAAGAAATTCGAGGTGGCGCTCCGGGCCGCGCAGATCGATCCGAACACCGACTCCGCATCCAAGGACGACAAGAAGATGGAAGGGCGAATCGCCTTCAACTATTTCATGCGGGCCCACTACCTGAAGCTCCAGGCCGACCTCGGGCGGATCCGCCAGGAGGACCCGGCCGGAAACATGGACACCAACGAGGCGAGAGTGCAGTTCCAGATCATCTTCTAGGTCCGGCAAACGAAGGTGGGCCTCGCGGCCCGCGCGACAGCTGCGGTACGCAGCGACGAGGCAACCGATGAAATACGCAATCACGCTGTTGTTCATCCTCGTGGCCATCGTGACCCTGGGCCCGCAGGCCTGGGCCGACGCGACCACGATCAACGGGGCCGGCGCGACCTTCCCGTACCCCATCTACTCGAAGTGGTTCTCGGAGTACAACAAACTGCGGCCCGACGTCCAGATCAACTACCAGTCGATCGGCTCGGGCGGCGGGATCCGCCAGCTGACGAGCGAGACAGTGTTTTTCGGCGCCTCCGACGGGCCGATGACCGAGGAGCAGCTGAAGGCCGCGCCGGGCCGGGTGCTGCATTTCCCGACCGTCCTCGGCGGGGTGGTCCCGATCTACAACCTCCCCGGCGTGACCGGAGAGCTCAAGTTCACCGGTCCGCTCCTGGCCGACATCTACCTGGGGAAAATCACCAAGTGGAACGACCCGGCGATTGTCAAGGTGAACCCGGGTGCCAGCCTTCCGGCCACCGGGATCACCGTGGTGCACCGGGCGGACGGCTCGGGGACGACCTACATCTTCTGCGACTACCTGGCCAAGGTCTCGCTCGAGTACAAGGACAAGGTCGGCGTGGCCACCTCCGTGAACTGGCCGGCCGGGATCGGCGGCAAGGGGAACGAAGGGGTGGCGGGGCTCGTCAAGCAGACTCCGGGATCGATCGGCTACGTCGAGCTCATCTACGCGCTGCAGAACAAAATCTCCTACGGCCCGGTCATGAACCGCGAGGGGAGCTTCGTGCGGGCGAGCGCTGAGACGTTCTCCAAGGCGGCGGCCGCCGCGGCGGACGCGCTGCCGGAGGACTTCCGGGTGTCGATCACCGACGCCCCGGGCAAGGACTCGTACCCGATCGCGTCGTTCACCTGGATGCTCTTCTACGAAGAGCCGAAGGACAAGACCCGGGCCCAGCTCATGGTAGCCTTCATGAAATGGGCGCTGACGGACGGCCAGAAGTACTGCGAGGATCTGGGGTACGCACCGCTCCCGGACAAGGTCGTCAAGCTGGAAATGGACGCGCTCAGGAAGATCAAGACCAAGTAGTGGCGCGGTGAGGGGGTCCCTTGGGCACGAAGAGGTCGTCCCGGCCACGGACGGGTGAGGGCCGGTCGTTCCGTCTGGCGACCGGCCTGGTCGCCCTCTTCGTCCCGGTGGCCGTCGCCGGGATCGGGTTCGTCCTGGTCGACGAGTCCTGGCTCTCGATCCGCGAGTTTGGGCTGGCATTCTGGAGCTCCGCGACCTGGGATCCGGTGGCGGGGGATTTCGGGGCTTACACCTTCATCTGGGGGACCCTCTACTCGTCGTTCCTGGCGTTGCTGATCTCGACCCCGGTCGCGATCGGCATCGCCGTCTTTATCTCCGACCTCTGTCCGCAGCGGCTGCGGCAGCCGCTGGTCTTCCTGACCGAGCTGCTCGCGGCGATCCCGTCGATCGTGTACGGGCTCTGGGGGATTTTCGTCCTCGTCCCTTTCGTGCGCTGGATCCAGGTGCACACGCCGGAGTTTCTCAGGCGCACCCCCTTCTTCGAGGGGCCGCCCCTGGGGGTTGGGATGCTGGCCGCCGCGCTGATCCTGTCGGTGATGGTCGTCCCGTTCACCGCGAGCGTGGCGCGCGAGATCCTGAAGGCGGTCCCGGCGTCGCAGAGG
>JANMQK010000058.1:0-10627 GCA_031370485.1 Acidobacteriota bacterium | reverse complement strand
ATCTTGTCCTCGATCCCGATCTTGCCGATGTCGTGAAACAGCGACGCAATGTGGATCTCGCGGATCTCCTTCTTGCTCATTCCCATCTGCTTCGCGAGGAGCACAGCGTAACGGTTGACCCGCTCGGAGTGGCCGCGCGTGTAGGGGTCTTTCTCGTCGATGGCGTCGGCCAGGGCCTTGATCGTGCCCATGAACAGCTCGTTGTTGATGCGCGCCGCGGCGCTCAACCGCTGGATGTATCCCTGGATCTGCTCCGCCATGCCGTTGAAGGTCGCGGCGAGGGCGCCGAGCTCGTTGCGGTTGCGGATCCTGACGCGGTGGTCCAGCTCTCCGCGCGCGAACGACGCGGTCCCCCGGGCCAGGACCTCGATGGGACGCGTCACCGTCGCGGCCATCAGGTACGCCAGCACAAGCGCCAGTCCCATCGCCAGGCCGGCCCAGACAAGGGTCGTCTGGATCATCTGGTTGACCGAAGCGTACGCCTGTTTCTTGTCCACCTGGACGAAGACACCCCAGCCCTGCTCCGTCGTGTCGAACGAGGCAAGGTAGTCCACGGGCTTTCCGCCCACGTTCACCGTGAACTCGCTCGTCAGCGCCGAGCGTCCCCGGGAACGCTTGAACTCCTGCACCACCCCGTAGCGCTCGTATTCCCCCGGCTTGATGATCCCCTCGTCATCCTGGGCCGCGATGAGGCCTCCCCGGCCGTCAAGGGCGTAGATCGTGTACCCCGCCCTCCGGCCTCCGACGACCGGCTCCCAGAATGACGCGAAATCGAACACGGCGCTGAGGGCCCCGAAGGGAGCCTCGGCCGGACCCGCCGGCACCGACACGACGAGCACCTTCCGGCGTGTGTCACCGACGGCGAGGTCCAGGGGGTCACTGACCTTCGTCTCGCCGCCGTACGCGGCCTCCGCACCATCGCGCAGTCCGGCCTCGGTCTCGTCGTTCAGCGCCAGTCCTTCCTGGCCGGCCTGCATCGCGGTGCCCGAGCGAGGCACGTAGCGCACCAGGAGCAGCTCCGAGCCGACGACACGGTTGAGCAGCCTCTGTCCGGACCGGACCCAGGAGCCCTCGGCTCCGCCGGACGCTTTCGAGAGGGCGGCGATCCCCTCGGAGAGGCGCGCCATCTCGGCACGCAGCGAGCTGACTGCGGCGTTCAGCTGACGCACGGTGGCCGCCGCGACCTGCAGCTGAACCTCCTGCTGCGAGGTGACCAGCGCTTCGCGGCTGATGTCGATCAGCTTGTAGGCGACGATCCCGAGAGGCAGCAGGCCGACCGTCACCAGCACGAGCAGAAAGCTGTAGACGATTTTGCCCTTGGGCTTCGGCGGGTCGGCGGCGGGTTTCGTGAGTCCCTTGGCTTCAGTCATGTCGGAGATCCGGCCTCACTTCGGTCGAAGACGCGGGCCGCGTGCGCGGGGTCGCTGCAGCAGGGTGATTATAGGGACAGCCCCGGCACCCGTCAATCGCGACGGCGGGCAACCCCGGAGCCCCGCATCCCCGGCCGCTCAATGATCCCTCGGCACCGCCATCATGCGTTCGAGCGCCCTGCGGGCCCCGGCGGCGTCCTCGGGATCGACCTCGATCGGGAACACGTCTTCGAGAAGGGAACGGCGAACGGCCTCCAGGTCGATCATCTTCATGTAGGGACAGTGAAGCCGGCAGCCGATGCAGCCATCGGCCGCGATGAACTCGCGGCCCGGGAACCGCTTCTTCATCTGGTGGATGAGGGCCCACTCGGTCGCGATGAGGAAGGTCGAGGCCTCCGGATGGCGCTCGACGGCGGCGATCATGCCGGTGGTCGAGCAGACCTCGTCGGCGATGGCCAGCACGTCCTCGCGGCATTCCGGGTGGGCAATCACGACGGCGCCGGGATGCGCGGTCTTGAGCCGATCGACGGTCACGCCGCGCAGGACGTCGTGCGTGGGGCAGACGCCGTCGTACACGACGATGTCCTTCTCCGGAACCCGCTTTGCGACCCAGCGCCCGAGGTTCCGATCGGGGGTGAACAGGATCTTGCTCTGGGGCAGGCTCCGGACGACCGACACGGCGTTCGCCGAGGTGCAACAGATGTCGGAGAGCGCCTTCACTTCGGCGCTGCTGTTGATGTAGGTCACGACGGCGTGATCCGGGTATCGGGCCTTCCATTCGAGGAGGGACTCCGCGGTGATCGAATCGGCGAGGGCGCATCCCGCGGCCAGGCTGGGGAGAAGGACGTTCTTCCCGGGATTCAGGATCCGCGCCGACTCGGCCATGAAGTGCACCCCGCAGAACACGATCGTAGAAGCCTCGTCGTCGCGCGCCTTGAGCGCGAGCCCCAGGGAATCCCCGACGTAATCGGCGGCTTCCTGCACCGCCGGAAGCTGGTAGTTGTGGGCCAGGATCAGGGCCTTTCTCTCGCGCGCCAGGCCGCGGATCTCCGCGATCCGCCGGGCCGTATCCGCGCCGTCCTGGTCGCGCCACGGGGTGGGAACCCACGCATCCGTAGCCGGAATGGGCTCAGCTCTCATCGCTCCTCCCCACGACCCGCGCTCCCCTGTCGGGCCGTACCGTGCGGTTCCCGGCGGGGAAAACCCGCCAGAACTCCTTCCTGATCAGGCTCGTGATCGTGGCGCTCTTGGAGAACCCGTGGTAGCGGGCCAGCGCCTCCAGCATCTCGAGGTCCGGCTCGGTCGCGGTGAAGCTCCTGATTTTCTTGTGCGTTCCCTGTGGCGTCATGTTGACTGAGCCTTTTAAATAATTCTTATATAAGTCTTATATAGTCTAACCAGAGCATCCTAGACCACGCCAACGCACCCTGTCAAGCACGCGGTCCCGGCAGGCGCGACGCCCGCCGCCGCGGCCGGCCGGGCCTAGGGCGACTTCAGATGGGCCTGGATCTGCTTCACCGACTCGTCGATCTTCGGTTGCAGGTCGACGAGCCGTCCCAGGAGGGTCTGGCGCAGGAATACGAAGCGCCGCTCGATCGCCTCCGTTGGCTTGGCCAGCCTCTCGAAATAGGTCTCCAGCAGATTCTGGTAGAGATCATTCGCGGCCCAGATGCGGTTGTAGGACGACAGGATCGGGTGCACCAGCTCGACGTCCATGTTCTCGAGAAGGGACGAATTGACCGAGACCTTCCAGGCGGACACTTCGAACAGGGGGTACGGCAGGTTCCCTTTCGGCAGTTCCACCAGTCCCGTGGCCAGCGCGGCCGTGTTGCGCCTCAGCTCGCGCTCGATGAACTCCAGAAACTTGCGGCGCTGTCCCTTGGCCCGGCGCCTCTCGCTGAAATGCCCGATGACGCTCGTCAGGATCAACCCGAAGAAGAGCGTCAACAGGACACCGGAGATCATGTTGGAGGTGAAGTTGAGCCAGAAGTCGTAATCCCCGAGGATGGCGCGCAGCATGGTGTCCTGCGTGGCCTTTCAGGCGGCGCGATCGGCGCCGCCTGCTTTCTCCGCCGCGGCTTCCTTCGCTTCTCCGTCGACCGGGCCAGGGGCTTCCTGGCGCGCCGGCTCCACCGCTACGCCGGGCGGTGCCACTGCTGCGCCGGCGGGCTTTGCCGGCGGCGGAGGCGTCCACTTGATCCCCGGCGGCGCCGCGTCCTCGGCCAGCGCTTCGACCGCCCGTGCGTCCACGACGCTCGACTCGCGCAGGATCCGGAGGAACGTCTCGACCACGTCGGGGCAGAACTGCTTGCCGCTCATCCGCTGCATTTCCTTCATGGCGAATTCGAGCGGCAGGCCCACCCGGTAGGGGCGCGTCGAGGTCATGGCGTCGAACGAGTCGGCCAGTGAGACGATGCGCGCCGCGAGCGGGATGTCCTTGCCGCGCAGGCCGTCGGGGTAGCCGCTGCCGTCGTACATCTCGTGATGGTGCTTGATTCCGAGGACGTGCCTTTCGAAGGTGCGCACCGGGCCCAGGATCTGGGCCCCCACGACCGGGTGGGACTTCACGAGGTCCCGCTCCTCCGCGGTGAGATTGCCCGGCTTGTTCAGGATGGTGTCCAGCATGCCGATCTTGCCGATGTCGTGCAGCAGGGCCACCTGCCCCACGAGGTCGATCTCCGCCTTGGGGAGGTCCATGCCCCGCGCGATCAGCATGGCGAAGCGCGCGACACGCTGCGAGTGACCGGCCGTGTACCGATCCTTGGCCTCCAGGGCCACCGCGAGCGACTGGACCGTCTGGATGTAGGAGCGCTCGAGATCGGACCGCGCCGCCTCGAGGCTCTGGTACGCCACGGTCAGCTGCTGGTTGCGCTCCTGAAGATCGCAGAGCAGCCTGTCGTTGAGCGCCTTCATCTCACGCTGGCGGAGCAGCGCCGTGATCGTGAACTTCACGTCCTCGGGCTCCCACGGGAGAGCGATGTACTTGCTGAGCCCGGCATTGTTGAAGCTGTAGACCGCCTCGTCGAGGCTCGGGTGATCGGAGAGCAGGATCTTGGTGACGTGCGGGAACTGGGCGTTGACGATCTCGAGCAGCCGGCCCCCCGGGATGCCGGAGAGAGCCTGCTTGGCGATGACCATCTCGATGTTGCGATTCTGGTCCCGGAGGGAATAAAGCACGCCCAGGGCCTCTTCCGCGGTGCCCGCGGCGATCACCTCGAGCGACTGCGGGCAGACCGCCTCGATGGCCTCCTTGTGGGCCTTTCGAGACAGCGAATCGTTATCGACGATCAACAGGGCGTCCCGGTCCAACGGAGATTTCCTGTGGTCGCCGGGAGGCACTGCCGGATCGGACTGTTGCGGCGTTCCCATCGCCCGGGGAATATAGGGTTTGGATCTCGCCCGATACAAGCAGGGCACCTCCACTTCCGAAATGGTAATTCCCGGCAGCGCTGCGCCGGGTGGAGTGGCTTTGACGGTCATTCATCCGCTGGGCTATACTCCGCCGTCATGTATGGCCTCTACGGCGCTCTCCTGCGCCTCGCTTGGGCCTTCGTTCTGCCCTACCAGACCCTGAAAGCGATCCTGAACGGCCGGCCGCGGCCGCCGCTCGGGGAGCGTCTGGGGCTGCCAGGAGGGGCCGGAGCGGCCTCCCGGCCGGCGGACGCGCCCTCCGTGCCTTCCCCCGGCGGGTTCTGGGTCCACGCCGTGTCGGTGGGCGAGGTCCGGCTGGCTCTTTCCCTCGTCGCGCGGCTCAGAGAGCGCGCGCCCGCTGCGAGAATCCACCTCACCACGAACACCCCCACCGGGCGATCCGTGGCCGAGGCGGCGATGGCAGGCGCGGCCCCCGGACACCCCGACTCGGTGTCGCTGCTTCCCTTCGACCTCCCGGGTCCGATGGGCCGGCTGCTCGACAGGCTGCGTCCGCGGGCCGTCATCGTGCTGGAGACGGAGATCTGGCCGAACCTTCTCCGGCAGAGCGCCCTGCGGGGCATTCCGGTGATCCTGGTGAACGGCCGGATCTCGGCGCGCGCCTATCCGCGCTACCGCGCGGTGCGCGCCTTCATGCGGCGCGTACTGCCGGACCTGACACTCCTCGGGATGCAGTCGCCCGAAGAGGCGGCGAGGATCCGCGACCTCGGCGCTCCGGCCGGGCGGATCCGGATCAACGGCAACCTCAAGTTCGACCTTCCGGCTGGGAAGGCGGACGGCCCGGGCGTCCGCCGCCTGCTGGGGCTGCGTGAATCGGACCCGATTTTTGTGGCGGGAAGCACGGCGCCCGGGGAGGAAGCGGCGATTCTCGAGGCGTTCGGCGCGGTGCGCGCTCATGCCCCCGCGGCCCGGCTGATCCTGGCCCCCCGCCACCCGGAAGACACCGGGCGGGCGGTGGCGGCCGTCCACGCCGCCGGGCTCGCCCTGGATCTCTGGAGCCGCCGCTCCGCGGGGACCGGGAGCGGGGCTCCCGCCGGGAGCTTCGCGGTCCTGGTCGTCGATCGGATCGGGATCCTGCCGGAACTCTACGCGGCCGCGGATGTTGTCTTCGTCGGCGGCAGCCTGGTGCCGCGCGGCGGGCATAATGTCCTCGAGCCGGCCGCGTTGGGAAAACCGATCCTGTTCGGCCCCCACATGGAGAACTTCAGCGGCCCCGCCCGGGCCCTGACCGAGGCGGGGGCCGCGTTCGTCGTCAGGGACGGCGGCGAGCTCGGCGCGATCGCCGTGCGCCTCGTTTCCGACCGCTCCGCCGCCGCGGCCGCCGGACGTCTCGCGCTCCGCGTCGTCGAGTCGAACCGTGGCGCGCTGGACAGGACCGTCGAGATGATCTCCGAAGTGGTTCGCCTCGGTCCCGGGACCCTCTACGCGGCGTCGCGCCCATGAACCCCCACGACCTGCCTCCGGACGGCCCGATCGCCGCCCTTCTTACCGCGCCGGCCTTCCTGTACCGCTCGGCGGTCGCCCTGAGGAACCGTCTCTACGACGCGGGCATGCTGCGGGCGCAACGCCTCCCCTGCCCCGTCGTGAGCGTCGGGAATCTCACCGTCGGCGGCACCGGAAAGACACCGGTCACTTCCTTCATCGCGGGGATGCTGAGCGAGGCAGGCTACCGCGTGGGGGTCGTGAGCCGCGGATACAGGAGGCGCGGCGGCAGCGGGGCGCTTTTGGTGTCGGACGGGCGATCCATACTCGCCGATCCTTCCCACGCCGGCGACGAGCCCTGCCTCATCGCCCGGGACAACCCGGCGGTATCGCTCGCGGTCGGGGCCGATCGGGTCGCGGCAGCGCGCCTGCTGCTCGACCGGACACGACCTGAGGTGATCCTGCTCGATGACGCCTTCCAGCACCGCAGGGTGTACCGCGACCTGAATCTTCTGCTCGTGGACGGGCGCGATCCCTGGGGCAACGGGAGGCTGCTGCCGGCCGGGCCGCTGCGCGAACCGCTCGCGGCGGTCGCCCGGGCCGACGCCCTCGTCATCACCCGGGCCGAGGGACGGTTTCCGGGGACCCTGGCGGCACCGCTCGCGCGCCACAATCCAGGGCTGAAGGTATTCCAAGGCCGGATCGAGCCGCGCGCTTTCACTCGCATGGACGGGGGGAGTGTTTCGTGCGCCTCGCTCCGGGGATTCACCGCCTTCGCTTTCTCGGGGATCGCGCGTCCGGGGCGGTTCGAGAATGATCTGGGCGCTCTCGGGGTGCGGCTCGCCGGCGCCCGGCGGTTTCGCGACCATCATCACTACACGCTGCGCGACCTCGAGGAGGTGGCGCGCGAGGCCCGCGCGGCCGGAGCCGAGGTCCTCGTGACGACGGAGAAGGACATGGTGCGGATTCCCGCATGGCCGGCAGGAGCCCTTCCGGCGTACGCCCTCGCCCTGCGCGTGGTCTTCGGGGAGGGATCCGACCTGCCCGCGTGGCTTCTCGACCGGCTCCAGGCGCTGCGCGCTCCCGCGGCCCTGCGCGCGGTGCCCTCGGCATGACGGCGAGGGCGCGGCCCGTCCGCCACTTCGCGGAGTACATCGCGGGGCGCCTCGTGCTGGGGGCGCTCGCGCTCCTGCCCAGGAGAGCGGGGCTGGCCTGCGGCCGCGCCACCGGACGCCTGTTCCGCCTGCTCTCGCCGCGTTACAGGCGGGTCGCCTCCCGCAACCTCGAGCGGGCGTTCGGCGCCGGCGTCGATCCCCGTGAGCGCCGCCGGATCTCCCGCGCATCCTTCGCGCATCTCGGGACGATTTGCGCCGACGCGGCCTACTTCCGGCGCCTCTGCCGGGCGCCGACCAGCCGAATCGCCGCGTACGACGGCGAGCAGCACCTCAAGGCGGCCGCGGCGCTGGGACGTGGTGTCCTCGTCTTCTCGGGTCACTTCGGCCACTGGGAGCTGGTGGCCCTCCTCCAGAAGAGGCTGGGCGTGCCCATGGCGATGGTCGCCCGGCCGCTCGAGAACCGCTATTTCGACCGGTTCCTCACCCGGCTGAGAACCCTCTCCGGGAACACCGTCCTGCCGAAGCGAAACGCGTCGCGCGGCGTCCTTCGCTCGCTGCGCGAGGGCCGATCGGTGGCAATCCTGATCGACCAGAACGTGCGGGGGGACGCCGGTGTCTTCGTCGATTTCTTCGGCCTCCCCGCGTCCACGACACCGGCGCTCGCCACCTTCGCGTTCCGCAGCCGCGCCCCCATCGTTCCGGTCTTCTCCCATCCGCTCCCGGACGGCCGCCTGCGGATCTCGTACCGCGAGCCGATCCACCCGGTCCGGAAGGGGGACTACGCGGACGACGTCCGGGCCCTGACGCGCCAGTGCACCGCCCTGCTCGAAGAGGAGGTCAGAAGGCACCCGGAGTACTGGCTCTGGATGCACAATCGCTGGAGGACGCGCCCCCGGGCATCCGTCCCCTCGCAGCCTTCCGCCCGAGGCGCCGCATTGGCGGGCTCGCGATGACGCGACAGGCGATCTTTCTGGATCGGGACGGAACGATCTGCGAGGAGGTCGGCTACGTCAACCACGTCTCCCGCTGCCGGCTCATCCCGGGGAGCCTCGAGGCGCTCCGGCTCATCAACCAGGCGGGGTACCTGGCCGTTGTCACCACGAACCAGGCGGGGGTGGCGCGCGGGTACTTCAGCGAGTCGCTGGTAACGGAAGTCCACGCGCGGCTCCTGTCCCTCGTGGCCCAGGGGGGCGCGCGGCTGGACGCCGTCTATTACTGTCCCCACCACCCCACCGAGGGCCGGCCTCCCTACCGGACCGACTGCGACTGCCGCAAGCCCCGCCCAGGCATGATCCTGAAGGCGGCGGCCGAGCACGGCATCGATCTCAAGCGCTCCTACGCGATCGGCGACGGCCTCCCGGACATCGAGGCCGCCGCGGCGGCGGGAGTCCCGTCGATCCAGGTCCTGACGGGATACGGACTGGGACTTCTCGAGCACCAGCCGGAGCGCTACAAAGTGAAGCCCCTGCACACCGCCTCCGACCTTCTGGACGCGATCCGCTGGATACTCGCACGGACGCCGCGGGCCCCGGACGCCGACGCAAAGGAGCCACGATGACGACACCCCGTCCGACACGCTCGGATCTCCTGAAGGCGATTGACGCGATGGCGGGAGTCCGGGTCCTCGTGGTGGCCGATCTGGTGCTCGACGTTTTCGAGTACGGGGAGATCGGCCGCGTGTCGCGCGAGGCCCCGGTCCTGATCCTGAACCACGTGAAGACCGAGAGTCTCCCGGGCGGAGGCGCGAATGCGGCCGCCAACCTCCGGGCGCTCGACGGTGTTCCCGTCGTCGTCGGCCGCGTCGGCGAGGACGAGGCAGGAGAGCAGTTGCTCGCCCTGTTCCGCGAGCGGGAGATCGAATCCGGAGGCGTCTGGCGCGACCCCTCCTACCGCACGCCGGTCAAGCAGCGCATCCTGGGTGGCAGCGCCCATTCCGTGAAGCAGCAGATCGTGCGGATGGACCGGGGCGGCGGGCCCGCGGCGGATCCCGCGGCGGCGCCCTTCCTCGAGACGGTGCGGGCCGCGGCGCGGACGACACAAGGAGCGCTCGTCTCCGACTACTCCTTCGGGCTGGTCCATGCCGCAACCGCACCCCCGTTGCAGGAGGCCCTGGCGGCCGCTCGGGCGCCGCTGTTCGTGGATTCGCGATCGCAGATGCGGCTGTTCCGCCGGATGACGGCCGCCACCCCCAACCTGCAGGAAGCGGAGACGATCCTTGGCGAGGCGCTGCGCGACGACGATCCCTCCATCGCCCGGGGGGGCACGGCGCTCCGCCAGGCGCTGGAAGCGGAGGCGCTGGTCGTGACCCGGGGGAGCCACGGCATGTCCCTGTTCACAAAAGACGGCGTCGTCCGGCACCTGCCGGTCTTCGGGACCGACGAGGTGGCCGACGTCACCGGCGCGGGGGACACCGTGATCAGCACTTTCGCCCTCGCGGTACTCTCGGGAAGCGGATACCTTGCAGCCGCCCTGCTCTCGAATTACGCCGGCGGCATCGTCGTCATGAAGCGGGGCACGGCCACGGCCAGCCGCGAGGAGCTGAGCCGGGCCGTGCGGGACGACCCGGACTTCGACCGCAGGCTCGGCCCCGCGTGATCACCGGCCGCCCTGTTTCCCGCGGGATCATGACCGCCGGGGCCGCAGCGCGCCTGGTGTCCCGCCGCCGGCGTTTCCTGCCCGGCGCGCGGGTCGTGCTCGCGAACGGGCTGTTCGACCTGCTCCATGTCGGGCACCTGCGGTACCTCCGCGGGGCGCGGGCCATGGGCGATTTGCTGGTGGTGGCCGTCAACGACGACCGTTCGGCGCGCCGTCTCAAGGGCCCCGGACGGCCCATCGTCCCCGCGCGCGACCGGGCCCGAATCGTGGCTGCGGTGCGCTGGGTCGACGCCGTTGTCCTTTTCGGCGGCAGGACGGTTGCGCCGGTGCTGCGCCGGCTGAGGCCGGACATCCATTGCAAGGGGACGGACTACACGCCGGACACGGTCCCCGAGCGGGACGTCGTGAAGGCGTGGGGTGGGAGGGTGGAGGTGGCCGGAGATCCGAAAAGGCACGCCACGACCGATCTCATCGGCCGCATCGCCCGGGGACGAAGGACGCCCTAGTCCTGGTCCTTGTTCGCGCTCTTCTTGCGGTTCTTCCTGGCGGGCTTTTCAGAGGGTTCCTCGGGGCTCTCCTCCGCCGCGTCCTCCGGTGCCGTGACGCCCTCCTCCTCGCCGGCATGCTCTTCCGCCGCCTTTGCCGACCGGCGCTCTTTGCGCGCCTTTTTCTCGTCCTTCTGCTTGGTGAAGACAG
>JANMQK010000029.1:0-3287 GCA_031370485.1 Acidobacteriota bacterium | reverse complement strand
TCGCTCCAGCTGCCACGATCCGTCGTTCAGCGGACGTAGCGAAAGGTTCGACTCCGCGACGCGGATGAGCGGGTCGAGCTGGGCGACCGAGGCGGCCTTCACGGGCGGGCCGACCGGCTCGACCTGGTGCGCATCCTGCTCCCATCGCCCGGAGTCGGAGATGGCGTATAGGACGGACCGGAACGCGTCGAAGCCAGGTTCGCCCGGGTCGTTCTCGAGGATGCGCAGGTCACCGCCGGGGCAGGCTACCTCGATCCTCTCAACACAGAGGTACAGCAGCACCTCGCGGTTGAACCCCTGGTCCCAGAAGTACTCGACGACGTCGAAGCGCAGGGGGGTCATGATCCCGCGGGTGAACTCCTGCGAGTCCAATACCGCGACGTCAAAGGTCGGCGCGTCGCTGGCCTCGATGCTGGGCGAGAAGACCTGCACTTTGCTGGCGTCCGGCCCGGTCGACACGGTCGCGCCGATGCCGGCGGTGCTTCGCAGGCTCCCCGAGATGTGAGTGAGTCCCGTGAAGACCATCGGCTTGCGGTCGCGGGAGCGCAGGATGTTCAAAAGGAGCATCTCGCTTCGCGCCTGCCCGGCGGCGACGTTGTAGTCGACCGCCCGGGCGGAGATGGCGCGCCCGCGCACGCAGCCCGCGCCAATCAGAAGGGCGAGCAGCACCGCGCCGAAGATCTTCATGCCTGTCGGTCGAGCCGAAGCCGCCGTCCGGGGCATCCCGGAGCACCCCCCGCATTCGCGCGCGGCCCCTTGCGGGGTCCGGCCGCGGAACGCGGACGCATCGTACCGCACCTCACCCCTTTTTCAGGTACCCGAGGACGATCTTGAGCAGTCCCATCGGCACCTCCGGCCGCCTCCGCATGAGATCCCAGAACGGGTCGCGCTCGATGCGCAGCGCCAGGACCTCGGAGAGCGCGGTGCAGGTCGCGGCACGCGGGTCGCCGGTGAGGATCGCCAGTTCGCCGATGACATCGCGCGAGCCGAGAGGCTTCGCCGTCGCGACCCCGTCGATGGCGACGCCGACGCGTCCCTCGACGATCAGGTAGAGGGCGTCCCCGGCGTCTCCCTGCCTGAGGATCACCTCCCCTTCGCGGAACCTGACCTCCTCGACGATGGGGAGGAGCGACGCGATCTCCTCCGCCGGGATCTCGCGGAACAGGGGGACCTGCTTGAGGAAGAGCACCATCTCCAGAGGTGGAAGCGCCATGGGTTCGGTCTCCTGTGCGGTCGGTTCGAGCGCGCCGAGGGCGCGCGCCGCGTCGCGCGCGGTCCGCCGGACGATGCCGTTGGGGGAATCGAGGTGCCGTCGCACGAGGGCGGCGTGTTCCGCCATGCGCTCGCGCCCCGCAACGGCGATCGCGCACGACAGTGGCCACGGGTCGTCTCCTTCGAGGAACCGCCCGATTCGCCGCCGGCCCGGCTCGCTGTCGATGCCGGCGCGCCGGGCCGCGTCGATCTGCTGCTCGACGGTGCCGCCGAGGCACGGGATGGCGCCGTCCTTCGCCGTCGGGGCCACGGTGTCGATGAGCTCGAGGGCGTTGGCGCGCACCCGCGAGTCCGGTGAGGCGAGCGCCGCCCGCACCCGCGCCACGGGGATGCGGGGATGGAGGAGGGCGAGGAGCGAAACCAATCCATCCCGGTTTCGCGCCGCCGCCGCGTCGAGCGTCTCCTCGATGAGAGGCGACCCGCACCGGTCGCGACGGAGGTCCGCCAGGCAGACCAGATGGGCGAGGGCCGAGCGTGTCTCGCGGCGGAGCCGCTCCTCGAGCCGGACCGCGTCGACCGGCACCGCAACTCCCGAGTCCCGCAGCCGCAGGAGTGTCGTATAGACCGACGGCAGCACGCGGTCGTCGGCCTGGTCGAACAGCCGCGAGAGAGCCTTCGCCGAATCAGCCTTCGCCGCCTCCGCTCCCGGTCCGGCCAGGGCGCGGCAGAGATCTCCCCTGGCGTCCCACGGCAGCGACGGGTCCAGGATCAGCCCCGCGGTCAACGTGGGGTCGCCGGCGGTGCAGGCGGCCAGGGCGTCGACCGCCTCCCCGCGCACCGCCGCGTCCTCGAGCCGCCCGCAAAGCGGCGGCACCAGCTCGATCGCGCCCAGCCGCCCGCTCGCCCGGATCGCCGCGCGCCGCACCTCCATGTCGGGATCCTCCATCAGTTCCACAAGCGGCTCGTGGAAGCTCGCGACCCCCAGGTCGCCGAGCAGCTCCGCCCCTCGCGCCCGCTCGGCCGGCTCGGGGCTCTCCAGGAGATCGTGAAGCGGCCGGCCCGCGTGCAGGAACCCTCCCAGCCCGCCGAAGCGGATCATGCCGAGGATCGCGGCGCCGCGCGCCGCGAGGTTCCGCTCGGAGAGGCGCGGGGTGATGGCAGGGAGCGACCGCGCGCCGCGCGCGGCGCAATAGGCAAGGATTGCCGCGGCCCGCACCTGCTCGTCGGGATCGTCCATGCCCGCGCACAGCCGCTCGGCGTGGTTTTCCGCTTTTCGATCGCCGAGGTAGCGGGCCACCTCGGCGCGAACCCCCGGGTCCGCGTGCCCGAGAAGCGGGGCGATGCGATCGCTCAAGTCCGACTCCGACGCCGTGCGCAGTAGCCCCAGCGTGTGGACCACGCGTAGTGGGTCCGGGCCGGCGAGAGCCCGTGCCACAACACGCGCGCTCGTCTCGTCGGCGAGGTCGATGTTCGCCTTCCCCAGGTCGAGCCGCCGCATGGCCAGGCTGTGCGACAACGAGTCCACGTAATAGCGCGACGCGCGAAAAAGAAGAAAGATCCAGATCGCGACGAGCGCCAGGAGGGCCGGCGTCCACCGCACGATGGAGATGCCGCCCGCCCGGCCCACGAGGTAGAAGGCGAGCCCGAGCAGCGCGACAAGCGGCGGTTTGACGATGCCGTCCACGACCGCCTTCGCCCGCGCGCGAAGCCGCGCCGACAGCGGCAGGTAGAGAAGGTTGATCGCCGAATCGTTGAGTGTGTACTTCAGCGAGGCATCCGCCGCCCTCGGGATCGCGACGGCCCAGAGCGCTCCCCCCGTGGCCAGGATGGCCGCCCCGCCAGCGCCGACGGCGACAGGCAGCATCAGAAGCGCCGGCAGGACTCCGAGCCGCCTCAGCACCAGGCCCGACGCGACGAACTGAAGGAACAGCCCGGCGATCCCCGCCGCCAGCCGGACGAGCGCGAGGAAGCAGACGATGCCCTGCCCGTCGGCCCCGTAGCCCGCCTTGAGCGCGCGGTCGAGCTGGTAGTCGGCGATGTTGCTCGAGAGCGCGACCCCGATCGCGATGGCCCCG
>JANMQK010000378.1:0-9932 GCA_031370485.1 Acidobacteriota bacterium | reverse complement strand
GAAATCCTCCGCCGACAGCCCCTTGTCCACGAGCGTCCGGAGCTCCCGCGTCGCCTGGCGCAGCGCGAACAGGGCGTTCGCGCGCGGCACCGGACGGATCCAGATGGTGAAGTCTTGCTGCCGCCGCGGGATGCTCGGCAGCGGCAGTGTCGTCCCGCCATCCTGGAGAAACGTCTCGATGTAGGAGTAGTCGCCGTAGTTGAGCCCGCGCTCCCCGCGCATCGCGTTCATCAGCCGCCCGTTGAAGGTGCGGTGCTCTCCCAGGTAAGAGTTCGCGACCATGAGGGGGTAGAAATCCTTGTCGGCCCGGGTGACGTCGATGGGATAACCCATCGAGATGGCGGTCGCCTGCGCCGGCTTCTCGACGAACAGGATTTCCATCCCCTTGATCGGCCGCGGCGGGGGAAGCTCCGCCCGCGGCGGCGTCCCCTCGGGGAGGCTCGAGAAATCGGCCCGCATCGCCTCGATGAGCTCTTCGCGGTATCCCCCCGCGACTCCCAGCGTCACGTTCCCCTGGCGGCAGAGCGCGGCGTAGTGCTTCCGGACGTCCTCGAGGGTGATCGCCTTGAGCCCCTGCACCGTCCCCAGGTCGGGCCGGCCGCAGGGGTGGCCCTGGTAGATGAACCCATTGAGCGCCTCCTTGCCGAGGTTCTCGTCATCGTTGCCCCGCAGGTTCGTCTGCAGGGCCGCGAGAATCAGGTCGCGGCTGCGGCTGAAATCCGCCGGATCGAAGCGGGGCGTGCGCAGGACGTCGGCGAACAGGCGGTAGAACGCCTCCAGGTGATCGCGATGGGTCTCGCCGATGAAGGTCGTGACCTCCCGGTCGGGCTGCGCCTGGATCGAGGCGGCCATCGGGTAGAGCCGGTCGACGACCTCGCGATAGGTCAGCTTCGCCGTGCCCCCTTCGCCGATGGTCATGGCCGTCAGCGTGTTGAGGCCTTCCTTCCCGGCCGGGTCGTCGACGGCCCCCGCGTGGAACTGGACACGGAAGGTCACGAGCGGCGACGAGGGGCTTGGCAGGAGGCTCGTTTTCGGGGCCGCCTCGCCCCGGGTCGTCCCTTTCTTCATCGTCATCTCCTTTGCGTGCGGGGCCCCGGCGGTCAGGATCGCGAGCGCGCCGACGAGGGCCCGCCGGGCGACCGCGCGGTTCAATGCGCGGCTCCGCCCGTGGCGTCCGCGGGCTTGCCCGCATCCCCGTCTCTGTGACGAAGCAGGACGACCGTCGTTCCCGACGGGACGAGGTGCCTGCGGGCCGCGGCCTGGATCTCCGCCGGCGTCACCCGGTCATAAAGGGCGTAGAGCTGGTTCACGGTGTCGGTGCTGCCTGTGAGCGCCAGGTAGTGGGCCAGGCTCTGGGCCACGCCGCCGGCCGTGTCGAGCGACATCGCGTAGGCATACTTGACGTGGGACTTGACCCTCTCCAGCCGGGTCGCGTCCACCGGCTTGTCCCGCAGCTCCTTGAACGCGGCGGCGATGGTCTCCTCGACGTAGGGGACACGATTCGCCTTCTTGACCCGGGCGAGGACCGTGAACAGGTACGGGTCCCGGTGGTCGGGCGCGCCGCCGCTCAGGATGTCGACCTCCTGCTCCTCGACCACCAGCCTCTGGTACAGGGGCGCGGCCTCGCTGAAGAGCAGCTGCGACACCAGGTCGAGCGCCGGCATGTCCGGTTCCTTCGTCGAGAAGGCCGGGACGTGATAGCCGAGAAACAGGTAGGGCTCGGTCGGGTTCGGCCAGGAGACCTCCGCCCGCCGGGGCTCTTCCTGCCGGGGCTCGGCGGGGATCGCGGGGCGGTAGTCCCCCTTCTTCCACGAACCGTAGTACCGGGCCGACAGGTCGAAGAGCTTCCGGGGGTCAACGTCCCCCACCACCATCAGGATGCAGTTCTCCGGGCGGTAGAAGCGGTCGAAGAAGACCCGGCTGTATTCGTACTGGTTCGGCATCTCCTCGATGTCCTTCAGGAAGCCGATGGTCGTGTGCTTGTAGGTGTGCTTCGTGAAGGCCAGGTCACGCAGCTTCTCGTGCAGCGTCTGGAAGGGGCTCGAAGCGCTCTTGTTGTACTCGCCGAGGATGGCGCCCGCCTCCTTCTTGAAGGCCTCCTCCGAGTACTTCAAGTTCATGAAGCGGTCCGACTCGAGGGTCATCAGGGTTTCGAGCGCCGGGGAGGGGGCGAGGATGTGGTAGGCGGTCAGATCGTCCGAGGTGAAGGCGTTGTGGTCGGCTCCCAGCTCCTTGAGGATCGCGTTGTAGCGCTCCGTCGGGTAGCGCTCCGTGCCGCGGAACATCATGTGCTCGAAGAAATGCGCGAACCCGGACTTTCCGGGCTCAACTTCGTTGCGCGACCCGGCGCGCACCACCGTCCAGTAGGCGACGACTCCCGGGCTGTCGAACGGCACGGCCACGATCCTGAGGCCGTTCTCGAGGACTTTCTCCTGGATGGGAAACGGGAAAACCTTTGTCCCGCCCTTGGGCGAACCACCCCACGCGGCGCGCGCTCCAAGGATCATGATGATCAGGCCCGCGGCGAATTTCAGCGGATCCGGCATCGGGACCTCTCCTGCTTCGCGTCCTGTTGCGCGTGTCGGCCGCGCCGGCCACCCGTGGCGGGCAGCGGGCGCGGCCGCGACCGGTGAGTTTAGCACAGCGCCCCGGGGCTTCCCGCGGGGCGGGTTACGCCCCCTGCGTGCCGCCGCGATGCTCCGCGTGCCAGTCGAGCGCCTGCTCGATCCGGTCGTAGCCCCAGAAGAGCTCTCCATCCACGATCATCGTCGGCGCGCCGAAGATGCCCCGCTCCTTCGCCCGCTGGGTCTCCTGACGCAGCAGGCCCCGATGCCGCGGCGACTCCGCCATGGCCATCCGGTCCTTCCCGTCCAGCCCGAGCCGGTCGAGGCACGCGCCGATTACGTATGGATCGGAAATGTCACGGTCCTCCGCGAAATTCGCGCGGAACACGGCCCCCACGAATTCGGGCAGCCACGGTTCGGCCGCGAAGGCGCACGCCACGCGGGCGGCCAGGACACTGTTGCGAGGGAAGGCCGTGGGTTTGCGCCATGGGAGGCCGTATCGGGCGCATAGCCGCTCGAGGTCGCGCCACATGTAGCGCCCCCGGGCCGGCAACAGGTTGAATGGAGAATCACTCCAGCCCTGGTCCTGGAAGATCGGGCCGAGCAGGAACGCCCGCCATTCGAGCGGCACGCCGCGCGCCCCGGCCAGGTTCTCGATCCTGGATGCGGCCAGGTACGAGTAGGTGCTTGCGAAGTCGAACCAGAACTCGATCGCCATGGACTAGCGGGCCGGCTGGCCTCCGCCCTTCCCCCCGGCAGTCGCGCGCCAGGCCTGCACGGCAGCACGGACGCGGCGCGCCGCGGCTTCGACCGATTCGAGAGTGAACCCGACCGGGAAAACCTCGGGCCCGATCCCGACCGCCGCGGCCCCCGACTTGAAGTACTCGCCGAGCGTCTCCGAGGTGGGGCCGCTGGTCGGGAGAAGCTGGATGTCGGGGAAGGGCCCCCGGATCAACCTGAGATAGGCGGGGCCCCCGAGAGGACCCGACGGAAAAACCTTCACCAGGCGGGCGCCGTGTCGCCAGGCCGCGAGGATCTCGGTCGGGGTCGACGCTCCCGGCACGGCGAGCAGCCCGAGCCGCCGGGCCTCGTCCACCACCTCGGGATTGAACACCGGGGAGAGGACGAACCGCCCCCCCGCCGCGGCGACATCGCGCACCTCCTGCGGCGTGAGGACGGTGCCGCCACCGGCCAGCGCCCCGGGCGAGGCGGCAAGTGTCTTCATCGCCTCCAGGATCCCGGGTGTCGTGAGGGTCAGCTCGAGCGCCTTTAACCCGCCCCGCACCGCCGCCCGGCAGGCCTCGACGAGCGGAAAACCGGCCCCCAGCCGCACGCAGAGAACGACACCCTCCTCGAGGACCTCGGCGAGCGTGCGCTCGATCCGCCCGGCGGCCTCGGAAGATGCCGTATGGCTATCCATGTCGTTCTCCCCCCGATCCGGGCCGGGCGCCGCCGCGGTCCCTAGGTTTTCGCGCGCTTGAACGTGCGGGACACGTAGTCCCTGACGGCCTCGACCGTCCCGGGCGATTTCCAGACGTCGAGAATGCCGGGGTCGTGCTTGAGACGCCCGGCCTTCATTCGATCACTCGCCGGCTCGCGCATCTGCCGCTTCGTGATCGCGAAAGCCTCCGGTGGCATCGACGCGAGATCGCGGGCCACCGCCACGGCGCGCTCCAAAAGCTCATCCTGAGGGGCGATCGCGTCGATCAGCCGCCAGGCGAGAGCCGCCTCCGGCTCGAGCACCGCCCCCCGGTACATGACCTCCTGGAAGAAGCCCGGCGCGAGCGCATGCCGCATGATCTCCAGCGCGGCGCAGGGGAATGGCACCCCCACACGCAGCTCCGGCACACCCACACGCCCCGCGCCGCGCGCCATGGTCCGGTGATCGGCCGCGCACGCAAGGATGCACCCGCCCGCGATCGCGTGCCCGTTCACCGCGCAGATGACCGGCTTCGGCAGGAGAAAGAGCTTCTCGAACAGGTCGCTCATCGCCGGGAGGAACTTCTCCACGTACCCGGGTCCCTCGTTGAGAAGGCGCGGCAGATCGACCCCCGCCGAGAAGATCGACCCCCGGCCCGTGATGACCAGGGCCCGGGACGAGGACGCCCCGAAACCGTCCAGCCTCTCCGCGAGGCCAAGGCAGAGCTCCAGATCGAGCGCGTTCGCCTTGCCGTGCGCCAGCGTGAGGACGGCGACTCCGTCCCGGGTCACGAATTCGATCACGGAGTCCTCGTCATCTGGCTGGGGTGAAAAGAGCGGCCACGGCTCCCGCCGGGTCGCGGATGACACAGTACCGGCCGGAAGGGCCCATGTCCTTCGGTCCGACGAGGACGGCGCCGCCCAGATCGACGCAGCGCCGGGCGCTTTGATCGACGTCCTCCACGGTGATGTAGACAAGCCACTGCGGTGGCAGGCTTGCGTTCACGCCGCGGGCGTGGCAGATCCCGGCGACCGTGGTCCCGCTCTCCGGCAGGTTCATGCAGAAATCGCTGTAGCCCCCCATGTCGGTTTCGCTCGAGGTCCATCCGACAACCGCCTTGTAGAAGTCCTGGACCTTCCCGGCGTCTCCGACGGTCAGATCGGTCCAGCCGATCGAACCGACTGCCGGCTTCCCTGTACCTGTCATGTCGGCCCTCCTTCGTCCCCGCCCGAAGATGCGGGAGGAATCCGCGGCGCCGTGCCGCCCTCATCCTTCCGGTTGAACGCCCCGAACAGAATCAGGATCCCGATCACGACGAGCGCCAGCGGCCACCAGGTCGCCACCCTGCCGCCGACGTCGCCGAAATCGATGTCGGCCCCCTGCATGAGAAGGACGGCGCCGGGGACGAGCGGCCACCAGTGGAACCTGTGCCGGTAGGCGAGGTCGATCACGACGATCGCCACGAAGCCGATTCCCAGGCCAAGCGTGTCCCAGTCCCCGCCGGCCAGCCCCATTCTGTCCCCCAGCCAGCCCAACCCGATGCCGATCAGGAGGCACCCCGGGACGAGCGGGCCGTAGGTGCGGCGGACGAGGTAGATCGCCAGGAACGTGGCGCCGGCCGCGATCAGGATCACCGCCTTGCCGGGCCGGCCGACGAGCTGCAGGAACATGAGGACCACGCCGGCGACGACCAGCATGAGCCCCGCGACCCTCCGGCCGCGACCGCCGCGATCCGGTCTCGACGGTTTGCTCACGGCGCCTCCCCGCCCTCTTTCGATCACGGGCGGGTCCTGCGCGCCGCCGTGGTGCGGGGTGAAGCTTTGCGCGCCCTCGGGTGGTCCGGCAGGCCGTCCGCGAGGCGGATCCAGGGCAGCCGGCGGTCGAAGAAAACATGATCCAGGATCCGCAGCGACTCCGGCCGGTCCAGGCTGCAGGCGGTGACATCCACCGTGGGGGGCGCGGCGCCCCTGCGATAGGTCACGGGCGTGCCGCACTTCGAGCAGAAGGTCCGCGTGACCCCGCGTCTCGACTGGAACCTCGCGGGCTTTCCCTTCGTGAACGCGAAATCCCTTCTCCGGACTTCCACCCAGGTGACGAAGGGTGCGCCGCTGATCCGCCGGCAGTGCAGGCAGTGGCAGTGGCAGACGACCACGGGCTCCCCAGTCACACGGTATCGCAACGCGCCGCAGAAGCATCCCCCCGCGAGTCTCATCATCGTTCCTCCCGATGTGGGGGCAGGGAGTCCGCGACTCCGACGATCGCACTGCGCCGTTCCAGAAGCACGATATCCCGCCACGCACCCCGCAGCGTCCAGAGCCCGTGGCTCTCGGATTCGGCGACGAGCCGCTCGAGAAGCAGGCGCCCGGTCCCGGCCCCCCGGTGCCGCGCGCCGACGTAGACACTCACCTCTCCGACCCCGGCGTAGACGCACCGCTCGGAGACCGGGCTCAGCGCGGCCCACCCGACGACCTGGCGGCCTCCCCGCGCCACGAAACGCAGGCCGGGGATATGGGCGCCGTTCCAGGCTTCCCAGGATGGCGGCTCGGTCTCGAAGGTCGCGATCCCCGTGGCGATCCCCTCGGCGTAGATCGCGCGCACCTCCTCCCAGTCCTTTGCGGTCATCGGCTCGATCGTCGGGATGGTCATGCGACCCTCGGCCGGCGCAGAGCGGTCAGAACAACCCTAGTCCGGACGGAACAGTCCGATCCTGCGCTCCTCGAGCGTGAAGGCCTCGCACCGGGCATCGAGTGTTTCGAACTCCTTCGTGAAACGGGCGCGGAAGGAACTCCAGGATTCCTCGGACCTCCAGTAGTCGATGGTGACGAAGCGGTCGGGGTCCTCGAGATCCTGGAGCAACTCGGTCCGGAGATATCCCTCCCCCCTTTGGAAAAGCCCCGCCCAATCCCCCTCCGGGCCGTACACCCGCAGGAACTCATCCCGTCGCCCGGGCCGGACGCGGAATTCCCACATGTAGGCATAACCCGGCCCCGCGTCGTCCGTCAATTGCATTTCTCCCGCGCGAGGTCTTTCAGATACGTTCTCAGCGTCCCCTTGTCGCGCCGCGCCACGAGATCATCGAGGAATGGGAACCTCGATCCGGGCTTGGCCTTCAGAATCGACTGGTACGCGCGCAACGACCCGAGAACGGCGGCCAGGTAGATCTCCTGGATGTCGCCGGACTTCTCCGGGTGGGCGATGGTGAACGCCATGGTCGAGAACATCATCTGGGCGCCGAGCTCCGCTTTGTAGGGCTGGTTCGACTCGAGGAGCGGTGCCAGCAGGTCCGGGCAGACGACCACCTTGAGGTCGGGAGCCGATGACGCGAAGCCGAAAAGCCACCGCCGCGCATCGCGCGCGTCCGCAGCCAGTGGCTCGGCTTCGATATGCTCGTTCAGCTTGATGACGCGGGTCTTTTCTTCCGGCGTTGTCGGGCCGCGCGTGCCCCCCGGGGGCGAGGCCGCGACACCCCCTCCGAGCAGCATGGCCATCACGAGCAACCGGCCTGCGGTCCCCATGGCGATCATTTCTTTCCACCCTCCGCGCAGGTCATCAGCAGCCTTTTCGGCCGCCAGGCCCAGTCGAAGTCAACGACGAGGTCCTCGCACCCCTCGGCGCGGATTCTCATCCGGACCTTCTCTTCGTAAGCCCGCGTCACCCGGTAGTCCCGATCGCACACGATCTCGACCCCCGACTTGAGCCAGACCTCCTCCTTGAACCCCCCGTTGCGCTTGAGGCGGATCGCCAGCGGGCAGCTGCGGACCAGGTCCCCATTCCCGTCCAGGCACTCGCGCAGGAACTCCGCCTCACGGATCGGGCGGAATGTGTCGCCGTCCTGCCGGCCGAGGGTCCCTTCGAGCGTCGCCTGGGTCCAGCCTTCCGTCCCCCGGGCGGCGGTGCAGCCTTTGGCCGCGTCCTCCTGCTCGCGCGCCACGAGCATCGGGCAGCCGTCATGGAGATCCCCGATGCATCGGGTGAGCGGCACGCCGGCCGTCGAGGCCAGCGAGCAGAGGAGAATCGCGATGAGGACGTTCATCGGTCGCCGATCGAAAAAGACTCCGGAATCGAGCGGCCAGTATACCGCGCTGTAGGCAGGGAAAGCTGCATCCGATCAGGGGTCGAGGCCCCGCTCGATCAGGTCCACGGCCTCGTTCACAGGCACCAGGAAAACCTGCCCCCCCGGTTTCTGCAGGCGGTCCATGGTGCCGGCGGGATCCGGCGCCGCGGGGGCGGTGCCAACCATGTCCGTAACGCTTTCCTTGATGGCGGCTTCCGAGAACTTCAGATCGGGCAGGGAATCCCACCTGCCGCGCGCATCGTTCTTTCTCCGGATGCTCAGCCCGGTCAGGCTGACATGGACCACCCGTCCTACCGTCGGCTGGGTCTCGATCTTCAGGATCGTCAGCATCGAGCCGGTCTCATCCGGCCGCGTCCGGTACCTCCAGGTCTGCCCCGCCGCAAGAGCGCCCTGCGATTCATTATCCTGAAGGGACGAGGCGCCGGGTGGCGCTAGGGTCTCCGGCGACGGCGAGGGAGACGGCGACGGTTTCTCGCCGCAGGCGGCCAGGCTGGCCAGAAGCAACAGAGAAAAAACGGCGCGATACATCATCGGACCCTCCCCATGCCGGCCCGCGATATGGGTCCGCGGAAACCGGCGAGATAGTGCTGCCAGAGCATCCGTGCCGCCACGGCCCGGTACGGACGCCACGACTCGGCGATCTCGTTCATCCGGTCGGTGGAGGGCTCTCCTCGAAGCCTCTTGATACGGCGCACCGTCCGCACCAGGGCCAGGTCGCCCGACGGCCAGACATCCGGCCGGCGCAATGCCGTCAGGAGGTAGATCCCCGCGGTCCATGGCCCGATCCCCTTGACCCGCGTGAGGGCCTCGGACGCCTTCGTGTCCTCCATCCGGGCCATGCCCCCCAAGTCGAGCCCTCCCTCCCGGATGGCGCCGGCCAGCCCAAGACAGTATCCGGCTTTCTGCCGGGTGACCCCCATCGCCCTCAGGCGCGCCGCTCCCAGCTCGAGGAAGCGCTCCGGCGTGAACGGCCGGACGCCATCCTGCAGCCGGCGGAGGGTCGCCCGCGCCGAACCGAGCGAGACCTGCTGCTCGAGGATGATGCGCACGAGGGCCGTGAACCCGGGCGGGCGCGCCCACAGCGGGGGCGGGCCGTGAAGATCCAGGATCCGCGCGAGGTCCCGATCCCGGCCCGCCAAGTACTCCGAGGCCTCCCGGACGCTCTTCCCAGTCAGTCGAACGGCCGCAGCGGATCGATCATCACGCCGCACGCCACCGCAGAGACATCCTCCCGTGATGACCTTGTGCTCCTGATCCCGCGACATCGTCAGGCTCCTCTCTTTCCAGGCGCCAGGTGGGCAAAGAGCCCTTCGCCGAGGAGGGCAATCGCTTCCTCGTCGCTCAGGCCGGAGGCGCGCCTGGCCACCTCTTTCGGCACCCAGCGCGGGTAGGCTTTTTCCACCACGCGGTGCTTCCCCGAATCGGTGTGCTCCTCCCGGACGGCCGCCAGGCGGCGACGCGGCAGCCGCCCCGACAGGCGGACCAGCGCCGGCCAGATCCGGCGGTGAACGAAGGTCACCTTCCCGTCAACGAGGCGGCACACCAGGACATCCTCCGCATCGCTCACGGCCCCGTACAGGTGCGCGATCTCGTGCGACCGGGGATGGGACCACCAGCTGCCCCGGATCGTTTCCCCCACGATGGCTTCGGCAAGATTGGGCACGGGACCGCGGGCGGACATCAGCACCACTCCGTGCTTTCTGACGAAAGCGAGGGCCCGCGCGGGAGTCACGGGAGAAGTCTAGCGCGGCGCATGATAGACCCACGTCCTGTCCGTAGGCCGGATGCGCGGATCGTACCCGCCGGCGATCAGCACGTCGCCATTCTTCAGCAGGGTGGCCGTCGCGAAGGAGCGCGACGCGTCGAGGCCCCC
>JANMQK010000375.1:0-24475 GCA_031370485.1 Acidobacteriota bacterium | reverse complement strand
CAGGACCTTCTGCGAGTAACCCATCGGCAGCTCCCGGTTTGCAGCCGCCATCTCGGCAATCCGTCCCGGGCCGTGGTTGTAGGCGGCCAGGGCGACCGACAGGTCGTTGAATTGCCCCACCAGCTTCGTGAGGTAATAGGTCCCCATCTCGATGTTGACGCCGGGGTCGCGCAGCAGCTCCTCACCCGGCCAGTCAAGGCGGAGTTCCTGGGCGATCTCGTGGGCCGTCGAGGGGAGGATCTGCATCAGGCCCACGGCGCCCTTGTCGGACTGGGCGTTGATGTCGAAGGCGCTCTCGATCCGGATGACCGCGAGGATCATCTCCGGAGGCACCATGTAGCGGTTGGACGCCTTGTAGATCGACGTGCTGATGTCGTCGAGGGTGGACTTAGGAAGCCGGATCCGGAGCTGATCGAGGAAGTCACGAACCAGCACGGCGGTGCGGAGGCGCACGGCGTCCTCGCGCAACTCGGAGATCTTGTTCTTCTGCACCTGCACCAGCATGCGCATGTCGTTCAGGCTCTGCACCCGTGTCTCGTACCGGATCCCGAGCATGAACCCGAAGATCAGGATCGCGATGCAGGCGAGCGTTTGAACGAAAAACCTCATGGGCACCTCCGATTTGTCCGGATACGACCGATCCAGTACCGCGAACCGAACGGCGGGTCAAGGACAACCACAGCCCGAAAGATCGACCGTCGTTCGTTTGACACGCGACAAATTCCCGTTACCCCGCCTCCGGAAATGAAATCCCCATGCGGTCTCCGATTTTCAGGCCCTCGCGCCCGACGATCCCCCCCTTGACCTCGAGCACGTAGCGGGACTTGCGCGGCGGACCGAATCCGGGACATGGATCCGCCTTGCAGGGTGGGGCCGAGGCCTCGATGTGGATCACCGTGAAATCGTCGTCCATCCAGATCATGTCGAGCGGCACAAGAGTGTTCTTCATCCAGAACGAATGAACATCGTCCTCGGGAAAGACGAAGATCATGGCGTCCCCTTCGCCAATCTCGCGCCGGAACATGTAGCCGCGCTCCCTCCGATCCGGCGTGTCGGCGATTTCTGCGGCCCAGACGCGGCCATGCGGGAACCGCACTTCCGCTCGCGCCGCTTCGCGACCCGCCGCCGCCATGTCCTTTCGCGCGCCCTCCGCGTCCCCTGCTCCGCCGGGGCCGCCCGCGCACGCCAGAGTGACGGCCCCCGCGAGAACCAGCGCCGCGCACCGGCCTGGCCCCGCGCTCCGGGGCCGGGCCGCTAGCAACCCGGGATATCGCATCGTCCACCATTCACAAGCCGTCAGGCGCCTCGCGCGGACACCGTAACGGGACACGTCACATGACTGCAAAGGACTACATGAGGACAACAGCAGGATGAAGCGTTCATGAGGCTTGCGGCAGTACAGCATGAAGGGGCCGTATGCTACACATCCCCGGCATTCACGTCAAGCGCGCCGGGGGCGCCGGGGCGGCGGCGCCACACCGCGTGCCCCGCGAGGGCCTGCCGCCGCCCCGCGCTCGCTCGGGAGTGCGCGGTCCTTGCCCGGGATCGGCGCGATTTCCTATACTGGGCCCGATCCTCGGAATACGATGGCGAGCAGCGCCCCTGCAGGCGCTGGGGGAGGTGGAGTGGCGGTCCGGATCGGCATCAACGGCCTCGGGCGCATCGGCCGCGGCTTCCTGCGCATGGCGCTGGGCGAGAGCGATCTGCACGTGGTGGCGATCAACGACCTCGTCGAGCCGGCGGTGCTGGCTCACCTGTTGCGACACGACTCGCTGTTCGGCAGGCTCGGGCACGAGGTGCTCTCCGGCGACTCGTCGTTACGGGCCGCCGATCGGGAGATCCGCTGCACGCGCGCCAGGCGGCCGGCCGAGGTCCCGTGGCGCGATCTCGGGGTCGACGTCGTCCTGGAGGCCACCGGGGCCTTCACGGCGCGCGCCGCGGCCACGGGGCACCTCGAGGGGGGCGCGCGGCGGGTCATCATCACCGCCCCTTCCCCCGATGCCGACCTGACGGTCTGCTACGGGGTGAACGAGCGGCTCTACGACCCGGACCGGCACCGGGTCGTGTCGAACGCCTCCTGCACGACGAACGCGATGGCCGTCGTGCTCTCGGTCCTCGAGGACGCCTGCGGGATCGAGCGCGCCGCCATGACAACGGTGCACTGCACAACCAACAACCAGGTCCTGATGGACGCGCCGCACGCCGACCCGAGGCGGGGCCGCGCCGCCGGGTTGTCGATGATCCCCACTTCGACGTCCGCGGAGCAGGCCATCGTCCAGGTGATGCCCGGCCTCGCCGGCCGGGTGAACTGCCTGGCCATACGGGTGCCGGTGGCCGCCGTCTCGTTGCTCGACTTGACCGTAGTGCCGCGGAGACCCATCCCGCTTGAGGAGACCCGCCGTGCCTTCCGCCGGGCGGCCGAGGAAAACCTGAAGGGCATACTGGGGTACTCTGAGGAACCGCTGGTTTCGATAGATTATCTCGGTGATCAACGCTCGGCCGTGATCGACGGGCCGCTTCTCGCCCAGTCAGGGGATTCGCTGATCAAGGTGATCGCTTGGTACGACAATGAGCGGGGGTACGTGCAGCGTCTTGCCGACCTGGTGAGAATGATGGCGCGCCCGGGGGGCGCGGGGAGGTCCTGACCATGGGGATGCGCAAGACATCGGTGCGAGACCTGGAGGTCCGCGGCAAGCGGGTCTTCGTGCGGGTGGACTTCAACGTCCCTCTCAAGAACGGGCGGGTGGCTGATGACACGCGGATCCGGGCCTCGCTTCCCACGCTGCGCCTCATCCTGGAGGCTGGAGGCCGGGCCATTATCGCCTCGCACCTGGGAAGGCCGAAGGGCCACCAGGTCCCCGCGATGAGCCTGCGGCCGGTCGTGGAGCCCCTGAAGCAGTTGCTGGGGCAGGCGGTCCGGCTGGCGCCCGACTGCGCCGGGCCCGAGGTCGAAACACTCGCGCACGGGCTCGCCGACGGCGAGGCTCTCCTTCTCGAAAACCTGCGATTTCACGCCGGCGAGGAGGCCGACGACGAGGCGTTCGCCCGCCAGCTCGCCGCCCTTTCCGATCTTTACGTGAACGACGCCTTCGGCAGCGCCCACCGCGCACACGCCTCGGTGAGCGCGATCACGCGCTTTCTGCCGATGGCGGCCGCCGGCCTCCTGATGGAACGCGAGATCGAGATGCTGACGCGGCTCCTGGATCGGCCCGAAAAGCCCTACATCGCCCTGCTCGGCGGCGCCAAGGTCTCCGACAAGATCGACCTGATTCATACCCTGATCCCCAGGGTCGATGCCGTGCTGGTCGGCGGGGCGATGGCCTATACGTTCATGCAGGCGCGCGGCACGCCGGTCGGCGCCTCGCGCGTCGAGGCGGATCGGTTGGAGCAGGCCCGCGAGATCATCTCCCGCGCCATGCGGGAGGGGGTGCGGCTCCACCTGCCGATCGACCATGTCGTGGCGCCCTCCACTGCGCCCGGCGAGAGGGCCGCGACCACTCCCGGCCCGGAGATCCCCGACGGGATGATCGGGTTCGACATAGGACCCCGGACCCGCGAGTCGTTCCGTGAGGAAATCGTCCAGGCGAACACCATCTTCTGGAACGGCCCGCTCGGGATGTTCGAGGTGCCTCCCTACGACGCCGGAACGCAGGCCGCGGCCGAGGCCATCGCAGGGAGGCAGGCCTTCTCGGTGATCGGCGGCGGGGACTCGGTGGCGGCGGTCAACCGGTTCGGCCTCGCCTCGAGAATCACCCACATCTCGACCGGGGGCGGCGCCTCGCTTGAATTCCTGAGCGGTGTCGAGCTGCCGGGCGTGGCCGCGCTGAGCGACGCCCGATGACGCCTCTGATCGTCGGCAACTGGAAGATGAACATGACCATCTCGGCATCGGCCTCCTACGTCGCGGAGCTGCTGCCGCTCCTGCCCGCGGGCGCGGACCGGGAGATCGCCCTGGCGCCCTCGTTCACGGCGCTGCAGGCCGTGTCATCCCTTCTGGTGGGATCGCCCGTGCGGCTGGCGGCCCAGGATCTCTTCTGGGAGGATTTCGGCCCCTACACCGGAGAGGTTTCCCCGGTGATGCTGCAGGAGATCGGTGTGGAGTACGTCCTGATCGGCCACTCCGAGAGGCGCGTGCACCTCTGGGAGGACGACCCGATGATCGCCCGAAAGGTGCGCGCTGCGCTGCGCGCCGGGATTGGGCCGATCGTCTGCGTCGGCGAGCAGCAGGACGCGCGACGCGCCGGCCGGGCCGCCTCGCTGGTCCGCGCCCAGGTGCTCGCGGCCTACGAGGATGTCCCCGCGGAGGACGTGCACCGCCTTGCCGTGGCGTACGAGCCGATCTGGGCGATCGGCTCCGGGCTGCCGGCCGCTCCCGAGGACGCCCAGGAGATGCACGCCGCGATCCGGGGGGCGCTCACGGGCCTCTTCGGAGCCCCGGGGGGGGAGATTCGCATCCTCTACGGCGGGAGCGTCACGCCCGATAACGTGGACTCCCTGATGGCACGGCCCGGGATCGACGGGGTGCTGGCCGGCGGCGCCTCGCTCCGGGCGGCGGAGTTCGCCCGGATCACGTCGTTCTTGCCGGGCGGCAAGTGAGTGTGCTAAGTTACGCGTTCGCTCAGAAGCCACCGGGAGAGTGACCCGTGTATGCAATGCTCCTCATCATTCATATTCTCGTGTGCGTGTTCCTGATCCTCGTCGTGCTGCTGCAGAGCGGCAAAGCCGCCGATCTGGCGGGCGCGTTCGGGGGCGGCGGCAGCCAGACAGCGCTCGGCAGCCGCGGCGCCGCGACCTTCCTGACCAAGGCGACCACGATCTCCGCCGTTCTGTTCATGATTACGTCGCTCAGCCTGGCGCTGATGGGCTCGCGGCGGGGCGGGTCGGTGCTGGAGAACGTTCCCGCGGCGGCGGCCCCGGACTCCAAGCCTACCGCGACACCCGCGCCGGCCACTCCTGCTCCCGGAGGGGCCGCGCCAGCCCCGGCGAACACGGGAAAGCCGCCGGCCGGCGGGAACGGAAAGACGGGGGCCCCGCCCGCCGCGCAGGGAGCCGGCGCCGGCAAGGAGCCCGCGGCCCCGAGCAAATCGAAGTGATCTGAACGAAGGAAGCTGTCGGAGCGGCGATCGCCGCTCCCCCCCGGGCCGGAGTGGTGGAACTGGCAGACACACCATCTTGAGGGGGTGGCGCCCAAAAGGCATGCGGGTTCAAATCCCGCCTCCGGCACCAACGGGGTTCTTTCTCTCGGGTTCCTTCTTTTCGACCGGCAGGAAATCCCGCAGCAGCTTCAGGAATTCCACCGGCTGCTCGGCAAACGGGAAGCAGCCGCTCTCCTCCAGAATCTCCAGCCGGGCTCCCGGCACCGCGTCCCTGACAGCCTCGGCATCCGCGACACTCGCGGACAGATCATGCCGCCCCGCGACGATGAGGACGGGCACCCGCAGCCGCTTGAGCGCCGGGGTCAGGTCGATCGCCATGCCGCCCCCCGGGGCCAGTTTCGGGTCCATCGCATCGCGCACCCCGGCCGCCGTCGTCACGCGGGCCGCGAAGGCGTTCTGGTACGAGCGGTCGGTGAGGCGGTGGAACATCAGCGGGGCCATGAGGCGATACTCCTCGTGGAACTTCCCGTCGACCGACAGGTAGCGGTCATCGTACGCCGTGCCCATGGCCCAGAGCATTTCCGGGGTCCTGGCGTCGTGCAGGCCGCGGCTGTTCAGGAAGGGGCGCGGGCGCTTCGACGCCGAGAGAAAAATGAGACGCTCCACGCGCGCGGGGTAGCGGTCGGCGTACAGCGTCGCCACCGCCTGCCCGAGACCCTGTCCCAGCAGGTTCAGGCGCGCGAATCCCAGCGTGGCCCGCACGCCCTCGAGGTCCGCCACCATCCTGTCGAGGGTGTACTCCGCCGCGGGACGCTCGTCGGATCGGCCGCACCCGAGGGGGTCCAGGTAGACGACCGACATCCCGGTCCCGAGGGGGACGAAAAACGGGTGGAAGTAGGAATGATCGAGGCCGGGACCGTCCGGCAGCAGGAGAAGCGGCGCGCCGCTGCCTTCGATCTCGACGAAGAGGTTCGCGTTCCCGATCCTGTGGAGCTCTCCGGGGTGCTCGCCGGTCGCCGCCCGCAGCGCCGCGCCGGCGCCGATGAGAAGCAGGAGGACCGGCGCGAGGAGACGCGCCATCGGCCCGCCGCGCGGCCCCCGCGGGCCGGACCGCACGCTACTCCTCCTCGTCCTCGTCGTCCTCGAGAAGCGCGTCCACCTCGTCCGGGTCGAGACCTTCCAGGACGCGCTTCACCCGGATGAGGTTATCGATGTCGGCGCCGAGGCGGGCTTCCGCGCGCGCCTTCAGAAGAGACAGCACCCGTTCAAGTGATTCTAGAAGTTCGTCGACAGTTTCGCTCACGTGCTCCTCCGGATGCCGCCCCGAACCGGTCAATGCCCCTCGGCTTCGAGGAATCTCTCGGCGTCGATGGCGGCCATGCAGCCGCTGCCGGCGGCGGTCACCGCCTGGCGATACACATGGTCCTGACAGTCCCCGGCCGCGAATACACCGGGCACGTTTGTCCTGCTGCCCCCCTTGGTGATGATGTAGCCGGCCTTATCGAGCTCGATCTGTCCCTTGAAAATTCCGGTGTTCGGCACGTGTCCTATGGCGACAAAGACGCCGTCCGCTTTCATGTCGCTGACCTTGCCTGTCTTGAGGTTCTTCAGGCGGACCCCCTCGACCTTGTCATTCCCGAGAATCTCCTCCACCGCGGTGTCCCACACGAAGGATACCTTGGGATTCTTGCGGGCCCGATCCTGCATGATCTTCGAGGCCCGCAGGCTGTCGCGACGGTGAACGATGGTCACCTTCCTGGCGAACTTGGTCAGGAACGTCCCCTCTTCCATCGCCGAGTCCCCGCCCCCGACCACGATCAGGTCCTTCTCCTTGAAGAAGAAGCCGTCGCAGGTGGCGCACGTGGACACTCCGTGACCGATCAGGCGCTTCTCGGACTCGAGGCCGATCATTCGGGCCGAGGCGCCCGAGGCGATCACGAGAGCCCGGCAGCGCACTTCCTGCCCGCCATCGATTTTCAGGACGAACGGCCGCCGGGACAGGTCGGCCGCGGCCGCGGACCCCGCGAGGAATTCCGTCCCGAAGCGCTCCGCCTGCTTTCGCATGTTCTCGATGAGCCCGGGACCGAGGATGCCCTCCGGAAAGCCGGGAAAGTTCTCGACATCCGTGGTGAGCGAGAGCTGGCCGCCGGTCTCGCTGCCGTCGATCAAGAGCGGCTTGAGGTTCGCCCGCGCGGCGTAGATGGCCGCCGTGAGCCCAGCGCATCCGGAGCCCAGGATGACCACGTTACGCGTGTCCACGGCTCGACGACCTCCCGCGGCCAACCGACCGCCGGCATGCCTGGAATGACTTCATTGCCGTTCCGGGGCCCGCCATCATAGCACAGCGATTTCAGAGCCACCGGCCGGCGCGCAGGCCCTGCCGTACCCTCTCGGAAGTCACGGCGACGATGCGCGGGTCGTAGCCAAGGTGGGGCGCCAGGCGGATTTCCAGGCCGGGGTGGCGGAGGCGGGCCTGGCCGATGTGCTCGGGCAGGTCGCGTCCGACGTGCCCCCCGAGATACAGGAAGTACGGAACGAAGAGGAGGCGTGTGACTCCCTGCGCCACACAGCGGTCGATGCCGGCCTGGATGTCAGGCTGGGCAAATTCCAGGTAACAGGATTCGACGACGTACGCCCGAAACCGGCGGCGGAGAGCGGAGGTGACTTCACCGAGGACGCGGTTGGCCTCCGGCACCCTGCTGCCATGGCCGATCACCAGAAGCCCCGTCGGGACGGCCGTCTTCCTGGAGCGTGCCGGGCTCATGGCGCTTCCTCCTGGACGACCGCGGTGATGGCCCCGGCGCGAAGCGTGCATCCCGGGGCGGCGTTCTCGGCGCGGACGTATCCCAGAGCGGCCACCGTCCCCTCGCCCGGCACCGCCGCAACGCTGGTCAGCCTGCCAACCTCCTCCCCGCCAAACGTCAGGGCCGTTCCGGCGGCCGGCGCGGGGGGGCCGCTCATCCGCAGGCGGACGAGCCGCTTCGACACCTTGTTGTAGGTGTTCAGCCGGGCGATGATCTCCTGACCGACATAGCAGCCCTTGTTCAGGGATATTGCCTCATCGAGGCGCGCTTCCCACGGGTTGTGCTCTTCGGTGAGCTCCCAGCCATGCTTCGGCACGCCGGCTTCGATTCTGAGGATCTCGAGGACATCCTCCCCCGTCCCGGCTCCGCCCGCCGCGGCCGCGATACGCTCGCGCATGGCCGGCATGCAGGCCTTCCCGGCGACGAGCAGAAACCCTCCGCCGGCGAGCGGATCGGTTCGCACCAGGATCGCCTCCGCCTCGGCCAGCCGGACGATGGACGGATGATGGCGCGGCCGGGCGGCGGCTTCGGCGCCGAAAATGGACGCCACCGCCTCCGCCGACTTCGTCCCGTAGATGCCCAGTATGGCGTGCGAGGCGCCGAGGTCCTCGACCTCGACCTCCTCACGGAAGGTATAGCGCTCGATCCAGGTCGCGACCGCCTTCGCCCTCCCCTCGCCGGCGAGACAGAGCAGGCGGTCATCGGGCCTCAGCAGGACGACCAGATCGAGGATCCGTCCCTTCGCCGTGGTGAACACGGCGGCGGCCCCCTGTCCCGGCCGCAATCCCTTGACATCATTGGTGGTGAGCCGGTGCAGGAGGTCAAGGGCATCCTTGCCGCCGATCCGCAGAAGCCCCCGTGAAGAGAGGTCGGCCAGGACGACCCCCTGGTGCGCGGCCCTGTAGTGCTCCAGCCGATCGTCCACGGCGGCCCCCCTCCCTTCCCCCGCCGGCCTCATCCGGCGAACTCCGCCTTGACCCGGCGCTCCACGACGCCGGCTTCGTAACCGCGGCGGAGGAAGACTTCGATCGCCTCGCGGCCCTTCGCCCCATAGTCCAGCGTGTAGTCGTTGACGTACATGCCGACGAACCGGTCCGCGAGGCCCCGGTCGATCCCGCGCCCGAAGTCGAGGGCGTAGGTCAGGGCCTCCTGTCGGTGATGAAGGCCGTATTCGATGCTGGCGCGGAGGAGCGCTCCGATCTCACGGATGGCGCTCTCCCCCAGGTCCTTCCGGATGGCGTTGCCGCCCAGCGGCAGCGGCAGGCCGGTCTCGCGCGCCCACCACTCGCCGAGATCCAGTACCTTGTGCGCCCCCCGGACGCCGTAGGTGAGCTGCCCCTCGTGGATCAGGAGCCCGGCCTCGACCCGGCCCTCCGTGACCGCCGGGAGGATCTGGTCGAACGGCATGACCTCGGTCGTGACCTCTCCCAGCGCCAGGCGCAGCGCCAGGACCGCCGAGGTCAGCGCCCCGGGGACGGCGATGGTCATCGACTTGAGATCCTCCACGGCGGCCGGCGCGCGGCTGACGACGATCGGGCCGTAGCCGTCCCCCATGCTGGCGCCGCACGACAGCAGGGCGTAGCGGTCCGCGAGGTACGCGTAGGCGTGGATCGACACCGCCGTGACCTCGATCTCCCCCTTGAGGGCCAGCTGGTTGAGGCTCTCTATGTCCTTGAGGACCTGGACGATCTCGTAGCCCCGGGCCGGGACCTTGCCCGAGGCGAGCCCGTGGAACATGAAGGCGTCGTCAGGGTCGGGACTGTGGCCGATCCGGATACGCCGCGCTGGTCGCTCAGGGCTCATCGGTCCCCGCCTCCCCGGGGGGCGCGCATTATAAACCCCCCGCGGCCCTTGTCGCCCTGCCGCGCGCCGCCGCGACCACCAGGAAGCCCCCGAGGAGGGCCGTCCAGGAGGCCGCGGCAAACAGCCCCGGCATCTTCAGTCTCTCGTAGAGAAGGCCGCTGAGGAACATCCCCACGACATTGCCGGCGCCGTAGGTCACGGCAGAGTAAATCGCCTGGCCGCTCGCCCGGCGGTCCGCCCCCGAGATCCTGTGGGTGTGGGTCACGGCCGCGACGTGGAATGCGGCGTAGGAGGCGGCGTGCAGCATCTGGGCCGCGGTCATGGCGATCGGGTCGGTCGTCGAGGCGCAGATCCACCATCGGAAAGAGGACAGGAGCAGGCTCGCCCCCATGGTGCCCAGCGTTCCGAAGCGCTTCAAGATTCCCGGCATCCTGAGCATCCCGAGGATCTCGCAAGCCACGGCGATGGCCCAGAGCAGCCCGATGGTGCCGGTGGTGTACCCGGCATCCTTGAGATGAATGCTGTAGAAGACATAGTAGGGTCCGTGCGCGGCCTGCGACAGGAGGCAGGCGAGGAGAAAGAGCACGACACCCCGGTTGCCGCGCAACCGCCCGATTCCCTCCGGCGCGGGGGGGGGCGGCGCGGGGGTGGCCGGCGCGCGGGGCGGGTCCTTCGGCAGCAGCAGGGTGGCGGCGAAGTTGAGCCCGAGAAGCGCGATCAGCACGGGGAGAAGCGCCCGGATTCCGAAGCTCCCCACGAGGGGACCGGCGCCGAGCGCCACCACGATGAACGCCGCCGACCCCCAGGCCCTCATCCGGCCGTAATGGGTTCCCCCCGCCTCCGAGATCTCGACCGCGCTCGCCTCGACGATTGGCAGGGCCGGCGCGCGGAGGATCGCGTAGGCCCCGACCACCACGGCCACTCCGGCAAAGCTGCGCACCCCCAGGATCAGGGAGAAGGCCCCGAGCGCCAGGAGACTCGTGACGGCCACCACCTCCCGGCGGCGCCCGATCCGGTCGGCGAGGGCGCCCCCGACCGCTGGAGCCAGCAACCCGCAGAGCGGCAGCAGGGCGCTGATGGCGCCGATCTGCAGGCCGGTGAACCCGAGGCTTTCGAGATAGACGTTGAAATAAGGCAGGTAGGCCCCGAGGACTGCGAAGGCGGTGAGGTAAAAGATGCTCAGCGCCCGCGACGGGGGGATCGGCATGACCGGCGAGGATAGAGACGGTCCCCCCTGTTGTCAATCCGCGGCGCGGAGCGAAGCGAGGGGAGGTGTCGCGAAGCGACACCGGACCCGTGCCCGGCGGCTGCAGGGCGCGGCGTTCCGGGGGCTGCGTGTATCATAAGTTGTGCGCCCCGCGGGAGGAGGAGAACGATGAGCATGAGCGATCCCCCTCAGGCCCGAAGAGCCCTTGCCGCCATCCTCTCCCTGCCTGACGACGCCATCGACCTCGCCCAGGCGGCGCTGCTCATCGCGCGCGAGGAGTACCCCGATCTCGAGGTCGGGCACTACCTCTCCCGGCTGGACGAGATGGGGGCCGCGTTGCGGGCGCGCCTGCGGGGGGGCGAGGGGCTGATGAGCCTGATCGCGCACCTGAACCGGTTCCTCTTCGAGGAGATGGGGTTCCGGGGGAACACCGAGGATTACAACGACCCACGGAACTCCTTCCTCAACGATGTCCTCGACAGGCGCATCGGGATACCGATCTCCCTTTCGACCGTTTACATCGAGGTCGGCAGACGCATCGGGTGTCCCCTCGCCGGCGTCTCGTTCCCGGGGCACTTCCTGGTGCGCGCCGTGGAGCAAGGAACCGCGGAGGAGATTCTGGTCGACCCGTTCAACCGGGGCCGGATCCTGACCGTGGAGGAGTGCCGCCACAGGATCGAGGAGCAGTACAAGGGGCAGGTCCGGTTCCGGCCGGAGTTCCTGCGGCGGGCCAAGACGCGGGAGATCCTGGGCCGTATGCTCAACAATCTGAAGATCATCTACCAGGGGGAGCGTGACTACCACCGGGCGCTCCGGGTGCAGCAGATCGTCCTGTGCCTGCGCCCGGGACAGCCGGATGAAATCCGTGACCGTGGCATGATCTATTACCGTCTCGCCTGCCTGGCGCAGGCGGCCGATGATTTCGAGGCCTACCTGAAGGCCTTCCCGGGCGCTCCGGACGCGGAGGCGATCCGCGGGCGCCTCGCCGAGCTGCGGCGGCTTTCCCCCGTGATGAACTGATCCCTTCTCGTGACGGCGGGCCGATGATCGACATGGCCGCGATGTTCGGCGCGGGCGGCCCGCTGCAGCGGGCGCTTCCGACCTTCGAGCCACGCCCCCAGCAGGCGCGCATGGCCTCCGAGGTCATGGCCGCGCTCGCGGGCGGACGGCACCTCATGGTCGAGGCCGGCACCGGTGTGGGGAAATCCCTCGCCTACCTCGTGCCCGCCATCCTCTGGGCCACGGGGGAGGATCCGCCCGACGACGACCGCCGACGCATCGTCGTCTCGACCCATACGCGCGCGCTGCAGGAGCAGCTGGCCCGCAAGGACCTCCCTTTTCTCGAGCGGGCGCTCGCTCCCGCCGGCGTGCGGTTCACCCACGCGATACTCATGGGTTCGGAGAACTACCTCTGCGCGCAGCGTCTGTCCCAAGCTCTGTTGATGCAGGGCGATCTCGCCGACGACGATGCCCGTCGCACGCTGGACCTCCTGGCGCGCCATGCCGACACCGCGCCTTCCGGGCTGCGGTCGGAGATTCCCTTCCCCGTGCCGGAGACGATCTGGGCCGCGGTCCGGCGCGACCGGGACGTCTGCATGGGAGCCCGCGGCCCGTTCTGGGACGCCTGCCTCTATCGCCGCGACCTGGCGAGGTCGCGTGAGACCCGGATCCTGGTCGTCAACCACGCGCTGTTCCTCCTGGATCTCCTGACGGGCGGCCGGATCCTCCCGCCGCACGGAGTGGCTATCCTGGACGAGGCGCACCGGCTGGAGGAGACCGCCACATCGCAGTTCGGCGTGTCGGTCTCGGGCCGGGCCGTGCTCCGCCTGCTCGACGATCTCGCTTCGCCCGCGCGCCGCGGACGGCGGTCTGGACGCGGCGATTCGCATCCCGCCGGGAAGGCCGTCATGGAAGCCGCCGGGACGGCCCGTGAGGCGACCGAGCGCCTGTTCGACACCGTGCGGCGGGAGGCCGCGGAGATCTCCCCCGAGCGCCCGCGCGGCGGGCTCGTCCGAGCCGTGCGCGTGCGGCAGGCGGGGATGGTTGAGAACTGGCTCGAGCGGCCTCTCTCGGACCTCGAAACCGCGCTCGACGCCGCCGCGCGCGACGCCGCGACCCCTCTCGAGTCGATGACCCTGGTCTCCCAGGCGGAGCGCGCGCGGGACCTCCGGGGACGGCTCGGTCTTTTCCTCGGGCAGAAGGCCGCCGACGCGGTCTACTGGGTCGAGTACGACCCGGCGGCGCGCGCCGGCGCGGCGCTTCACGTCACGCCGATCGAGGTTGCTCCCATGCTGCGGCAGCGTCTCTTCGAGGGGGGCCGGACGGTGGTGTTGACCTCGGCCACGCTCACCGCCGCCGGCTCGTTCGCTCACCTTAAAGCCCGGCTCGGGCTGACGAGCGCCACCGAGGCTTCTCTCGGCTCGCCCTACGACTACGAGAAACAGGCGATGATTTACCTCCCGCCCCAAATGCCCGACCCGGCGACGGCCCCCGAGGAATTCGCGCGCGAGGTCGTCGAAGAGTGCCGGCGTCTGGTACGGGCTTCGGACGGCGGGGCGTTCCTGCTTTTCACCTCCTACGCCCTGCTGCGACGAACCCACGCTGCGCTGGCGAAGGACCCCACGCTGTCGCACCTGAAATTTCTCCGTCACGAGCCGGGCCAGGCCGGGGCGCTTCTGGACGAGTTCCGGATGACCCGCCGCGGGGTGCTGTTCGGTACGCTGACATTCTGGCAGGGGGTCGACGTTCCGGGGGACGCCCTCCGGTCGGTGGTCATCACCCGCTTGCCGTTCGAAGTCCCCGATCATCCCGTTGCCCAAGCTCGCGCCGAGGCGGTCCGGGCCCGCGGCGGCGATCCCTTCGCGGACGATGCGCTTCCGGAGGCGATCCTGACTTTCCGCCAGGGATTCGGCCGGCTGATCCGGGGGCACGAGGACCGCGGCCTCGTGGCGGTCCTCGACCCGCGGCTCCTGACGCGGGCCTATGGCGCCGCCTTCCTGGAGTCGCTCCCCGCCTGCCGTCGGACCGAGTCATTCGAGGACGTGGTCCGGTTCTTCGGTGGCGCCGGATCCGCCGCGGTCACGCCGCCCGGGCCCGCTCGACCCCTCCCAGAGGAGGGGTATTAAATAGGTTCGGCTGGAATCGGTCTGAACGATCGCGCGGAGGGTGTGGTATATATCTCTGAGCGCATATGGGGCGCCGGAGAATGATATTGTCAAAACCGCTGTACATCGCAAAACAGTCCAAGCGACTGACCCTCGAGGGGGCACGGCTGATCCTCGCAGCGGCGGTCCGCAGGGCTGACGCGCTCGGGGTCCCGATGGACCTGGCCGTGACGGATGACGGCGGACATCTGCTTGCCTTCAACCGCATGGACGGCGCCACGCTCACGTGCATCGACGTCGCCGTCGCCAAGGCCTGGACGGCGGCCTGCTCACGCCGCCCGACCCACGAGATCGCCGAGATCGCCGGCCCCGGCAGGCCCGCCTATGGAATCCACATCAGCAACCCCGGACGATTCACCATTGTCGGGGGCGGGCTTCCGATCGAAATCGACGGGCAGGTGGTCGGGGGCTTCGGCTGCAGCGGCGGGACGCTCCACCAGGATCGCGATGTCGCCATGACGGGGCTCCGCGCCCTGACCTCCCGGATCCCGGCGAAGATCGAGCCTATCCGCCGCAAAGGCCATTCCCGGAAGCGCAGGCAACCCCACCTGGATTCCTGACCTTCGCGCGATTCTCTCCCCTTACTTGAAGACCTGCGCGTAGTCCCGCGCGAACTGATCGAACGAGATCGGGTCCTTTCCGGTGATCTGACGCACCGCGGGCGTGACGCGGGCGGCGTGGCCGGCGATGTAGTACAGGATCATGGGCCTTTCTCCTTGTCCCAGGCTTCGCGGAAGAGCCTGATCGACCCGACCGCGTAGCCCGCGTAGTGGTTGTTGAAATAGCCGTAGACCTGCTTCCCGCCGTCCAGCATGGCGCGGATGGCGCTCAACCAGGGGCGCATCTGCTCCGTCCGATCGACGATCAGCCTGTCCCAGGTCGTCGTGCGCTTCTCGATGCCGTGCCGGTCGCCCAGCCAGCGCAAGTACGCGAAGTCGGCGGTCAGCGCGTTCCCTCGCTTCATCATCGGCTCGACACCATGGAACCACGGATGGTCGATGAAGGCGAGCGCGACCCCGCGCCGCCGGAGCAGGTCGAGGAGCCGCGGGACGACGAAGCTCTTGTTGCGCACCTCGACCGCGAACCGGTGCCCCGCGGGGAGCGCGGGCAGGAACCTCTCCAGGCGCTCGATGAAAGGGCCCGGGACGGGGAACTCCTGCTTCCTGAAATAGCGGAACTGGAACAGCAGGGGCCCGAGCTTGTCGCCAAGCCGGTCCATCGCGCGCAGGAAGACTCCGAGCTCCTCGCCGCACCCCTCGAGCATCTTCTCGTGCGTGATGACCTGGGGCATCTTGGCGGCGAACACGAACCCCGGAGGCGTCCGTTCCCTCCAACCGTCCACCATGCGGTCGGTCGGGATCCTGTAGAACGTCGCGTCGATCTCCACCGTGTCGAACTCTTTGGCATAGTGCGCCAGATAGTCGCCGGGCGGCGTGCCCCGCGGGTAGAACGCCCCTTCCCACGAGGGCGCGCTCCAGGAGGAGGTCCCGATGCGCAGTGAGCCCGGCATCTCAGCCACGGCAGGCCCCGCGGCGCGCCCCGATCAGGCGAGCTCCCTCAGCGCCTTCACGATCTCGCGGCAGAACGCCGGCAGGTCGTCGGGCATGCGAGAGGTGATCAGGTTGCCGTCGCGAACCACCTCCTGATCGACGAACTCCGCCCCGGCGTGCACCATGTCGTCGCGGATCGCGTTGTAGGACGTGAGACGCCGGCCACGGGCGACACCGGCCGACGCGAGGACCCACCCGCCATGGCAGATGCACGCCACGACACGCTTCGCCGCGTCGAGGTCGCGCACCAGCTTCAGGACCGCGGGGTCCTGGCGCAGCCGGTCGGGAGCCCAGCCGCCGGGGATCACGACCCCGTGGAAATCGCCGCTTCGAGCCTGCGCCGCCGCCATGTCGGACTTCACGGGGTAGCCGTGCTTCGACAGGTACTGCGGGGCCCCGGTGCCGACAGTCACGGCTTCGTATCCTTCCTCCCGCAGCCTGTACAGAGGCACCCAGACTTCCATGTCCTGGTAGTCGTTCTCCACGAGAACCGCCACCTTGCCCTTGCCCACTTTCGTCTCCTTTCTGCGCCGGCTAGCCGGCGACCGGGCGGCCCTCGAGCTTCCGGATAGCCGCCTTCAGCGGCTCGTCGAGGGGCCTCACCTTGCCCGCCCCATAGTCGTACATGACCTGCACCGTCCTCCCGGCCGCGACCACCTTCCCTGTGCGCTCGTCGCGGATCAGGTACTCGAAATCGAACGAGGTGCGCCCGAAGGCGGCGACCCGGATGTGGCAGCCGAGATCGTCCCCCATCCGGGCGGGGTGCCTGAAGTCGCACTCGGCGCGCGCCAGCACGTAGGAGGCCTCGGCCTGCGCTCCGATCTCACCGAGTGCTTTCCAGTAGCGTGTCCGGGCGACCTCGAAATAGGTGAAATAGACCGCGTTGTTGACGTGACTCATCATGTCGACGTCTCGGAAGCGGACCTCGACCGGCACGCAGAGCGAATACCCCTCGGCCGGCCGCGGCGCGGTCACCACATCGCCGCCCCGCCGTCGAGATTGATCGCCTGGCCGGTGATGCCTCTGCCCGCATCCGAGGCGAGAAACAGCGCCAACCTCGCGACTTCCTGCGGCTCGATGAAGCGGCCGAGAGGCACCCTGGCTTCCGCCTGCCGGCGGAACTCTTCGGGCGACACCCCCTCACGGGAAGCCCCGGCCTCCACCCCCTGCCGGGCCATGTCGGTGTCCACCCAGCCGGGGCAGAGCGCGTTCACCGTGATCGCCCTGGGTGCCAGCTCGAGAGCCAGGGCGCGGGTGAAGCCGATGACCCCGTGCTTGCTGGCGCAGTAGGCCGCGTAGCCGGGCACGCCGAACTTCCCCAGCACGGACGAAATGTTGAGAATCCGGCCGCGCCCGCCGTCCGGCATGTGGCGCACCGCTTCTCTCGCGCAGTAATAGCCGCCGGTCAGGTTCGTCTCGAGGATCGCGCTCCAGCGCGCGTCAACCTCCTCGGAGGCGCCGGCCCCGTCCCCCTGCGCTATCGGCGTCAGTCCGGAGACTCCGGCGTTGTTAACCAGGATGTCGACGCGGTCCCAGACCTCGACGACGTTGCCGATCATCACCTCGACCTCGTCGCGCAGGGTCACGTCGCACCGGAACGGCACCACCCGGTGGTCGCCCCGGTTCAGGCTGCTCACGACGTTCTGGAGATTCTTCGTGTTGCGGGACGCGATGGCCACCTTCGCCCCTTCCTGGTAGAACAGCTCGGCGATCGCCCTGCCGATGCCCGTCCCCCCGCCGGTCACGACCGCCACGCGATCCTCAAGCAGCATCCGTTCCTCCCCCCTCGCGCGCGAAATAGTCGCGCAGCGCCTCCCGCGTGCTCCGGAAGGCCAGATCGTCCCATGGAATCTGCTCGCGGCGGAGCACCCGGACCTCGAGCGCCTCGTCCCCGCCGCGCAGCTCCCCCCCCACGACCTCCGCCGCGTACACCACGACCACCACGGGCCGCCCCTCGTAGGAATAGACATTCAGGAGACGCGTCAGCCGGATTTCCGCGTGCACTTCCTCGAGCGCCTCGCGCCGCGCCGCCGCCTCGAGGGTCTCTCCGCGATCCACGTAACCGCCGGGAAAAACCCATTTCCCGAGCGCCGGCTCGATACCCCGGCGCAGCATGACGATGCCCTCGCCGCTCCGGCAGATGGCCCCGACCGCCACCTTGGGATCGAGGTAAAAGACGAACCCGCAGGCGCCGCACACGAGCCGGGGCGGATCGTGCGGTATCACGACGCGCGGTCCGAGCCCGCCCCCGCAGACGGGACAGTGACGATAGGCCGTGCCGCCGTCGTCGTGGCGGAACGTCGGGCCGGTCATGGCTTCCGGGCCCTGAACAGGAGGCTCTGCCTTTCAAATTTCACATGCTCCCCTTCGCGCCAGACCTTGAGGCCGCAGAGGTCCTCCTCCAGGCACGCCAGCATCATTGCGCGGGCCCGCTCGCGGTCGGGGGCGGCGGGGAAGGCGCGATCGATCCACTCGTCGAAATCGATGACGAAGCTCGTGGCCTCGTCCCCGTCCGCCTGGAGGCCTGCCGCCGACGCGATGTCGCGGAAGCCGCCGGAGGTGAGCATACGGACGTGGGACACGTCCCTGAGGCGCTCGATCGTCTCGAGGTAGTCGCGCTTCACGGGATCGTCGGGCGCTCTCAGGTCCTCGAGGATGATCCTGCCTCCGGGTCGCAGCACCCGCACCATGGCTCGCACCGCCGCTGCCGGGTCGTCCAGGTGGTGCATGGAATTCCGGCAGGTCACCACATCGAAGACTCCGTCCCGGAATGGCAGTGCGAACACGCTCCCCTGCACGTAGCGCCCGCCGCCGGCCGCAGCCTCGCGAAGCATGGCATAGGTCAGGTCGACCCCGAAGGCCTGCACGCCCGCGTCGCAGAGCGCCGCCATCACGATGCCGGGACCGCAGGCCGCGTCGAGGGCGGTCTCTCCGGCGCGCGGCGCCACGAAAGCCAGCAGGCGGCGCAGGCGCCCGGGGTCTCTCTGCAGCGGGCTCGCGGCGAATCTCCTAGCCTGGCGCGTGAAAGTCTGCCGGACGATCGCCTCGCGATCCTTTCCCATTCCCTGCGCTCCGTGAGTAGCCGTATTCTACCCCGCCGCCATGCTATAATCCGCGCCCTCATGCTGACAGCGCTGCTCTTCGCCGTGATTGGCCTTCTGGCCCCTGTTGTCGCGGGATCCGGGAATGCTCTTGCGGGCCCCGCGGACCCCGCCGAGGCTCCGTCAAAGCCCGGTCTCGAGGCGACGGTGAAGCCCCGCGCGAAGGCCCCCGCCAGGAAACCGGCGACGGGCAAGCCAAAAGCCTCAGCGTCGAAGTCGATCGAGATCCACGTGGGGATTCCCGGACTGGTCTATGTCGGGCAGCCGATGAAGGCGCTGCTCGCGGAGTTCCCCGATGCCAAGGTCACGGCCCTCGCCGATCAGACCGACGCGTTCGTCGTGCAAGTTCCCGAGGCGGGGCTCTCCTCGTACGTCGTGGGTGACACGACCGAGAGCCTCATGGTCGCGTCCGTCGGATTCAATTTCGACACGACCTACCTGGGGGTCGGCGAGGGGGAGTTCCGGAGCGGCAAGGGGATCGGACGCGGCTCGACGGTCAACGACCTTCTCGAGGCCTACGGACAGCCGACGCGGATCACCGGCGAGCGCCCCCCGGGAACGCCTCCCGGTCGCACGCCCCAATCGGACGATCCCAAGCTGGCGAGAAAGTACATGTACGAAAGCCCGGACGGCAGCGTGACAACCTATTTCATCGTGCAGGATTACCTGGTCAGGAGAATGGTCGTCAACCTCGTGGCCCCGCTCGACAGGCACATCACCAAGAGCCGTCCGGAGAACCCATCTCCGGTGGAACCCCCGCCCCCCGGCGCCAAGGGGTCGAAACACGCTCCGCCGGCGCCGCCGCGACCCCCGGGCCTCTGAGCCACAGACCGACAAAGACGGCCACGATGAATCCAAGTCCCATCGCCGCGCCCATGAGACCTGCCGCGCCTGCGGTTCTTCTCGTCCGTGACGTCGGCCACGTAGGCCATGGCGGTCGGCAGGGCCGCCGAAGATATCAGAGCAGGGTTCGTTGACGGGCATGGGGGTGGCGGCTAGACTGCGGCCACGGAGGAACCATGGGCGGCGGCACCGATCTCCTGGTCGTCGGCGGGGGGATCATCGGATTGTCGATAGCGCGCCAGGCGGCGCTTGCGGGCCTGTCGGTCGCGCTCTTCGAGAAGGGGCAGCCGGGGCAGGAAGCCAGCGGCGCCTCCGCCGGGATGCTGGCCGCGCAGCTCGACGCGGACGGCCCGGGGCCACTCCTGTCGCTCGGGCTCGAGAGCCGCGCGCTCTGGAGCGATTTTGCCCGGGCAGTGCACTCGGAGAGCGGCATCGACCCGGGAATGACGGGCGAAGGCACCCTGCTCGTCGCGCACGGCCGGGCCGCCGCCGCCGAGATGGAGAAAAAGTTCTCGTTCCAGCGCTCCGCCGGCATGGAGGTGATACGTCTGGAACGGGAGGCCGTGCTGAGGCTCGAGCCGTCCCTGGCCGCCTCGCGCTGCGAGCTGGCCCTTCACCTGCCGCGCGACGTCAGCCTGGATCCCGGCCTCTTCCTGCGCGGTCTGCGCAGGGCCGCGGTGCGCGCCGGCGCGGTGATTCGCTCCGGGGCGCCGGCCGAGCGGCTTATGGTCCGCTCGGGCCGGGTGATCGGGATCGAATCGGATGGGGAGCGCCACGAGGCCTCAATGACCGTCGTAGCGGCAGGGGCGTGGGCGGGTGGGCTCGGGGGCGAAGGGATCCCGCCTCTACCGGCTCATCCGGTGCGCGGACAGATCGTCTGCTTCGACCCGCCCGAGCCGCCCATCCGCCATTGCGTGTCGACCGAGGCGTGCTACCTCGTGCCCCGCCGTGACGGGAGGCTCCTGGTCGGGAGCACCATGGAGCGGGTCGGGTTCGACACGCGGGTCACGGCCGGGGCGCTCGCGGCGCTGACCTCGGCCGCGATCGACCTGGTCCCCTCGCTCGCGGACGCGCCGTTCCATTCGGCCTGGGCGGGACTCAGGCCGGCGACCGGGGACGATCTTCCCGCCATCGGTCCCGCGGCCATCCCGGGCCTGCTCTACGCTTGCGGGCACCTGCGGAACGGCATCCTGCTCGCCCCGATCACGGCGCGCCTCGTCACCAGGCTGGTTCGCGGCGAGACCCCGGGGATCGACATGGCACCCTTCGATCCGCGGCGATTCGCCCAGCCGGTCCGCCCGCGCTGACGGCGCGCGGCCTCAACGCTTGGTGATATTTTTTTTCGCGTGTTGCGCCAGGAAGTCGGAGCGCAGCCGCTCGACGACCGCGTCCCGGCGATCGTAAAGACGCTTCAAGGAACGCGGCTTCACGCGCGCCAGGGCGTACGCCGTGATGAGCGGCAGGGCGATGGTGGTGTCGGAGTAGACCACGATCGAATCGGCCAGCTGGTCGGGATCGACCTTGCCCCAGGAAACCGCCTCGGACGGGGTCGCCCCCGAGAGTCCTCCCGTGTCGGGGCGCGCGTCGGTGACCTGCACGTAGTAATCGTGCCCCCGGTCGGTCAGTCCGAGGATCTCCTGGATCTGCGGCTCGGTCTGCAGCGCGAAGTTCTTCGGCGAACCGCCTCCCAGGATCATCACGGCGCTCCGGCCCGAGCCCGCCTTCGCGGCGTAGACGATCCCGGCGGTCTCGTTGACGTCCCGCGAGACATCGATGCGCGGGCCCAGTCCCCGCATCGCCAGCTCGGCGATGTTCATCCCCAGGGAGGAATCGCCCGGCGAGCTCACGTAGCAGGGGACCCCCGCCCTGAAAGCGGCCGTCAGCACGCAGGTGTCCTCAACACCCAGCTTGTCCTCACGCGCGGCCAGGTACTTGCCGAGCATGTTGTGCAGCTCGGCCGTCCCCATCTCCTTGCAGAACACCTTCTCGGCCATGATCGTGCGCAGGTAGTTGTCGGTGTCGAGCAGCACGCTGTAGTCGAAGAGGATGTCGTAGATCCGGATGATCCCTTCGCGGCGCAGGACGGTGTCGTCGATCTCGTGCGTGCCGCGGTGCAGCGACATGCCCAGCCCGAAATGCGTGTCGTGGTAGAGGTTCGCGCCCGTGCTGACGATCCAGTCGATGAAGCCGGCCTTGATGAGCGGGATGATGCAGGAGCGGCCGAGACCCGCCGGGGTGAGGGCCCCGGAGAGGCTGACGCCGATCGTGACGTCCTCCTTGAGCATCTTCTCGCAGAAGAGCCTGCACGCGCGCTGCAGCCGGCCTCCGTTGTAGGCGAGAAAGGCCTCGTCGATCAGGCGGTCGACCTTGATGTCGCCGTGAATCGGATTGGGATTGATCCTCTGCCCCGACAGGTACTCTTTCTTGTGAGTCATTGCGCCCCCAGGGTATCGCCGTGTTCGAGCGCGCTCCTGGCGCGCAAGTGGCGCGGATAGTAACACGCTCAATTTGGAAGGCGCAACGCGCGGAGCGGCCTGTGCGCGGTCAGTGCTCCCCGGGCTTACCGAGGAGATCGCGCATTTTCTCCTTGGGCGGAGGGGGCGACCAGCCGGCGCGCCGGGCCGCGATCACCTGGTCACGCACCCTCACGAACGCGTCATGGAACAACACCTGCTGGTCTCGTGTCATGGGAAGATTGCGGTCGCGGAGGTCGCGGCAGACGTTCCAGGCCTGCTGCAGGAGGTCCGGCTCTTCCTCCGCCCGGGCGGCCTTCTCGTAGGCGCCGATCAGGGCGAGGTAAACGCCCGCAACGTCCGGTTCCACGTCCTTGGCCCAGCCCAGGGAACGGATCGCCTCGACCCAGTCCCCCTCGTCCAGGCGCTTCAGGCCTTCGACCAGGTAGAGGTTCGTCTCGCCCTGCTCCGGCGGCACGAGTCGCTCAGGCCGAGAACGAGCTGCCGCAACCACAGGATGACTTGGCGTTCGGGTTGCTGAAGACGAACCCGGCGCCGTTGAGGCCGTCGGTGTAGTCGAGAATCGTTCCGTTGAGGACGATCAGGCTCTTCTTGTCGACGAACAGCCGGACACCGTGCTCCTCGTAGACCTTGTCCCCCTCGGCCGCATCCTTCTCGAAATTCAGCTTGTAGGACAACCCGGAGCAGCCGCCCCCGATCGCCGCGACCCTGAGACCGTGGCCTTCGAGCTTCTCCTTGGTCATGAGAGTCTTGATCTGCTCCGCCGCCTTCTCCGTCACGTTCACCATCGTCGTCGTGCCTCCTCCGTTTGTTTTTTGATGCGCGTCATTTCCTACCTCGTTTGCGCGGTGATCGCCGCCTCGTAGAGCGGGGAGATCTCGCGCAGCCGATCCACCGCCGCGATGACCTGCGCAGCGACCGTGTCAACCTCGGCCTCCGTATTGAACCGTCCCAGGCCGAAGCGGATGGATGTCGCCGCCAGATCGTCCCCCAAACCCATGGCCCGGAGCACGTGCGAAGGCTCCTTCTTCTCCGAGGTGCAGGCCGAGCCCGAGGAAACCGCCACCTCGTCGAGGGCCATCAGCAGCGCCTCCCCTTCCACGTAGGCGAAGCTCAGGTTCAGGCTGTGGGGCAGCCGCTCCTCCGGGTGGCCGTTGAGCCGCACGTCGCTCACCCTGTCGAGGATCGCCCGCTGCAGCCGATCCCGCAGGCCGCGCAGCCGCTTCGATTCCTGGGGCATTTCCGCCCGGGCGATCTCGAGAGCCGCCCCGAGACCGACCGCTCCCGGCACGTTCATGGTGCCGGAGCGCAGGCCCCTCTCGTGCCCGCCGCCGTGGAGGATTGGACGGAGCAGGACCCTGGGGTTTTTCCGCCTCACGTAGAGCGCACCGATTCCCTTCGGTCCGTAGATCTTGTGGCCCGAGATCGACATGAGGTCAATACCCATCGACTGGACGTCGATCGGGATCTTGCCGGCCGCCTGGGCGGCGTCCGTGTGGAACAGCACGCCCCGCTCCTTGCAGATCGCCCCGATCGCGGCCACGGGGTTGATCGTCCCGACCTCGTTGTTGGCGGACATCACGGAGACCAGCACGGTGCGCGCGGTGATAGCTTCCTTGATGTCGTCCGGGTTCACCCGGCCGGATGAATCGACCGGCAGGACGGTGAGGCGGGCGCCACGGGCCTCGAGGGCGCGCGCCACGTCGAGCACCGCGGGGTGCTCGGTCGCGACCGTGATGACATGGTCGCCCTTCTGCGCGTTCGCCTCCAGCGCTCCGAAGAGCGCCAGGTTGTTCGATTCGGTCGCCCCCGATGTGAAGACAATTTCCTTCGGGTCGGCGGTGATGGAGCGTGCGACCTGCGTCCGGGCGCGGGTCACCGCCTCCTCCGCCCTCCAGCCGAAGGCGTGGGTCCGCGACGCGGCGTTGCCGTACTCGCCCGTGAGGAACGGCAGCATCGCCTCGAGCACCCGCGGATCCACCCGGGTGGTGGCGTGATTGTCCATGTAGATCGGCGTCGTCACAGATCCCCCAGCGTCATCCCGTCGAGGATGGCGGAGATTTTCCGCTGGATTGCGAGCAGCGGCTGCTTCACCGTGCAGGTCCCGTCCTGCTGGCAGTCCCCCTTGCAGGGGTCCAGGCACTCGACGAGCGCCACCGGTCCCTCGATGGCCTCGATCACCTCGCGCAGGGTGATTTCACGGGGACGCCGGGCGATCTGGTAGCCCCCCTTCGTGCCGTGTTGTGATGAGATTAATCCCTTGCGCGCCAGCCGCTGCAGCAGCTTCGCCATGAGAGCCGGCGGGATGCGGTACTCGTGGGCGATCTCGCGTGCGCTCAGGCAGGCCCCGACCGGCAGGAGCCCGAGATGGCGGATGGCCATCAAGCCGTAGTCGGTGCGCTTCGAGAGCCGGATCACGACCCCACCCTATAT
>JANMQK010000357.1:0-2486 GCA_031370485.1 Acidobacteriota bacterium | reverse complement strand
GGGGGCGAAGGCCGTGGAAGCGCAGGATCCGCCCCACCTCGCTCTTGCTGATCGCCACGCCGGTTTGGCGCACGACCTCGGCGGCGAGCGATTTGTGCGTCCAGAGGTCGCGGAAGCGCTTCGGAGCTTTCTTCCGCTCGTCCGTTGCCGTTTCCCCGGCCTTACCCTTCCGCTTTTCCTTCGGCTTCGGCTCCGGATCGGGTCGCTCGCACGCAATCCTGATCGCGGCCAGCCGCACATCCAGCTGGATTCGCGGCTTCCGGCCAGAGCGGGGGGCATCGTCCAGCGTCTCCAGCACCGGGGCGGCCTCGAACCGACCCTTCCACTTCTGCACCGAGCGAGCGGTCTGTCCCGTTCGACGCGCGACTTCGGCCGTCGGGGTCCCATCCGCTGCGAGCAGCACCATGCATGCGCGCACGAACTGCGAGTACGGCGCGGTCCTCGAACTCGTGATCCGGATGAGCTGGGCGCGGACTGCCGGGGCGATCGACAACGGGCGGGGCTTGGGACCAGACATGCCCCCGGATCACCCGCCCGGCCCGTGCGATCAACCCGGATCGAACATCGGGGCCGAGGTACTAGGCCTTGAACAAGCGCTTGGCGATTGGGCCGCTCCGATGCCGCGTTGCCGCCTGGTCACAGGCGATCCTCCGGCGTCCGGGGGCACCCGGCGGTGGGTCGGCGATGTGGACGGACATGGTGGCCTCGGCGCGTGAGCAGGTGGAGGGCGTCGCCCGGGCCGCGGCAGGATCGCCGGGGTCGGGCGCTGGGTCACAAGGCGTGCAACAGCCGGAACAGGACGGGGAGCTGCGGGCGCCAGGCGAGGAGTCGCCAGATCCGTCGGCGACCAGACTGGAGGATCTGCGCCGGGACAGCGATCACCGCCAAGCGGAAGGTCCGGAAGTCCATCCGGAGCCAGGCCCGCTGCTCGGCCTCGTGCTTGGCGCGCCATCGCGCGTCGATCGGCAACGAGAGCGCCATCCAGGCCTTCAGGGTCCACGCGAGGGCGGCCATCAGCATGTAGGCCCAGTTCGCGTTCAGGGTGTTGACCGGCGCGTGCAGGGCGCGGACCCCGTTCTTCAGCTGCTCGATCAGGTTCTCCTGATTGCAGCGGTCGTTCGATTCGAACACCACGGCCGCCGTCGACATCTCCCGGTCGTTCGTGATGTAGAAGAAGTACCGGATCTCGTCGAAGAGCGCGGTCTCGCCTCGCTCGATGCTGAGGTTCTTGCGCAGCACCACCATTCGGTAGGTCGTCTTGCACGCCCCCGGGCGATACTCGAACTCGGCGATGTCCTCGGACTTCAGGACGATGTTCTTGTATCCGTGGCTTCTAACAAATTTTTCCTTGAAGCGTTCCGGCCGCGGTCGCCGATCGTCCTCTTCGACGAACGCCTGCTTGGCCCGTCGTGCGAGCTCGCTGTAGTCGTCGGCTCCGAGGGCGTTGGCGCGTCCCTTCATCCCGCTGCTCGCGTCGTACCCGAAGACGAAGGAGACGCCGTCACCGTTCCAGCGGTCGAGGTGCTGGGTCTGCGAGAAGTCCGTGTCTCCCCGCAGCAGGATGTCCTTGAACCCGCCGCGACGACACAGCTCGATGGCCTGGTCGAGGTAGTCGGCGGCACCGTCGTGAGAGGGTCGGTTCCCCGATCGGTTCACGATGAACAAGGGCTCGGAGGTATTCGCCAGCGACACCAGCAGCGGGTGGTAGCCCCACAAGCCCTTGTACGAGAGCGCCATTCCCTCCTTGCATTCGCCCGTCGTCGGTACCAGCGACCCGTCCGCGTCGATGCAGGCTCGCCGCGCGAAGAACTCCGGGCCCTGCCGCCGCCAGACCTCCAGCCGGGTCTCGTTGATCGCCCCCATCAGCGCCGTCAGGTCCTTCTCGTCGAAGCGCCGGCAGAAGTCGCCAGCGGTCGTCGGATCCGGGATCGCGTCCACGCCGAGCGCGTTCAGGAACGCCTCGTCGTTCCGTCGAAGCTCGATCTCTCCCAGCGTCCGGCCGCCGCACATGACGTTGTAGGCGATGTTCAGCACGTGGTCCGACTCGTGGTACGGCTTGCGCTTCGCCAGGACGCGCACGCCAGCGTCGATCCGGCCGACCAGACCCGTGCCGCGGACCACCTCGACCAGCGCCCCCAGCCCACCGTGCTCGGTCGCCTCGACACGATCGGAGACTTCGTACGAGGCGTGGGGACGACCGAGCACCGGGCGCCCGTCGTCCACGCGACGACGCGCATTGTTGAGCTTCCGGTCGATTCGACGCTTCTTCTTCTCCAGCAGTCGGGATACCTTCTTGTTCACCTGAAAAGCCCTCGTTTGGGTATTGGGTTGGGTGTAGCAACCGCCGAATACCCGGCTTTTCAGGCCTCGACACCTGTCAATTTGCACATTCTTGCGGCACTGTCCGCCTGTTCAGGGGCTAGCCGACCGGGCGGGAGGTCGTTTGCTGTGGTCCCTGGTATCGATGGCTCGAGCGGCCGATCCGG
>JANMQK010000331.1:0-3441 GCA_031370485.1 Acidobacteriota bacterium | reverse complement strand
CGAAGCGGCTCCCGGAGCCGAAGAGGCACCTGAAGAAGAAGAGGCTCCCCAGTGAGAAGCGCTCGCCCCGCTCGGCCCCCAGGGCCATCCCGGCGTAACCGAACATCAGGAACAGAAAGCCCTGCAAGGCGAGGGGCGGGATGAAGGGGATTTCCTCGAGGGGCAGCAGCGCGACCACCACCGCCGCCGATCCGCCTCCCACCATGAGCCCGACCACCCCGCCGAGCAGCACGTTGAGCTCGAGGGCCCGGAGCACGAACTCCAGGCCGATGATCAACGCCGCCGCGCCGAGGCCGGCGATCGGCCCCATCAGGTCGAGGGGGTTCAGGCTCGCCGGCCTGACCTGCGATGCGAGGATGACGGATAACAGTACGACGATGGCTCGGAGAATGAATTTGCCCACAGGCATCACCTCATGGGAGTAGGATCAGGCCCCGGAATGAACCGTCGGGTTTGCCGGCGCTTCGCGCCGGAACGACGCGGGTGCAATCATAGCGCCTCGACGGGGTCTCAGGCCAGCGCCGCTGCGAATCGGGATACGACGCTGCGCTCCGCGCCGCGGAGGTAGAGGCGCGGGACCCTGCTCCCCAGGCCGCACAGGACCTCCCAGGTGATGGTCTCGGCCCAGGCGGCCACCTGGTCCGCCCCAAGCCACTCCTGCCCCGAGCGTCCCAGGACGACGACTTCGTCGCCAAGAGCGACGTCCGGAATCGCGGAGACATCGACAGTCGTCAGATCCATGCTGATCCGGCCGACGATCGGCGCTCTACGTCCCCGCACGAGGACGTGGCCGCGGTTGCTCAGCAGGCGCGGCAGCCCGTCGTCGTACCCGATGGCGAGCGTGGCGATGCGGGAGGCGCGGTCGGCGATGAAGGTGCGGCCGTAGCCGAGCGAGGCTCCTGGAGGTATTTCCTTAAGATAGATGATCCTCGTGCGCAGGGAGAGGGCCGGTCGCAGCGGAAACGGCGAGACCTTCGCCGACGGAGGATAGCCATACAGGGCGATGCCCGGCCTCACGAGCGTCAGCCAGGCGAGGGAGTGCTCGATGACGGCGGCGCTGTTGGCCAGGTGGACCTGCCTTGGGCGAATCCCGTTCGCCGCAAGGGCGGCGATGGCCTCGTGGAACAGGCCTATCTGGCGCGCCGTAAAGGAGTCCGCCGGATCGTCGGCGACCGCCAGGTGCGAGAAGGCCCCTTCGAGCGCGACATGGCGCGCCGCGAGAAGACACGGGACGAACTTCGGGACGTCGGCCGCCGGGACCCCCAGCCGCCCGATGCCGGTGTCGATCTTGAGGTGGGCGCGGGCCGTGACACCCCGGCGGGCCGCGGCGGCCGAAAGCGCCTCGACCTGGTCCTCCCTGTAGACGGCCGGCGTCAAATCGTGGTCGAGGAGGAGTTGTGCCTGTTGGGCCGCGAAGCCGCCGAGGACCAGGATCGGGAGCCGCAATCCGGCGCTTCGCAGCTCGACACCCTCCTCCGGGAGTGCCACCCCAAGTACCGCGACCCCCTCGCGTTCCAGCGTGCGGGCAACCTCCACCGCGCCGTGGCCGTAGGCGTTGGCCTTGACCACCCCCAGGATCGGCACTTCACCGACGCGCCGCCTGACGGAAGCCACGTTGGCGGCAATCGCGTCGAGATCGACCTCGGCCCAGGTGGGACGGTGGAGATCCAGGAGGCTTGCGCTCACACCCTGACCGCCGGTTCTTCGAAGCGGGTGTACTCGCGGATGAAGACCATGTTGAGGGTCTCGCCGGCCGGGCCGTTGCGCTGCTTGGCGATCTTGATCTCGGCCAGTCCGCGGTTCTCCTCGGTCGGCTTGTAGATCTCCTCGCGGTAGATGAACAGCACCACGTCGGCGTCCTGCTCGATGGCCCCCGACTCGCGCAGGTCGGAGAGTTGCGGCTTGCGGTCGCCCCCGCGCTGCTCGGGGGCGCGGGAAAGCTGTGACAGCGCGATGACCGGCACGTTGAGCTCCTTCGCGAGCTCCTTGAGCGAGCGGGAGATGTCAGTGATCTCCTGGTTGCGGTTCTCGAAGCGGCCGCGGCCGCGGATGAGCTGGAGGTAGTCGACGATGATGAGGTCGACCCCCATCTCCATCTTCAGCCTCCGGCTCTTCGCGCGCATCTCGAGCACCGTCGTCCCCGGCGTGTCGTCGATGAAGATGGGGGCCGCGGCCAGCTCGCTGACCCGCCCGAGCAGTGAAGCCCACTGATCCTTGCTGAGGCGTCCCGTACGCAGCGCGTGTGCGTCGATGCGGGCCAGCCCGGTCAGGATCCGCAGGAACAGCTGCTCGCGCGACATTTCCAGGGAAAACACGCCGACACGCTTGTTCTCCCGCAGGGCGACGTTCTGCGCGATGTTCAGGGCGAAGGCCGTTTTCCCCATCCCGGGGCGCGCCGCGAGGACGACGAGGTCGGAGTTCTGCAGCCCCGAGGTGAGCTCGTCCAGGCGCCCGAACCCGGTGGCCAGGCCGGTGATGAGGCGCCGGTCCTTGTGAAGGCGGTCGAGCGTTTTCATCCCCTGGTCGGCGAGGATCTTCATCGGCACGAAGCCGGCGCGCAGCTGGTCCTGGGCGATGCGGAAGATGAGCCTCTCGGACTGATCGAGGATGTCCTCGACGTCCTGCGACGCTTCGTAGGCGGTGGTGACAATCTGGCCCGCCGCATCGATCAGGTTGCGCAGGATCGCCTTCTCCTTGACGATGCGCGCGTAGTGCTCGATGTTCGAGGCCCGCGGGACCCCGTCGAGGAGGGAGGCGATGTAGGCGGGGCCCCCGACCGAGTCCAGGTCTCCGGTGCGGGTCAGCGCCTCCTTCACGGTGACCGCGTCGATCGCGGCGGACCTCTCGGACAGGTCGCAGATCGCCTTGAAGATCTTCCTGTGGGGCTCGCGGTAGAAGTCGGCCTCTTTGAGGATTTCCTGGGCCCGGTTGATGGCACTGTTCTCGACCAGGATCGCCCCGAGGACGGAGCGCTCTGCGTCGACGTTGCTGGGTACGTTCTTGTCGAGGGTGATGTCGCCGGGCATCGATTCTCCGGGGTTGTTCTCGGGGATTCTCGGACTTGGCGGCGGCGGGTATCTTAGCATAGCCTCCGCCGGGCCGCCGCCCGGAGGTTGCGGGGCGCCGGATCTCTTTGCTAAGATTCGCCCGGGTCGGAGTGAAACGGATGGTCGCTGCCCGGAGTCATCCGGGGAGAGGAAAGTCCGAACTCCACAGGGCATTGCGCTGGGTAACACCCAGTCCCGGTGACGGGAAGGAAAGTGCCACAGAGAACAGACCGCCGGGATGGAGGGTTCGCCCTCTGTCCGGCAAGGGTGAAACGGTGGGGTAAGAGCCCACCAGTGCCCCGGGTGACCGGGGCAGCTCGGTAAACCCCGCAAGGAGCAAGACCAAATAGGGGAGCGCACGTGGGTGGCCCGCCCAGAGCTCCCGGGTCGGTCG
>JANMQK010000329.1:0-15674 GCA_031370485.1 Acidobacteriota bacterium | reverse complement strand
GGGCCACGGCAGGAGGCTGCCGCGCCGCGCGGCGTCAAACAATCATCGAGGGAACCCCTGAAGAAGAAGCTCTCAGCATCGGAGGCGGTTTTTTCGTATTCCGGCATTCTGGCGCTCCTGGTCGCTTTGTCTTCGACACCGGGGTGGTCACAATCCCTGCGGCCGGTGGAGCGCCTCTCGCGCGAGCAGTTCGGTGTCGTCGGCCTCTTTCCTCAGGGCGAAGCCGACCTCGATCGGCTGACCTTTCCGAGCGCCACCAGCGAGGAGCGCCGGGCGTTGCTGGAGGGGCTGACGTTTTTCACCACACCGCACACGGCCATGGAAGGCGCGGGCCCGGATAGCAATCAGGCGTTCTGCCTGGGGTGTCACACGAATTCGGAGGAGTTGTCGCACAAGGACCGCTTCCTCCTGGCGGTGTCACACGTCTCGCGAGCCGCGCGTTCGACGCCGACCAACCTCGAGTTCACCGCCCTCGACCCGACAACCGGCGGGGGCCGGGCGCCCGATCACGACCTCTCTGTTGATCCCTCTTCCGGGGCCGTCACCGGCACCGGGCGGACGGCGGCCTTCACGATCTTCATGGACTTCAACCCAGCCACCCGGGCACTGAACTCCCTGGCGTCGTTCGGCGGCTTCGTCCAGCACGTGCGCCCGTCGCTCGAGGCGTGCCTGCCCGACAGGATCCCGCCCATCGCAATCGATCCGAATCTGCCGGGCGTCACCGCGGATCCGATAACGGGCGTCCTTGATCCCATCACGGGGATCAGCCCCGTCACCGGATTCCGGAGGACAACAGGCGAGCGGGCCGCGCCTCCCTACGTGGGCCGTGGCCTGATGGAGGCGATCTCCGATCAGGACATTCTCGACCTCGAAGATCCGACCGATGCACGAAGCGGCGCCTCGTCGCTCCACAACCCGGCGGTTTTCGGGTGCGCGGGCGACTGCATCGCCGGTCGCACCAACCAGAACGGCTCCGACCCGGGCCACGGAGGGGTCATTGGCGGGGATCTTCCTGCAAGACCGGATGGCGGCAACACCGTGCGTGTCGGCCGCTTCGGGCTGCGGGCGGCGGGTCCCACGCTGGTGCAGTTTGTCGTCGGGGGGATGCAGGGGGAGCTCGGGTTCACCCCTGAACAGTTGAGGCCGACCGAGGTCAACAGGGCCGACATCAACATCGGCCGGCCGGGCTGTTTCGACATGGTTGCCGACCCCGAGATTCCTCTCTCGACGGTTGCCAGTACCCGGTCGCTGATACGCCTCACCCCCCCGCCGGAATTCGGGAAGACACTCCTGGAGCTGTTGCGATCCAAAGACCCCGCGAAGCCGCGGAAGGGTGGTCCCGCCGCGCAGGTCCAGCGCGGAGCGGTGCTCTTCGGAATAGACATCCAAGCCTTCTCGAACCGCATGATACCGGGCCGCATGCCGTCCGGCGGTGACGGACGCGATCCGCACGCCATCAACCAGGCGAACCGCTGGCTGGACTGCGCCGGCTGTCACACGCCGATCCATGAAACCGGACAGTCGCCGGCCGATGTGGGAGCCGAGCATCTCAGCTACGTCTGGGCGCCGATCTTCTCGGACCTGCTTCTTCACAAGATGACCGACATCGACGCCGAGAGGCAGGCGCCGACCGTTCGCGCCCCGCTGCTCGTCACCCGGCCCTACCTGAAAAAGCTTTTCAAGGGAAAGGACGATCGTGACGATGACTTCGACGAAAAGGACGGACGGCTCTTCGACACGTTCGATCTGTCCCGCAACCTTGCCGACGATACGCTGCCGAGTCAGGGCACCGCCACCGGAGACCTGTGGCGCACTCCGCCCCTCATGGGCCTGGGAAAGATCGGGCCCCCGTTCCTGCATGACGCCCGCGTCTATCTCAGCCGGCGCACCAGCAAGACGACACCCGCCGGAACCGTGATGACGAGCAGCCAGTTCACGAATGCGCCGCTCGTCGTACGAACATTCGACGACGCCCTTCGCGCGGTCATCGAGCTGCACGATCTGCCGGCCCCCGATGACGCCAGAACGCCGGGTGTCCCGGGCGCCGGGTGCCCGGCCCCGCCCGGCGGGAGCGTCGGCAACGTGGTCTACGGCCCCGACGCGCAGAACGTCATCTGTCCACCGTATGGCAGCCCGCTCACGCAGACCCACAGGAGCGAGGCGCGGGAGGTCATCCGGCGTTACCGGGCTCTCAGCCCGGAGGACCAGCAGGCCCTGATCGAATTCTTGAAGGAGCTATGACGGATACCGGCGAACCGCCGGTGCAGGGGATTTCTCTATCGGCGCAGTTCAACTATCTCTGGAAGAGGTCCACAGTCATGCGAAGTCCATCACGCGCGTTGAACGTGTGGCGTTTGTTTGGTGTCCTGATCGCCCTTGGGGGTCTGCTCACCAGCACCGGGTGGGCGCAGCTGGGCTCGGGAGTGCCGTCCGATGATGACTTGCTCGCGCGACGGGCGATCGAACGGCTGACGAATTTTGTCGTTGACCCGCCGCCGCCCGGGACGATGCTGCGGCCCGTGCAGCGCGTCCCGCGCGACAGGTTCGGCGTCGTGGGTCCCTTTCCCCTGGGACTGGGGGACCTCGACGCTCTCACCTACCCTGCTGCCAACGCCGCCGAACGCGCGGCGGTGCTCGAGGGGATGGAATTCTTCACCAGGCCGCATACGGTCGAGGAGGGCGCGGGACCGGTGGCCAACCAGCCGATGTGCCTCGGCTGTCACATGAGCTCGGCCGAGACCGTCAAGGATCCCCGGCTCGTCGGCGGCAAGCCATGCCCCGTGGGATCGACCTGCGTCTCCATCGTGTCGAGGGCGGCGCGCTCGACGCCGACCAACTTCAGATATACGTCGCTCGATCCCGCCACCGGAGGAGGCCGCGCGGCCGATCACCTGGACGCCATCACCGACACCGGGAAGACGGCAGCCTTCTCGATCTTCGCGGATTTTTCGCCGTCCCGCAATCCCCCCGCCGGCGTCCAGGATCCTCTCGATGGCGCTTTCGTCAGCCCCGCGACGGGCGTGGCGCAGCAGTTCGGAGGGTTCGTCCAGCACACGCGGTCGTCGCTCGCGGCGTGCCTGTCGGAGCGGATACCGCCCCTCTCCATCGACCTGAACCTCGCCGGAACCCCTGACGCAACGGGAGTCTTCCCGAGCGGCTTCCGCCGCGCCGCGGCGGAGCGCGCCGGGCCGCCGTACATCGGCCGCGGACTGATGGAGGCCGTCCCCACGAACGACATCCTTGCCGGCGAGGACGCCGCCGACGCGCTGGGCGCCGCCTCGTCGCTCAACAACCCCGCGGTCTTCGGGTGCCCGGGTGACTGCGTCACGGGGCGCCACAACGTCGTCCCCGCGGCCGGGGGATTCGTGGGCGGCGTGGGGCGTTTCGGGCTGCGGGCCAACGGTGTCGAGATTCTCCAGTTCGTCCAGGGAGGGCTGCAAGGGGAGCTGGGGTTCACGAGCATGCTGAACAGGGCCGAGCCCAATAATGCCGACATCAACATCGGCCGCCCGGGCTGCGTGGATGCGGTGCCCGTGGAGCCCGCCGGTGTTGAAGTTCACGGCTCGACTCCTTTCAGTGAAAGGAACTTCATCCGCAACATCGCGCCGCCCGAGTTCGGCGACAAGCTCCTGGCCCTGCTCAGCTCGAACAACCCTTCGAAGCCAAGGAACGGGAATGGGCGCGAGGCCAGGGTCCAGCGCGGTGCGGCGCTCTTCGGAATCGACCTGACGGCGTTCGCGAACCGCATGGTCCCCGGCCGCATGCCGCCGGGAGGCGACGGCCGCGATCCGCACGCCATCCAGCAGTCCGACCGCGGGGTGGGCTGCGTCGGCTGCCACACGCCCATCCACAGGACGGGACAGTCGCCGGCGGACGTGGGAGGGCGGCATCTTAGTTACGTGTGGGCGCCGATCTTCTCCGACCTGCTCCTGCACTCGGGCCCGGTCATCAACGCGGAACGGTTCGCCTCGACGCCGCGGGACCCGCTGGTCATCAACCGCCCATACCTGAAACGGCTCCTGAGGGGTCAGGACAACTTCGATGACGACCTGGATGACGACCACGGCCGGCTCTACGCCACGTTCGATCTGCCGCGGAACCTCGCCGACGACGTGTTCACGGGCCAGAAGGGCGGGGTGTCCCTCGGCCCAGAGTTCCGCACGGCGCCCCTGATGGGGATGGGCAGGATGGGTCCGCCGTACCTGCACGACGCCCGCGTCTACCTGAGCCGGCTGACCGTGAAGACGACACCAGCGGGGACGGTCTTCACGAACAGCGAGGTCACGAACGCTCCGCTCGTGGTGCGCAAGCTGGATGACGCGATCCGCGCGGTCATCGAGCTGCACGACCTGCCGGCCCCGGACGACGCGAAAACACCCGACGTCCCCGGCGCGGGATGCCCGGCGCCCCCGGGCGGGAGCATCGGCGAGGTGGGTTACGGGATGTTCCCGGCCGACGTTATCTGCCCGTCGTACGACAGCCCGCTCTCGCACACTCACCGGAGCGAGGCGAAGGAAGTGATCCGGCGGTTCAGGTCGTTGAGCCCCGAGGATCAGCAGGCGCTCATCGAGTTCCTGAAAGAGCTGTAGAACCATCCCCGGGGCGCCCACGCCGGGCACGACGCGGGCGCCCCGGTTCGGTTCTTAGAACGTCGCGGTCAGCATCAGGTAGGCCCAGCCCGAGGAGTCCTCCCCGCGGTTCAGCCGGGCGAACCGTCCGGGCTTGAAGTTCGCATACCCCACCTCGAAGCTGGTCTTCTCCTTCAACGCGAACCGCCATGTGAGGTCGACCTCGCTGCCGATCCCCTTGCCCGAGCTTCCCGTGGGGTCGGAGGCGAAGACGGTCGCGCCCGCCTCGTCCTTCCACGCGCCGCGGGCCTGTTCGAGCTGGAATCCGTGGACCTTTACCTGGAGGTAATTGCGGCCTGCGGTCACTCCGACGGCCGCCCAGGGGCCGCGCAGGTTCCGCCATCCCTGGTAGTCGATATAGCCGTAGAGCGCGTGGTTGGTCGGGAAGAAATTGAAGAACTCCTCCTGCCTCCCGTCCGTCGGGTCGCTGTCCCCCGTAGCGAAGTCGTAACCCCCGAACAGGCGGACCTTCGGGTGGCTGCCGCGGGTGTAGCCGAGCACGACCGCCGCGGCCTGCGCCCGCAACTCGTCGCCGTTCTGCTCCCCGCGTTCGATGACCCCTTCGACGTTGAGATCGAAGGGGCCGTAATGGTCCTTGAGACGCCCTCCGAAAGCCTGGATCGCTGTGTCGCCGAACGCGCCCGTCTCGCCCGCCTTCGGCACGTGATCGTCGAACAACAGCCAGTAGCCGTCGTATTCCGACCCCTTGCGCGCTAGGCTCTGGAAATAGACGCCGAACAGGTCGCTGCCGGAGGTCCTTGCAACGGGTGGAGATCCGAACGGGCCGGGGCGTGTCTGGATGCGGGCCGCCATCCCGTCGAGCCAGAAGGTGCGACCCGCATATCGCAGCTTCACGCCGTCGAACGACCGGCCGTTGTTCGACCACCACCCCGCCCCGATCAGCCGCTGGTCGCCGTAGGCCCACTCCTGGCGCCCCACCACTAGGCTCAGGCCCTCCGCCAGGCGCTTGATCTCCAGGTACCCTTGGTGAAGGTCGAGGTTCTTGTCGTTCGAACCTGTGTTCACCTCCTCGCCTGCGACGCGCGCGTCCTGGGCCTGGACGAAGATGCGGTAGTCGTCCTTGTAGAGGATGGTGGCGCCAAGCCGCAGCCGCATGAATCCCTGGCGCGATTGATCGTCGACGCCGTCATTGAGGTCGGTGTTGTCGCGCCACTCGGGGCGGAAGCGTGCCTCCCCCGAGAGGGTCCACGTGATGTCCTTTTTCTCCTCCTGGTCCGCCGCCAGGAGGGGACGCGCGAGGATGATGGCGGTCAGGACCACGAGCACGCATGCTCCCCTTCTTCCGTGTGTCATATCGCAGGCTCCCGGGCCCGAGAAAACCATCGCGCGGATCGACATGAGCGCGTGATTGGGATTTGCGGGCCGTTTCGGCGGCGGATTATAACACCCCTGCCCCGGGCTCCGGCCTCGTGTAAAATGGAGGCCTCATGCCGGCGAAAACAGGCTCCAAGTGGCCTTCGCTCCTCGCGGTCATGCGGCACGCCGAGAGCGAGGCCAACCAGAGACGCGAATACCTCGAGAAGGCGAGCTCGCAGGAGGTCTATCTCGGCCTGAGCATGCGCGACATGGACGTGCCGCTCACGCCGCTCGGCCGCGAGCAGGCGAGGGCGAGCGGCCGCTACCTCGACCGCTACTCCCCGTTCGACGTTCTCTACGTCTCGCCCTACACCCGCACCCAGCAGACGGCCGACCTCGTCCTCGAGGAGGTGTCCCTGGAGCCGGCTCTCAGAAGGGTCGAGGAGCGGGTCCGCGAAAAGGAGTTCGGTGTCCTCGACGGGCTGACGCGGCACGGCGTGCGGGTGAAGCACCCGGAGGAGACCCGGCGCAAGGAATTCATCGGCAAGTACTACTACCGCCCCCCGGGGGGGGAGTCCTATCCCGACGTGAATCTGAGGGTTCAGTCCTTCCTGGGCACGCTCGTGCGGGAGCACGCCGGGCAGCGGGTCCTCGTGGTCACGCACAGCGTCGTGGTGCTGCTGTTCCGGCGGCTGCTCGAGCGGATGGAGGAGCAGGAGGTGCTCGAGCTCGATCGCCAGGACGAGGTCAAGAACGCGTCCCTCCTCGTGTACGAGAGCGGGACGCGCGACGGGCGCCAGGGGGCGCTCGTCCGCAAGGATTGGAACCTGGCGCCCTGGGAGCGGGCGTCCGTCGCCCATTAATCGGTCCGAGGAGGTAGAACCATGCCCGGCAAGCCCGTGCTCCACATCGGTGAGAAGAACATCTCCTCCTGGTCGATGCGCGCCTATGTGGCGCTCGCCGCCAAGAACGTCCCGTTCGAGGAGAAAACTATCGCGCTGCGCGACGACAAGGACCGGGCCCTGCGCCGCAAGGTCTCCCCGACCGGCAAGGTGCCGGTGCTGCACCACGACGGCCTGGTGATACCGGATTCCCTCGCGATCATCGAGTACCTCGAGGAGACCTTCCCCGCCCCGGCGCACCCGGCGCTCTGGCCCCGGGACGCTGGGCAGCGGGCGCACGCGCGGTGGCTGGCGGCGGCGATGCATTCGGGGTTCATGAAGCTGCGCGAAGGGATGTCGTTCAACCTGTGCTTCCTGCCGCAGCCGCCGGAGGCTTCGGAAGCGGCCCGGGCCGAGGCGGCGGAAATGCTCGCGCTGTGGGAGGACGCCCTGGCACGGAAGACCGGCGATGGACCGTTCCTCTTCGGTCCGTTCGGCGCGGCCGACGCGATGTATGCGCCGGCCGTGGTCCGGCTGACCGCGTTCCGGATACCGACAGCGACCGTTCCCCGCGCCGCCGCCTACATGCGCGATCTCCTGGCCCACCCCGCGGTCAAGCGGTGGATGGATCCAGCCCGGGCCCTGCCGCCCCTGGCGGCGTATTAAGATGATGGCCTCCGAGCGGGCGATCCGGATCGAAGCGGACGGTGTCCGCGTCTACGCCGTGCTGAGCTCGGGCCCGACGGCGGACGCGGTGTGGGACGCGCTGCCGATCCAGAGCACCGCGCGCCGTTCGGGCGAAGAGATTGTCATCGAGGTGGGCCTGACGCTCCCGGCCGAGCGGAATGCCCGGGCCGGTCTGTCCGCCGGGGAACTGGGTTACCGGCCCGGCGGGAAGGCGATCGCCCTGGTTTTCGGTCCGGGCGCGGCGCCCGCGGAAACCGCGCCGGGCGCTTCGTCCCCCGTGAACGTGTTCGGCCGGATCACCGGCGACGCGTCACGTCTCGGGCGCGTCCGCGAGGGGGGAAAGATCCGGCTCACCCGCATCGAAGGCTGAGCCACCCGGCCCTACCAGGTGTAGCGCACGCGGTAGGTGATCGTTTTCTCCTGGTCCGGGGCCACCTTCACGCGGAACTCCGCCGTGCGGCTGTCGGTCTTGGTGAACGGATCGGACGGCTCCGCGATCGACCAATTCGTCCACCGGTAGAGGTGCTCCACGACCCTGACTTCGACTTCCTTCTTCTTGTGGTTCCGCAGCTTGATCTCGAACCCTTCCGTCGCCTCCCTGCGGCTGTCGTCCGTCCGGAACGACGTCTGCCGGCGCTCCCCCACCACGTCGAAGGCGTTGCCGAGGTGGATCCGCACTTTCTCGTCCGCCGGGGTGTGGTCGATCGGGTTCTCGCCGATGAATTCCCGCCGGCCGTCGCTGTCGTTGCGGTAGATCTTCATGGTCCCCTTCGGCAGCGCGATCCCGAGCCCCGAGGACTTGTCGTTCTTGAACTCCAGCATGGTGGCGACCTTGGTGCCGCTCATCGCGCCGTCATACACGTAGAGGCGGGCCGCCGGGACCGCCTCGGCCCGGCAGAACTCCACCTGTTTGATCTCCCGGTTTCTCAGTGTCGTCGGCTTCTGCAGCGTATACAAGTGATACTCGTCGAACGCCTTCTCGGTCACCTGGGGGCCCGGGGCGCCTTCCATCGCGACCATGATCCCTTTCTGGTACATCTGGGGGGAGGGGGGTTGGATCTTGCTCACCTCGCCCGCCATCAGCTTCACCCGGGCGTCCTCGAACTCGGCGCCGCTCTGGTTCTCCAGGGTGATCCATCCGACCAGGTCGAACGTGTCGCCGGTCTCCGGCGCGACCAGGTTGTAGGTCGCCTCCCAGCGCAATCCCCCGGTCAGGTACGACAGCACCACCTCCCGCGGCCCGTCCCGGCCGGACCAGAGCGTCCAGAGGAGAGTGGGCTTCAGGATTGCGTCGGGCCCGGGCATGTCGAAGAGCGGCTGGCCGGGAAGGGAGAACTGGATCTTCCCGTCCACCTCGACGATCGGCGACGCGGGAGGAGCGCCCGACGCCAGCGAAGACCGGCCGCCATCGAAGCCCGGCGCCTGCCAGCCGGGCTGCTGGGGGGCGTAGCCGCTGCGGACAACGCGGCCGCTCGTGGTCTCGACGGCCCCCGTGGCCGGGTTGATCCTCTGGAACACCACCATCCGTCCTTCGTGCTGGCGCAACAGGTATCCCTCGCTGAGAGGGTCCCCCTCGTAATTCTGCTCCAGGACGCGCAGGCCATTCGGGTCCTTCGGGTCGCCCAGGATCACCGAGTCGGGCTCGAGAAGCGACGTCACGTCGGTGACCCGCGCCTTCCCGGTCCCCTGTTTCAAATCAAGAGTGAGGGTTTCCTTCACGAGGGCGAATTCCTGGTTGTAGATGGTCACCTGGGGCCCCGTCTCCGCGGCGCGCGACGCGCCCGCGGACGCGCCGGCCGCCAGGAGGACCATCGCAAGCATCGTCACGCACGTCATTCGCATGGTGTCTCCCTTCGCGCTAGCGCAGGAGCCGCGCGAGCCCCATCTCGTCGTATCCCGCGACCATTCGCCCTTCCCGGACCACGAGCGGCCTCCGGATTAGGCCCGGTTCCTTCGCCATGAGGCGGATGATCTCGTCCGGGGAGGGCGGGTTCTTCTTCATGCCCATCGTCCGGTACAGCGCGTGACGCGGGTTGAGGAAGGCGCCCGGATCCTGGCCGTCGAACAGCCTGCGCAACTCGCGCAGGTCGAGCGGATCCTTGATGAGATCACGCTCGATGAGCCTGGCACCTCTCCTGAGCAAAAAACCTTTTGCTTTGCGGCAGGAGATTCAGGTCAGTTTGTGGTAGAAGCCCAACTCCGCCCGCGTCATGCGACCCGCCTCAGGAGATCCGGCCGCGAGTATAGCACCGGGCACCTCCGGCGATGCGCGGGAGCGGTGTCGTGCGTTTTGGCGTGACTCAGTCCGGGGAGATGAAAGTCTCCGGATGCCGGGCTCTCTCCACCCAGGCGACCAGATCCTGAAATGCGTAGGGCTTCGGCAGGAGGCCCATGGCCCCCTCCTTGATCGCCTGCTTCGCTTTTTCGATCGGGCCGTACCCCGAGCAGAGCAGGACGCGGGCCCTCCGATCCATTCCGACTATACGCCGGAAGGTCTCGAGCCCGCTGATGCGGGGCATCACCATGTCGAGCACCACCATGGAGATTTTTCCCCACTCCCTGCGATAGACATCGAGCCCCTCAACCCCGTCCTTCGCCAGGATCACCTCGTGGCCGCAGTCCCTCAGAATCTGCCCGGCCATCTCACGGAGCGCCGGCTCGTCGTCGACCACCAGGATGCGCATCTTCCCCCGGGCATCGGCCGGCCAGGGTTCGACGTGTGTCACCGGGGGCCTTGACGCGATCTCCGCCGCCGGAGAGAGGTTCTGCACCGCCTCGTCCCACGGATGGGGCGCCGCGGCGTCCGGAACAGCGGCCCTCGGAACGGCGGGCTCGGGATCGACGGGTTCCGAGGCGGCTGGTTCCGGAACGGGGATCTCGGGATCGAGCGGTGCGCCGAAGCGCGCGATGGAGCGCTCGTACTCGGCCGCCAGGGCGACCAGCCCGCCGATCACGGCGAGCGCCGCGGTCTCGTCCGGGCCGACCACCCTCTCCTCACGGCCGGCGGCGAAGAGAATGCCGCGCACCGATGCGCCCGTGCTGAACGGCACGATGACCAGTGCGCGGAACCCGCCTTTCCGGGCCCAGCCGGTCGGGCCGTCCGGTTTTTCGCTCGCCGGCTCGAGCACGACCGGAGTGTCACTATTGAACGCCTCGCAGAGCTCGGGCGCGTCCGGACGCAGGACCCCGAGTCTCTCCTGGACTTCCGTCGGGAGCCCCTGCTGCGCCTGGAGCGTGAGGGTGCGGGTCTCTGCATCGAACAGGTGAATCGCCCCCGCGTCGTACCTGAGGCTAAGGAGTCCCCTGCGCAGGCGTTCGGAGATCGCCTCGGGGTCGGCGAGCGGGCCGCCCGAGGCCCGCGCCACCTCGGCGATCGCACGCACCGCGCGCTCGCGGCAGGCGAGATCGCGCTTGAGCGAGGCCGTCGCGGTCACCTGGCCATTCACCCATTCTTCCGCCCGCTCGAGCTCGGCGGCGCGGCAGGCGCGCTCGTACTGGACCGCGATCTGTCCGGCGAGGATCTCGGCGAAGAGCTGCCGCTCCGGGTCGAAGGGGATTTCCGCCGACCGGCCGAGGAGGAGAACACCGTGACTCCGCCCCCCGCTCTGCAAGTCAAGCATCAGGACCGCGTTCAGGCCGTGGGTGCGGAGCTCGGCCGGCGGCTCGGCAGAGGGCGCGGCCTCTCCCGTCCTCCGATCGAGGGCCAGGACAAGCGGCGCCCCCTTCCCCCGGCGGACCTCGGCCAGAAAGGGGTCGAGGGCCTTGGCCAGGATTTCAATATCGTTATGCGCGAGGTCGCGCCCATGGCACCGGCCGTAGCTGAATTCGCCATGCCCGGGCGCGGCGTCGATCAGGATCGCCCCGCAGTCCGCCTCGGTCATGTCGACGGCGGCCGAGGTCCCCGATTTCAGGATTGTCTCGCCGTCCTCTTCCTGGGAAAGGTTGGCTTGGATCTCGTGCAGGGTGAAGAGGGCGTTATGCATGAGGTCGGCGCGCTCCCCGGGGGAATCCCCCATGGGGGGTTCCTCGCGGGAGTCGTCCCGGGCCTCGTTCTCCATCGGATCGAATCCGGTCATGGTGATAAGATTCCCCTCGCAGGGAGGCGTGATGCTCGTGAGATGGCCCCGTTACGACCTGTACATCGTCACCGACCTCGAACCGTCCCGGGGCCGCTCCCACGCGGAGATCGCCCGGGCCGCGCTCGAAGGGGGCGCAGACGCGGTCCAGATTCGGGACAAGTCGTCCCCCGCCATGAACTTATGTCGCATCACATCCGAAATCCAGCCGCTGGCGCGGAAATTCGGGGCGGTCCTGATCGTCAACGACCGGGTTGACGTGGCCTTGATTGCCGGGAGCGACGGCGCGCACGTGGGGAATCGCGATATCCCCGCCCGCGAAGCCCGCCGCCTCCTGCCCCGCCCCCGCATTCTCGGGGTGTCGGCCGGCACCCGGGAAGAGGCCCGGCGGGCCGAGAAGGACGGAGCCGACTACGTCGGCGTCGGCCCGGTTTTCGCGACCGCCACCAAGCCGGACGCGGGCGAGCCGCTGGGCATCGAGGCATTCGCGGCCATAGCGGCCTCGATCTCGATCCCGGTGATCGCGATCGGGGGGATCACGGTCGAGAACGTGGAGGCGGTGATCGGCGCGGGGGCCGCCGGCGCCGCGGTCGTGTCGGCCGTCGCCCACGCGGAGGATATGGCGGCCGCCGCGCGGGCCCTCAAGCGCCGCATCACCCTGGCGCGGGCGGCGGCTCCCGGAGGCGCACGGTGAAGCGGGCGCTCACGATTGCGGGCTCCGATTCGGGGGGCGGCGCCGGCGTGCAGGCCGACCTCAAGACCTTCGGCGCCCTGGGGGTTTTCGGCATGTCCGCCATCACGGCGGTCACGGCGCAGAACACCGTCGCCGTGACCCGCGTCCAGGAGATCGCCCCGGACATGGTGGCCGCCCAGATCGATGCGGTCGCCCAGGACATCGGGATCGACGCGGCGAAAACGGGGATGCTCTGGAGCGCCGCCACCGTCGAGGCGGTAGCTTTGGCTCTCAAGCGCTGCAAGATTTCGAACGTCGTGGTGGACCCTGTGATGCTGTCCAAGAGCGGCGCGCGGCTGCTGCGCGAGGACGCGATCGGCGCTCTCAAAAAGCACCTTCTCCCGCTCGCCGCCGTTCTCACGCCCAACCTGCCCGAGGCCGAGGTCCTCGCCGGCCACCCGGTGGCCAACGAGGAAGGGCAGCGGGAAGCCGCCCGCCGGATCCATGGCCTCGGCCCGGCCTGTGTCGTCATCAAGGGAGGGCACGCGGAGGGGCCGAACTCCGTGGACCTGTTCTACGACGGCCGGGATTTCCAGGAGCTCAAGGGAGAGCGGATCGTCACGACCAGCACGCACGGCACGGGGTGCACCTTCTCGGCCGCGATCACGGCCTACCTGGCACACGGTCTCGCGCCCCTCGACGCCGTCACTCGCGCCAAGGAGTTCCTGACCGCGGCGCTCCGGGCCGCCCCCGGGCTCGGCAAGGGGGCCGGCCCCCTCGACCATTTCCACGCCTTCAGAAGGGGCTGAGACGCCATGCGGTTCACGGTCCGGCAGAAGGGTCCGGTCGCGGTGATTGATCTCGTGGGCCGCCTGGTATTCGGCGACGGGGACGAGGCGCTCGTGACGGCCGTCCAGTCCCTGCTCGACGCCGGCACCACTTCTTTCGTCATCAACATGGAGGAGATCTCTTTCATGGACTCCTCGGGGCTGAAGGGATTGATCACCTGCCACAAGCGCGCGGCGGCGAAGGGAGGGGGGATCAGGATCCTGAAACCGGCGCGCAGGACCGCCGAGCTTCTTACCGTGACGCGCCTGAGCGACATCTTCGGAGTGTTCGACGACGAAGCCGCGGCCATTGCCAGTTTCTAGCTACAGCGGGGCGCGCGCGCCTCGCGGCGGCGCGGGTCACTTCTCGAAAGGCAGGATGCCTGTCCACGCGGGGGGCGGCGTGCTGACGAAGCGCTCGATCGTCTTGAGATAGTACTCGGACGGCCCGTCCTTGCCGTCGCACATCTCCACGACCTTTCGGAACCCCTCCCCCGCCTTCTCCAGCCGTCCGGCCGTGTAGTCCCCCACCGCCTCCTCGAACCGCGCGACGGCCCCGGCCGATGGAGTCGTCGTCTCACCCTCCATGCCGAGGATCTCGAAGATCTCGACCGGGTCCGCCCTCCCCGCGACGCCCGCCAGCCCCAGGCGGCGCGTGACGAACTTCGTCCCGGTGAGAACCACCGTCGTCCCGCTGGCGATCACCCGGGTGTCCAGGTATTTGTTGAGGCCCTCCAGCCTCGAGGCGATGTTCACGGCGTCTCCGATGGCTGTATAGTCGAAGCGCTGCTCCGAGCCGAGGTTCCCGACCATCATGAAGCCGGTGTTCACCCCGATGCGGGTGACCAGCTTCTGCATCACGGTCGTCTCCGACCCTGCCTTGGCTTCCTGGGCCCGCGCCAGCGCCAGCGCTGCCGCGCAGGCGGGTGTCGCGTGATCCTCGAGACGCAGTGGCGCCCCCCAGATGGCGAACACCGCGTCCCCGATGAACTTGATGAGGGTTCCCCCCTCGTCGAAGATGCGCCGGTTGACCTCGGAGAAGTACTGGTTCAGGAGGAGGGCCGTCTCCTTCGCCCCCAATCCCTCCGCCAGCGTCGTGAACCCCTTGATGTCGGTGAACATCGCCGTTCCGACGATCTCCTCACCCCCCAGGTTGAGCGAGGCGGGATCGGCCACGATCCGCGCGATCATGTCGGGCGAGAGGTAGAAGGAGAACGCCCTGCGAATCCGCTCGCGCTCCCTCACGGTTGTCATGTAGTACCAGATGAGGCTCAGCACGTAGGCGCCGGGGACCTGGATGACGGCCGGGATCATCACCGGGATCCAGACATGTCCGAATGCGAAGGCGAAGTGGCCCGCCGCCCACGGGACCGCCTCGAACAGGACGAGGCAGAGGGCGCCCTTGACGGGGCTCAGGTACATGAACAGGAACATCGCGAGGAGCGGCAGGATCAGGACGAGGAGCCCCTCAAGGGCTCCGGGAAGGATGTCGATCCGGCGGCCTTCAAGGAGGTTCGCCGCGATGGTCGCGTGGATCTCGACACCGTAGGTCGGCTGATTGTCGACGGCGAAAAACGGAGTCGGGAAGGCGTCCTTGGGGGCCTGGCCGATGGCGGCGGGCTGTGACAGTCCCACGAACACGATCCGATCGCGAAAGAAGCCCGGGGGGAGGAAAGTCTGCGGTTCGACCGCCTGGTAGAACGAGACGGTCGGAACGGTCCGCGCGGGTCCGTAATAGTCGATCAAGCGCGGCTCCATGGGAAGCTCCGACCGGTCGTCCGTGGCGACCCGGTAGGCGGCGAACGCGAGACTGGGCTTCACCCCGCCCCCGGGCTCCTCGAAGCCTGGCCAGGCCCATCGCATGAAGCTGTCATCGTCCGCCTTCAGCCCTACGACCCCCACGGCGGCGGCACCCCGCCGGAAGGGCTCGATGGGGTCCTCTACGCGGACGACCGTGCCGTGGGGATCGGCCGTCTGGTTGATCTCCGAGCCGAGAACGACATGTCCCGATTCCGCGATCGCGGCCGCCAGGTCGCGATCCTCCGGTTCATCCCCCTCGCTGTTGAAGGTGACGTCGAAAGCGATTGCACGCGCCCCTTCCTGCTCGAGGCTCCGGATGAGGCGGGCGTGGTTTTTACGCGGCCACGGGCTCAACACGGGGACCTTCATCTCGCCGTAGGAGGCGTCGTCGATGGCGACCACGGCGACGCCATTCGGAGGAGGCTGCTCGCCACGCATCCTGAAGAGCAGATCGAGGCCGGTGTTCTCGATGGCCGAGAAGGGGGAATGGTCCAGAAGGATGCCCACGACACCCGGGATCAGTCCCATCAGGAGCGCCGCCAGATACTTCCGGCGCCGGTCGGTCGGGCCACGCCGTCCGGAGGATTTCCCCGCCGCCCCGGCCGGGCCCCCCTTAGAGGGTGAAGTTGAGCGAGAGGGTGACGGCACGCGCTGGGATGAATGTGTCTTCAGGTGAGCGCTCGAACATCTTGAATTCGCGGTTGCCGATGTTCCGGCCCTCGAGCACTATCGAGCCCAGCCTCCGGGGCAGCTTGTAGCCGACTGCTGCGTCTAGGATCCAGAAC
>JANMQK010000262.1:0-2957 GCA_031370485.1 Acidobacteriota bacterium | reverse complement strand
TGATCTGGTGGTCCTACGAGGAGGACCGCGACGCCTATCTCAAGACCTCGGTCTCCGACCGGGTCCGCGGCTTCTGGTCGAAGATCAGCCATTTCCTGACCCGTTCCCGATGGGAGCGGACCTTCCATATCATCCGCTGACCCCGGGCCGCCTGTCAGCCGCCGTGGCGCGGAAGATCGACCGGCAGGGGCGAGCTTCCTTGACCCGACCAGTCGCGGTAGCTCGACCAGCGCCACTGCGCGGGATGCGGGACGAGGCGAGCCAAGGCCGGCGAGCGGTGCAATCCATCGGCCCGCCTGGCCAACTCGGCGCCACGGACCAGCGCCACCCGCTGATCGGCGTCCTCCCAGACAAGTCCCAGCCTCCCCGACCGATCGTTGGCCTCGCGCGCGAAGCGTGACTTGAGGCGCTGAACGATGACCTGTACGGAGTGCGGGTCGCCGTCGCCGCCGCCGACGATCAGCCGGACCCTGTCAGGCAGGACTACGTAGGCGTGCAGGCGGAAGCCCAGGCGGGCCCGGAGTTCTCCAAGGATCCGGCAGAAGAGCGCCGCAACCGCCGGGTCGGAGAAAAGAGGCCTGTTGCGGTAGGTCCAGAGGGTGACGAGATACGAATGCTGATCATGTTCCCCGGACCGCATCCCCCGCCTCCCCGCGCGGCGCCCCGCCCCCGCGATCGTTTCGACGCGCCGCCGCGGCCTCTAGCAATACCGATGCGCGGGTCGCAGCGGCCGTTCCGGCCGGGAAAGTGGAAGATGGCGGGATGGGAGCGCGTCCGCGCGCGGACGGCGTGTGACGACGCCGTCGCCCCGCGAAACGGCGGAACCCCTACGGGATCTCCGGGACGGAGATCGTCGGAAGGTCGGACGCGGGGGCGCCGGGGGCGATGATCGAGTGCCGGCCCCTCCCCTTTTCCTTCGACGGGAAATCGCTCCGGTAGTGGCTTCCGCGGCTCTCCTGGCGGGCCAGGGCCGACTCGACAATCAGCCTCCCCACGAAAAGCATGTTGCGGGCTTCGAGTCCCGGTCGCGCAAGCGGCCGGAGAGCGAGGCCCCTCTCGAGGTCGAGCACCTGGCGAAGCGCGCGGCCGAGACCCTCCGCATCGCGGAGTATCCCCGCCGCCTCCCACATCACTCCGCGCAGGCTCGCCGCCGCGGCCGCCGCCTTGCCATTCTCGATCGAACGGACCATGTCCCCGTGCGTGAGCGGGCCATCCCGGGGGACGAAAGCCGGACGGTCCGCCAGGATCGCCCGTCCGGCGCGCGCCCCGAAGACCAGGCCTTCCAGCAGGGAGTTGCTCGCCAGGCGGTTGGCCCCATGGACACCGGTGCAGGCCACTTCGCCGGCGGCGTGCAGCCCCGGAACTGAGGTCCGACCCCAGAGATCGGTCTTCACGCCGCCCATCATGTAGTGGGCGCACGGGGAGACCGGGATCGGATCCCTGGCGATGTCGATCCCGTGCGTCGCGCACGTGGCTGCGATCATCGGGAAGCGCCGGCGCACCTGCTCCGGGTCGAGGCCGGACATGTCGAGGTGGACGAAGGCCTGCTCCGTGCGTCTCATCTCGGCGACGATTCCCCGGGCCACGATGTCACGCGGCGCCAGGTCGCCCCGCGGATCGATCGCGGCCATGAACGCTTCTCCGGACGGCCCGACCAGGCGCCCCCCTTCCCCGCGCATCGCTTCGGACAGCAGGAAGCGCGGCGCTCCAGGTATGGCGAGCGCGGTCGGATGGAACTGCACGAATTCCAGGTCCATGACCTCGGCGCCGGCGCGGTAGGCCATCGCCAGCCCGTCTCCGGTCGCCTGGGGCGGATTGGTAGTTTCCCGGTAGACCTGCCCGGCGCCCCCGGTCGCGAGGACGACCGCCGGGGAACGGAGGAACACGGCCTCCCCGCTCCGTTCGTCCAGGGCCAGGAGTCCGTCGCAGCGGCCGGCCGCGATCACCAGGTCCACCGAGAACATCCGCGGCAGTAGGATGACACCCTCCGTGGCCCGCGCCTTGTCCACCAGCGCCCGCACGATCTCCCGCCCGGTCGAGTCCCCCTGGGCGTGCAGGATCCGGCGCTTGCTGTGGGCCCCCTCGCGACCCAGGGCCAGGCGCGCTCCTTCGCGATCGAAGCGCGCCCCCCATTCGATGAGCTCGAGGGCGCGATGTGGCCCCTCCTCCACCAGGACCCTGACGGCGCTTTCGGCGCAGAGTCCGTCACCCGCAAGCAACGTGTCCTGGTAGTGCAGGGCCACCTCGTCGTCATCCGAGAGCACGGCCGCGAGGCCTCCCTGGGCCTTGTCGGAGGAGGAGTCGGTCGGGCCGTCCTTGGTCAGCACGGCCGCGGTCCGCCCGCCGGCCGCAATCTCGAGTGCGGCCCGCAGGCCGGCGATGCCGCTGCCGATGACGATGGCGTCGTACGAAGTCCGGATCATCTCCGGCGCGACTCTATCTGATAACGCCCCGGAGGGCGGCGCCCCGGGCGGATACCACCCCCCGCCGGGACCCGCGTCCAGGAAGGATTTCTTGACAGGGGCTGAGCGCAACCCTATGATTTAACTTGTACAAGGACTGGCTGAGGCAATCCCGGCATTCCATGCAGGAATTCCCGCTCCAAGGACCGATCGCCGCGGTTTTCTTCCCCCGGCTCGTCGCGCGCCTGCACTCCCAGGCGTTCGAGGGGACGCTCCGCGTCAGCCTCCGCACAACACTCAAGGTCCTCTATTTCAGGCGGGGGGAGATCGCCTCGGCGGCCAGTAACGACGAAGCCGACCGGCTGCACAATATCCTGATCCTCGACGGACGGCTGACGCAACCTCAGCTGGACATGGCCCGCTCCCGCGTCCTCCCGGATCGATCCCTGGCCAAGGCCTTGATCGAGATGGGGTTCCTGACTCCGACCGAGCTGGTTCAGGGCGCGCGCCGCCAGGTCAGCCGGATCTTGGCGACCTGCTTCGACCTGCAGGACG
>JANMQK010000260.1:0-1709 GCA_031370485.1 Acidobacteriota bacterium | reverse complement strand
CTCCAGGATCTCCTCCATCGGTTTCTCCTTCTTCGGGCCACGCGCGCCCTAGTGCGCCGCGCGGCGGTCCAGTATGGCGCGCATTTCCTTGAGCGTCCTGTCCATCAGGCGCGCGGCCGCCACGATGGCGTCGGGGCGGGTGAGGTCGACGCCCGCGGCCTTCAGGATCTCGAGCGGGGGCTTCGAGGAGCCGGCCTCGAGCATCCCCAGGTAGGCGTCGCGCGCCTTCTCGCCGCCCGTCAGCACCCGCTCGGAGAGGGCGATCCCCGAGGAGAGGCCGGTCGCGTACACGTAGAGGTAGTACTTGTAGTAGAAGTGCGGCACGTACGACCACTCCATGCCGTCGTTGGCGTCGATCGTCAGCCCCGGGCCGTAATGCTGCGCGATCAGCTTGCGGTAAATCCCGTCGAGAAGATCGGCCGTGAGCGGCGTTCCCTTCTCGGCCTCGGTGTGGGCCAGAAGCTCGAACTCGGCGAACAGGGTCTGGCGGTAGATGGTCGTGCGGATCGTCTCGATGAGCCGGTTGAGGAGGTAGAGCCTCTCGTCGTCGGTCTTGACCCGCTTGAGCATGTAATCGGACAGGAGCTTTCCGTTCATCGTGGAGGCGATCTCCGCGATGAATGGAAGGTATGGCGAAGTCACGTAGGGCTGGTTCTCCGAGGACAGGTGGCTGTGGAGCGCGTGGCCCAGCTCCTGGGCCAGGGTCGAGAGGTCCTCGTACTCGTTGAAATAGTTCATCTTCACGAAGGGGTGGATGTGGTAGACACTCGACGAGAACGCGCCGCTTTCCTTCGCCTTGTTGGGGTAGAGGTGGGCTGAGCAGGTCGTCGAGCACGGCCCAATTGACCGCACTTGCCTCCCTGACTGCGGCGGCCCGTTCCCGCCGCTTCAGCGTTCGCGCGCCTGGATCGAGGTTGCATTCTATCGCAACGCACGTCTGCTTCGAGGTTGAATCTGATGCGTTCGTCCGTTTGCCCGAGCCTATGAAGGGGTCGAAGACAAGCGGCTCCTGGAGATGTACGCGGAGGCGGACGCCGAGCCGGGCGACTCCGCGTCGTACCGCGAGGCGCCGCGCCGGCCCCTCCCGGCTGGACACCGTCGGTTCTGCCGCGCGCGTCTCCGCCGACGGGCAGACGGCCTGCGCCGTCCGCCTTCCTGACGGTCTTCCGGGAGGTGACCCACCGGTGTGGGACAGATTGTAAATACGATTGACAATCAGTCCCAGGCGTGCCAGGATGGGCTCGTGATTCGACGCGTCCTCGAGAGCCGTCTCCGGGCCCTCGCCCGGAAGTTCCCTGTCGTCACCGTCACCGGACCGCGGCAGTCGGGCAAGACCACTCTCTGCCGTGCCGTCTTCCCCCGCAAGCCCTACGTGTCCCTCGAGGCGCCCGACGTGCGGGACTTCGCGCGCCGGGATCCGCGGGCGTTTCTGGCCCAGCATGACGAGGGAGCCGTGTTCGACGAGGTGCACCGCGTCCCGGATCTCCTGTCTTACATCCAGACGGTTGTGGACGCGCGCCCGGCCGCCGGGAGGTTCATTCTCACAGGATCGGCGAACTTCACCCTGCTCCAGTCCCTCGGCCAGTCGCTCGCCGGCCGGACGGCGCTGCTCGAGCTTCTGCCTCTCACCCTCGAGGAGATCCGCCGTTTCGCCAACCCTCCCACGGACCTGCTCGACCTGCTCTGGCGGGGCAGCTATCCCGCCGTGT
>JANMQK010000323.1:0-5578 GCA_031370485.1 Acidobacteriota bacterium | reverse complement strand
GGTGCCGACCGAAAGATAGGTGTCGGCGATCAGATCGAGTCGATCAAGCGCCTCGCGGGCGACCTCGGCCGGACCGGTCGCGAGAATCCAGCCGAGCTTCATCTGCGGCAGCCCGCACGCCTTCGATAGGCCCCCGAGCGTGAAGACCAGCGCCTCCGGACCGTGCCGGCCTTCCGCGGAGGACGCCATCGACACCGGCCGATCGTCGGACGCCCGCTCCGCGCCGGCACAGCCGGCCGGCTCGTGCAGGTAGTCGAAGAACACCTCGTCGGAGATGATGGCGATGCCGCGCTCCACGCAGATCGCCTCGACCCCGCGGCGCTCGCGCCCGGTCAGGGCCGAGCCGGTCGGATTGTTGGGATTGACCAGGACGATGGCCCGCGGTTTCTCGGCGACGGCTTGCCGCTCCAGGGTCTTGAGATCGATCTCCCAGCGACCGTCGTAGACCAGCGGGTAGGCCGCCACCCGCACGGCTTCTAGCCCGGCGAGATACTCGAAGAGCGGGTAGGATGGTTGCGGCACCAGGATGGCGTCTCCGGGGTCGGCGAGCGCCTTGAAGAGGATCGAATAGGACTCGCTCGAGCTGGCGGTGAGGAGTATGGCTTCGGGCGCCACTGCGCTGCCGCGGCGCGCATGGTATTCCGCCACCGCCTGCCGGGCGGATTCGAGGCCGCGCGGCGCGGGCCGGTATTCGACGGCGCCGGGCGTCACGAGAGCGGAAGCGAGGGCACCGGCCGGGTAGTCGAGGCCGACGCGGGTCGGATTCGATTCGGTGAGATCGAGGATACGCACGCCGCCCCGCCGCTTCTCCTCGAGGAGCCGCGAGAGGCGGTTGATGGGACAGGGCCAAGGCAGGCGGCGCGAGAACATCGCCTGGAAGTATAGCCGCGCGCGGACGCCCTTACAGCATGTTGAGCTGGAGCTTCGCCGCCTCGGTCATCTTGTCGGGACCCCAGGGAGGCTCCCAGGTCACGTCGACCCGCGCGTCCTTCACTCCGGGAACCGCCCGGACCCTGGCCTCGACGTCCGGAGGCAGGGAGCCCGCCACGGGGCACGCGGGCGAGGTCAGTGTCATGACGATCGTCACGGCACCTTCGGGAGTGACCTTGATGTCGTAGATGAGGCCCAGCTCGTAGATGTTGACCGGGATCTCGGGGTCGTAGACCGAGCGCAGCTGCTCGACGATCTTCTCCTCGAGCGCCCGCGCCGCTGGATCAAGATTGAAGCTGCTCCTGGCATGGGCCGGCTGGAACTGTTCGCCGCCGTCAGGCTGATCGTTCTGCATTCCGCTTACTCCGTCGTCGCGGGGGTCTCCGCGTTGTCGAGCGCCGCCCGCAGGGTGTGCCAGGCCAGGGTGGCGCATTTGACCCTGACAGGATAGTCGCGCACTCCCGAGAACACCACGAGCTTCCCGAGGTCGGGGCCGCCATTCGCCTTGTCCCCGGGTCCGCCCTCGGTCGCATCGCCGGTCACCAGGCCGTGAAAGACCCGGAACAGCGACTCGGCCTCCCCGCGGGTTTTGCCCTTCAGCGCCTCGGTCATCAGGGAGGCGGAGGCCTTCGATATCGCGCACCCGGACCCGACGAAACCGATCCCGTCGATCACCTCCCCGCGCATTCGTATGTACAGCGTGAGCCGGTCGCCGCACAGGGGATTGTGCCCCTCGGCCCGCCGGTTCGCGCCCTCGAGCGCGTGGAAGTTCCGCGGCTGGCGGTTGTGGTCGAGGATGACCTCCTGGTAAAGCTCTCCCAGCTCGTTCATCCGCCGAACACCTCGAGCACCTTCAGGATTCCCGCCGCCAGCGCATCGATCTCCCCGTGGGTGTTGTAGAAGGAGAGCGAGGCGCGGGCTGTGGCCGGCACGCCCAGACGATCCATGAGCGGCTGCGTGCAGTGATGGCCGGCGCGGATGGCGATTCCCTGGTGGTCGAGAATCGTGCCGATGTCGTGCGGGTGCACGCCGTCGAGAACGAACGAAAGGACCGAGGCCTTCTCGCGCGCCGTGCCCAGGACGCGCGCCTGCGGGATGCCGGCGACCGCCTCGGTCGCGTGACGCAGGAGGTCGTGCTCGTAGGCCACGCGCGCGCCCAGGTCGACGGTGCCCAGGTAGTCGATGGCGGCGCCCAGCCCGATGGCGCCCGCGATGTCGGGGGTTCCCGCCTCGAACTTCCAGGGGATCTTGTTGTAGGTCGTCTTCTCGAAGGTGACCGAGCTGATCATGTCGCCCCCTCCCTGGAAGGGCGGCATCGCCTCGAGCAGGGCGGCCTTGCCGTACAGAACGCCGATGCCTGTCGGGCCGTAGAGCTTGTGACCGGAGAACGCGTAGAAATCGCATTCGAGATCCCGCACGTCGACCAGGAGGTGCGGGACGGCCTGCGCCCCGTCCACGACGATGACGGCCCCGTGGCGGTGCGCCATCCGCGCAATCTCCCGGACCGGGTTGATGGTCCCCAGGGTGTTCGAGACGTGCGAGACCGACACCACACGAGTGCGCGGGCCGATGAGCCGCTCGAGATCCTCCAAAATCAGCTCTCCCGCGTCGCTGATCGGCGCCACCTTGAGCGTCGCGCCGTTCTCCTCGCACAGCATCTGCCACGGCACGATGTTGGAGTGGTGCTCCATCGCCGTGATCAGGACCTCGTCCCCTTTCCCGACCCGCGTCCGTCCCCAGGTCCGCGCCACCAGGTTGATCGCCTCGGTCGTGCCGCGGACGAAGACGATGTCGCGATCCTCGGCGGCATTCAGGAACGTCCTCACCTTCGCGCGGCTGCCCTCGTAGGCCGCTGTGGCCCGCTCGCTCAGCTCGTGCAACCCGCGGTGGACGTTCGAGTTGTCCGCCGAGTAGAAGGCGGTGATCGCATCGAGGACCGCCCGCGGCTTCTGCGAGGTCGCGGCGTTGTCCAGGTAGACCAGCGGCTTCCCTTTGACTTTCTGTCCCAGGATCGGGAAGTCACGGCGGATGCGCTCGACGTCGAACCCCGGGCGCGCGGATTCCACGCCGCGGACGGCCTTCATGACGCCTCCCTGGGCCCGTGGTGACGGGGAAGGCGGGTGAACAGCAGGCACTCGAGCCCCGTCCGGACCGGTTCTATCTTGATGCGCCCGACGATGTCACTGACGAAGGCCTGGATCAGGAGGCTTCGGGCGGTCTCCTCGCTCAGGGCGCGGGAGCGGAGGTAGAACATCGCGTCCTCCTGCAGCTGCCCGATGGTGGCGGCATGGCTGCACTTGACGTCGTCCGCGTGGATCTGCAGCGTCGGCTTGCTGTCGGCCAGCGCCTCATCGGAGAGCAGGAGATTCCGGTTCACCTGCCGCGCGTCGGTTTTCTGCGCGTCCGGCCGCACAACAATGGTGCCGTCGAACACTCCGCGGGACGCCCCGTCGAGGACCCCCTTGTAGAGCTCGCGGCTCGAGCCGCGCGGCCGGGCGTGATCGATGAGGGTGTGATTGTCCACGTGCTGGCGGCCGTCCAGCACGTAGAGGCCGTTGAGGGTGCAGTCGGCCCCCTCGGCGCCGAGAACCGCGTTGACGTCGTTGCGCACCAGGGCGCCGCCCAGCGACACCGAGTGCGAGCTGAAGCTGCTGCCGCGCCCGAGGCGCGCCTCGAGGGTCGCGACGTGGAAGGCCTCCTCGCTCTCGCGCTGCAGCTTGTAATGATCGATCACGGCGCCGTCCCCCGCGACCACCTCGGTGACGGCGTTCGTGAAATAGACCCCGGCGCCGATGCCGGCGTAGCTCTCGACGATCGTCAACCGGGCATCCTCCCCTATCACGAAGAGATTGCGCGGGTGCGACATCGCCTTTTCGCCGTTCGGTGTCGTGACAAAGAGGATATGGATCGGCTCCTCGAATGTCGCTCCCTTCGGGACCCCCACGTACACGCCGTCCTGGAAGAAGGCCGTGTTGAGCGCCGCGAAGGCCTGCCCCTGGCTGTCGGCGTAGCGCGCCAGGTGCGGCTCGATCGCCGCGCGATCCTCCGAAAGCGCCTGCGCGAGGCTCTTCACGATTACACCTGGCGGCAGGCTGCGCAGCGTGCCGAGCTCGGGCACGAACCGTCCGTTCATGAAGACGAGGTGGCTGCACTGCCAGGGCTCGAAGGTCAGCCGCTCGAAGATCTCGGGTGTGAGCGCGTCCTTGTGGTACCCCGCCGGGATCTCGAACTGCGTCGACGCGATTGGCTGGACGTTTGTGTACCTCCAGGCCTCGTCCCGTGTCGTCGGGAATCCCAGGTCGGCGAAGGCCCCGATCGCCCGCTTGCGGGCAGGCGCGAGCCACGCCCCGCCGTTCCCGGCCAGGGCCGGCTCCATGCGCGCGAAGGTCTCGAGGTACAGATCCTTGCCGTTCGTCTCAGCCATCGGGTGTCCCGCCGTCCGGCGGCGTTTGTCAGAGGCTCGCCGCGCCCGCGCCGGCCGCGCCGTTCTCGAGCCAGGCGTAGCCCTTTTCCTCGAGACGCAGCGCCAGCTCCTTGCCTCCCGACTTCACGATGCGCCCGCCGGACAGCACGTGCACCTTGTCGGGAACGATGTAGTTAAGGAGCCTCTGGTAGTGGGTGATAACGATCGTGGCGCGCTCCGGGCCGCGCAGCGCGTTGACCCCGTTCGCCACGGTCCGCAGTGCGTCGATGTCGAGACCCGAGTCGGTCTCGTCCAGGATCGCGAGCCTGGGATCGAGCACCGCCATCTGGAAGATCTCGTTGCGCTTCTTTTCACCGCCCGAGAACCCGTCGTTGACCGATCGGTTCAGCAGCGCCTGGTCCATCTCGACCAGCGCCATCTTGGTCTTGACCAGGGCCAGGAACTCCATCGCGTCGAGCTCCGGCTGGCCGCGGTGCTTGCGAACGGCGTTGAGGGCCGCCTTCAGGAGGTACATGTTGCTCACGCCGGGGATTTCCACCGGGTACTGAAACGCGAGGAAGATCCCCTCCCGCGCCCGCTCCTCGGGCGGCATCGCCAGGAGATCGCGGCCCCTGTAACTCACCTGCCCGTCGGTCACCTCGAACGCTTCGCGGCCCGCCAGGACGTGGGCGAGGGTGCTCTTTCCCGACCCGTTCGGCCCCATGACGGCATGCACTTCGCCGTCGCCGATCGTCAGGTCGATGCCGTTCAGGATGGGCTTGCCGTTGACCCTGGCGTGCAGGTTCTTGATCTCGAGCATTCTCGTGTCTCTCCGGGCGCCGGGCCTCTCAGCCGACGCTTCCCTCCAGGCTCACGCCGAGGAGTTTCTGGGCCTCCACGGCGAACTCCATCGGGAGCTCGCGGAAGACCTCCTTGCAGAAACCGTTGACGATCATCGACACCGCGTCCTCCGCCGAGAGGCCGCGCTGCCGGCAGTAGAAGATCTGGTCCTCGCCGATCTTGGACGTGGACGCCTCGTGCTCCAGCCTCGCCGTGCTGTTCTTCACCTCGACGTACGGGAAGGTGTGGGCGCCGCACTTGTCCCCCATCAACAACGAGTCGCACTGCGAGTAGTTGCGCGCCCCGGTCGCCCCCTTGAGGATCTTCACGAGCCCGCGGTAGGTGTTCTGGCCGTGCCCCGCGGAGATCCCCTTCGAGACGATGGTGCTCTTGGTGTTCTTCCCG
>JANMQK010000193.1:0-36176 GCA_031370485.1 Acidobacteriota bacterium | reverse complement strand
GCGTGCCCGACACCGCCGACAATTGCGCCCAGATCGCCAATCCTGCGCAGGAGGACCTCGACGGGGACGGCCTCGGGGACGCCTGCGATCCGGATATCGACGGCGACGGCCGCCCCAACGGAACCGATTGCGCCCCGCTCGACGCCGCGGTCCAGGATCCTCCCTCCGAGATCGGCCAGGTCACGGCCGGCGGCGGGACGATCCTCGACCTCGCCTGGAGCGCCCCGGCCGGAGGGCCGGCGGGAGTCACCTATGATGTCCTGCGCGGCGCTCTGCTCGACCTGGGCGCGGCATCGTCGACCGGCTCCGCCACATGCCTGTACAGCGGGCTGACGGCGCCCATGGCGAGCGACGCCGGGAACCCGCCGGCGGGCGACGGCTTCTATTACCTCGTCCGCGCACGAAACGTCTGCGGCGCCGGGACGACCGGCGCCTCATCTTCCGGGCAGCCGCGGCTGTCTTCCGGCTGCCCCTAGTCGATCCCGCACCATCGATCCGAGGAGGACGGCACCATGCGACGCCCCCTGCTGCTTCTGGCAATTTTCTCCCTCCTGGCGCTCGGAGCGCGCCCCGCGCTGAAGCCGCTTCCGGGACGTGACGCCCTCCTCGCGGCCGACCGGGACTACTCCGAGGAGGCCCGGAAGAAGGGTCTCGAGGGGTTCATGGCGCTCTTCACGGACGACGCGGTGACCCTCCCGGTGAATGCGCCTCTGGTCGAGGGGAAGCCGGCCATCCGCGAGTTCATGGCGAAGGCCTACGAGACACCGGGTTTCACCCTGACCTGGACTCCGCTGCACGCCGATCTGTCGGACTCGGGAGATCTCGGCTACACGTTCGGCTCGTACCAGGCGACCCGCACGGGCGCGGATGGACAGCCGGTCGTCACCCAGGGCAAGTACGTGACGATCTGGAAAAAGCAGCCGGACGGCCGGTGGAAGGCGGTCCTCGACACCGGCAGCCCCGATGCGCCTTCCCAGCCATAGCCTGTCCCGTGTTCTTCGCCTATTTCGAGGACCGGCTGCGTACGCTCCCGCTGCTCTGTGTCGACGGGGTCGTGGAGGAGGGGCTCAACCTCAGCCACTGGCCCGGCAACCGCACCCCGTCCCACCTGAAGGCCGACACCTCGACCGAGATGGCCCTGAAGCTGGCTCGCGATCCGGGCCGCGAGGAGTGGCTGCGCGGCGTGTCGGTCGTGACCAACAACCACTTCGACACCGACGGCCTTCTTTCCGTGTACGCGGTCCTGCGGCCCGGGGAGGCGTTGCAGCACGAGAAGGCCCTGGTGCGGGCCGCGCCCGCGGGGGATATCGGCGAGTACACGACCCCCGACGCCTTCAAGTTCGACGCCGTGGTCACCGCCTGCGACGGTGACCCGCTATCGCCCTTCGCCGGGGAGATCCAGGGCCGTCCCGAGACCGAGAAGTACCAGATCTTCTACGAGCGGCTGCTCGCGATGCTCCCGGGTCTCCTTTTCGAGACCGGACAGTACAAGTCTCTCTGGAAGGGACCCCTGGCTTCCCTGACACAGGGGCTGATGCGGATGAGCTCGGTCGCGCGCATCCGCGAGCACGACGCGGCCCGCCTCACGGTGATCGAGGCGGCGGAGCCGCTCGATCGGACGGCGCGCTTCAACACGGCGCGGCACCACCGCGTGCTCACCGCCACCCGCTCGCCGTCCGGGTTCGTTTACGACATGGCCTTCCAGATCTTCTCCTGGTTCGAGACGGTGACCCCGCCGCGCGGGACGCGGATCGACCTGGGGGGCCTGGCCGCGGACTTCGATGGGCTCGAGCGGGATGGCGCCGGACGGTGGGCCTACACCGGGAACGACTCGCTCGACGCCCGGCTCTACCGGGCGGGCAGGGAGGGCGAACCGGTCGCAAGCTCACTGCCGCTCGACCTGGTCGAAGGAAGGCTCGTCGAGTTTTTCGACGGCCGTCCCTGAGAGCCTGGTTTCCGGGACCGCGATGTCGCAGGCGTCAGCGGTCGACGTAGTTGAAGGCGACCTCGATCTTCACGTCGGGGTGCAGGCTCTTGTGGACCGGGCAGGTGTGGGCGGCGTTCTCGAGGGCTTTGCGCTCGGCGCGCTGCACCCGGCCCGGGAGATCGAACGTCACGGTCAGGCGCCCGACGCGGCGCACCGGGTCGGTCGCCATCTCCTTCGTCACATGGACGCGGCTTCCTTTCAGATCGATTTCCTTGCGGCGGGCGTAGATTCCCATCACCGTCATCATGCAGATCCCGAGCGACGTGGCGAGAAGATCGGTCGGGGAGAAGGCCGCTCCCTTCCCCTGGTTGTCCACCGGAGCGTCGGTCGTGATGACCGCGCCGGACGGGCCATGCGTCGCCTTGCAGTGCAGGTCCCCTTCATACTCGATGTCAATCGATACCATCGTGATCCTCCGCGCCCCGGGGGGCGTCTCGCCGGATCAATGCCGGCGGTACAGGGTCCGGGCCAGCGCCGCCGGGGGCAGCCCCCTCAGGGCACTATCGTAATCCAGCATGAACGAGGCCAGGACCAGGAATCCCCCCGCGACCCCCGCCCCCCACTCCGCCATCGTAACTCTCACAGCGACACCGCGCACGCGCATCGCCGTCAGCCGCCCTCGAGGTTCCACTTCAGGATCGCTCTCAGCGGCTTGCGCCGCAGGTCGGGCACGGTGGCGCCGGACGCCGGGTACCCGATCGGGAAAAGCAGGTACGGCTTCTCGTTGGCGGGTCTCCCGAGGATCCGCCGCAGGAACCCCATCGGGTTCGGGGTGTGCGTAAGCGTCGCCAGCCCCATGTCGTGGATCGCCGCGATGAACAGCCCGCAGGCGATCCCGACGCTCTCCTGGACATAGTAGTGCTTCACCCTGCCGCCTTTGCCATTCAGCGAATAGCTCTGCGCGAAGCAGACCACGAGGCAGGGCGCCGTCTCGAGAAACGGCTTGTGCCAGTCGGTCCCCAGGGGGAGGAGGGCCTCCTTCCATTCCGGGCTCATCCGTCCCCCGACGTAGTTTTCCCGTTCCTCCTTCTCGGCCGCGATCCTCACTTCCTTCTTGATCTCCGGGTCGTCGACCGCCACCCAGGTCCAGGGCTGCATGTGGGCGCCCGAAGGGGCCGTGCCGGCCGTCTGGATTGCGTGCTCGATGCATTCACGGGGAACGGGGTCGGCGGCGAAGAAGCGCACGCTCCGCCGCCGCGCCATCTCATGGTGGAATGCGCGCGCCCGATCGATCATCCGGGCCTCGGGCAGGCGGTGGAACTCGAGCGGGACGTGCCGGTACTCTTTCTTCTTGGTCATGCGGACGGCTCGAGGCACGCTGTGCGCCGGGCCGCGGCGGTCATCTTGTGACAGACCCGGCCGGGCGCACCAGGTGGCCGTCCGATTCCCGCGCTGGTGTACGATTCCCGTCACGGCGCATGACGGACATTCCCCGAACTCCCGCTGAGGTCCCGTCCCGGGCTCCCCGGGTCTTCGATCGCCATCTGTGGCTGGCGCTTCTCCTCGGGGCCGCGGTCCTCCTGCCGCGCGCCGCGCTGATCGCCCGGGCGCACAGCGAGTGCTACGACGACGAGTACCACCTGGTCCGGGGGGCGAGGCTCCTCATCGGCGGGCTCGCCGGGATGGCCCAGACCGACCCGCCCTTCGGGGAGGCCCTGACCGCCCTCCCGCTGGTGCTCACCAACACCAGACCCGGGTGGACCGGCGGCCTGTACGACCATTCGCTCCGGCCCGAGACAACACTTCTGCTCGTGGCGCTCTGGAGGTCGCTGCTGTTCCTGCCGGCAATTGGCGTCGGGTTTCACTGGTGCCGGCGGCTCTACGGGAAGCGCTCCGCCTGGCTCGCGGTGGCGCTCTTGCTCGTCGATCCGACCCTGGCGGCCCAGATCCCCCTCGCCTCGCTCGACGCCCTTGGTGTCGTCGGGGTGATCGTCGGGTGCTTCGCCGCCTGGCGCTGGTTCGAGACCGGGACCCCGGGGCACCTGGCGGCCGCCGCGTTTCTCGCCGCGGTCGCCATGAGCCTCAAGCACACGGCGGTCATCCTGCCGCTGGTCGCCCTTGGATACGCCGTTCTGTGGTGGGGCATCCGGCCAAGGCTCGCGAGCCGAGAGCGCCCGAGGGGTGGACTCGGATCGCGCGCCCGGGCGGTGGTCCTGGCGCTCCTGATCTTCGCCGGCTCGCTCTGGGCGCTGACCCTCTTCGATGTCAGCCGCCCGGACGTCCCCCCCGAGCTCGGGCAATCGGGCGGCGCCCTCGCGCAGCTTCTGGTCCGCCCTCTTCCGGGCGGGCTTTATCTCGGATCGGTCCTGCACGGACAGTGGCATGCCGAGCGCGGCCACCCCGCCTACCTGCTGGGGGAGAAGAGCTTCCACGGCTGGTGGTACTACTTCCCCCTCGTGGCCCTCTACAAGGTCCCGATCGGCATCCTGGTGGTGCTGCTCCTCGGGCTTCTATCCCTGAAACGGGCGCGGCCGCGCTTCGAGGAATGGGGACTCTTCCTGCCGCTGTGCGCCTGGACCGCCCTGATGCTTGGCACGAGCATCAACATCGGCTTCCGCCATTTTCTTCCCGCTTACGCGTTCATGCTGCTGGTCTCCGCGCGATGCCTGTCAGTCGTGGGCGTGGCTTCCCCCCGGGTCGCCTGGCCGCTCGCCGCCTGGACGGCGGTCGCGGCGGCGGGGCTGCACGTGCTGTCCTGCCATCCCGACTACATCGTCTACATCAACTTCCCGCGGACGACGCCCTACCTCGCCATCAGCGACAGCAACGTCGACTGGGGCCAGGGGCTGAAGCAGGTGCGTGACTGGATCGACCGGCACCCGGAACCGGGTCGTCCCATCTATCTTCTTTACTTCGGCGACGACAACAGTCCCATGCGGGTCCGCTATTACCTCGGCGACCGGGTCATCCTGCTGCCCCGGCGCGTTCCCCTGCCCGCGGAGGGGCTCCTGATCGCCAGCCCCGTCTGGGTCGCCGGGCCGTTCGACCGCGCCGGACTTTACACCGGCCTGCGCGACCGGACGCCCGTCGACGTCATCGGGCGCAGCATGCTGGTCTACGAGCTTGGAGGCCCCGGGGGAGGATGAGGGGACGGGCGAGCCGCGGCCGGTTGCGCTCCCGCCGGGCGAGCCGCCGCCGTGACGCTCGTGATGTTGTTCTCGGGATTGCGGTCGATCAGCTTGTTGAAGGGATCGATGCCGGCTTTTCTCGGCTCCTGGTCCACGACGATTTCGATCTCCATCCTGGCCTGGTCGATCGTCCGTTTTTCGAGCGCCAAAATCTTACCCTCGGGCGGATCGCCCGGACCCTTCGCGCCGAACACCCCGACGTCCATCGGGTCGCTGATCGGCACGGGGGTTTCGACCCCTGACCCGTCGGCATGGAACTTCGCCGCGTCGACGTCGAGACGCACGATGTACTTGCCATCGTCCCGGCGCACCCAGGTGGCCCGCGTGGCCCGGTTGTCGTACAGGGTGATCTTCCGGAAGAGATCGCTGACCAGCGGCTTGAGACGGTCCGGCACGGCCTGTTCGACGTAGGACAGGAACTCGGGCGAGTAGGTGTAGGGAGGTCCCTGGAAGGCGACCGCTTTCACGTACTTCTTGAGCGCTGCGTTGAGCGCCTCCTCCCCCACGTAATCCCGCAGGGCGTACATCACCAGGCTGCCCTTGCGGTAGTGGATGTAGGGCTGGTTTTCCACGAGTATCAGCGGCAGCTCCTCGATGCGCTCGCCGCCGCGCCCCCTGAGATACGAGTCCAGCTCGTACTTGAGGAACTTCCGCATCTTCTCCCGGCCGTACTCCTTCTCCATCACCATCAGCGCCGAGTACTGCGCCATCGTCTCCGACATCACCGTCGCGCCCTGGACGTTGCCGCCGATCACCTGGTGGGCCCACCACTGGTGGGCCACCTCGTGGGCGGTCACGTAGAAGACGTAGTCGATCGTCTCCTCGTCCTTGAGGCGGGCGATGAAGCCGATGCTTTCCGAGAAGGGGATCGTGTTCGGGAGCGCCGACGCGAAGCGGGCATAGCGGGGGAATTCGATGATGCGCACCTGCCGGTGCTGGTAGGGGCCGAAGTTGGCGGTGAAGTAGTCGAGCGACTTTTTGACGGCGTCGATCATGCGGTCGATGTTGTACGGGTGCGCGCGGTCGTAGTCGATCTCGATCGCCACGTCCTTCCACCGGTCCCGCTTCACGGCGTAGTCGGCCGACAGATACGAGTAGAAGTTCAGGATCGGAGAATCCATCGCGTAGTGGAAATAGCGCCGGCCGTTCTCCCGCCATTCACGTTGCAGGTAGCCGGGCGCGATGGCGATCTGGTCCGGGCTGGTGCTGACCGTGGTCTCGTACCGTACCCAGTCCGCCTCGCGGGAGACGTAGGTGTCGAGCCGGGCTTTCTGATCATCCACCTTCGGCATCCGCTGGACGGGCGGCAGGCCGCGCTTGCGTCTCTCGTTCGGGTCGAGCAGCTCCAGGACGCGGGTGTATCCCAGGTGGGGGAAGAATTCCTCGCTGTCGATGAAGGTGCCGTTCCTGACCACCTTCGTGTTCGAGTCGTTGTTCACGAACCCGCGGTTCAGGATGGAGAGATCGAACCCGACATCCATGGTCGCGGACGGCGCGAGAGGCGTCTCCATGCGGTAGATCCGGTAGCCGAGCCGGGCATCTTCCATGTCCAGCCGGGCCCCCGGGATCCGGATCTCGTTGATCGTCACGTCGGGATTGAGGGTGACGTGCAGGGTGTCGATCCCCTTCCCGGTCTTGTTCGTCATCGTATAGCGTCCGCGGATCCCGACCCGCCGCGCGTCCGGGTAGATGTCCACGTCCGCCTGCACCGCCTGGATACGGGGCTGCAGCAGGCCCTCGTACTTCTTGTATTTCTTCTCGAACTCCGCCTGCCGGTCGAGCCTTGCGTATCCGGGCAGGTACCGGTTGAGGATGTTCGTGTTGTAGAAGATGAACCCGCCCGTCAGGAGAAACGCCCCTCCGGCTGTGGCCAGGACCGCGCGCACCCGCGGGGTCAGCCTGCGACGCGCCGTCTTCAACCGGAAACGGACCCCCGGCTCCGTGCCCCGCACCCAGAACAGATGGACGAGTCCTGCCAGGAGAACGGCCCCGAATGTCCAGTAAAGATGGAACCACAGGAGCGGCTGCACGAAGTGCCCGTAGCCGTTCATGTCGGAGTAGGGGGCCGAGGGCCCGGCGGCATAGCGGTACAGGTTGTGCTCGAAGTGCAGGCTCTGAAGGACCGGGAAGCTGATGAAGTAGAGCACCATCATCAGGAACCCGAGGTGCTTGTGGTTCACGAGCGCCTGGAAGAAAAGGGCCAGCACCGCGATCTGGATGAAATTGATCCCGGTGTTCAGGAACAACCCCTCGGCGTAGAGCCGCGGCTCGAGGTTGAAGTACCCGCGGGCGACCTGGACCCCGATCGCGGTCACCGTGGCGCAGGCCAGGAGCACGAGCAGCATCGCCACGAGCGCCGTGAGCTTCGACGCCCACAGGACCCAAGTGGGGACCGGCAGGGCGTCGACCATGCCGTCCATCTTCAGCGCGCGCTCGCGCCAGACGAGCTCGCCGGCGTAGAAGGTGACGAGGATGACAACGAACAGCAGGAACGACCCCTGGATGACCTGGAGCATCAAGTGGGTGACGGGATAGACGGGTGTGCCGAAGATCTCGTCCACGCCGAAGGACGACCCCACGACATTGAAGGCGCCCAGGAACAGGATGATCACGAACGGCAGGCTTTTCAGCACGTCCGAGATCTCGAGCCGCGACCGGTGGACGTACTGTCTCCAGGACAACGCCTGCGAGAACACGGGGACCGCGGCCGGCGAGCGCATCCCCGTCGCCGGCACTCCCGTCGCCGACGAATTGGGGGCCACCCCCTCCGCCGGGGCAATCCTCTTCCGCCCCGCCTTGCGCGACACGCCCGTCGTGAACCGGAACCGCGCGCAGGTGAACGCCAGGACGGCGAGCGCCACCGCCGTCCAGATGAGTCGGTTATAGAGGAGCGGCCCGGTGGGGACGAGGAGCGCGCTGTTTCTCTCGGCCACGGTCCAGTATTTTGTCGCCAGCTCGAACGACGCGAACCCGAACGGGTCGGCGAGCGATACCATGGCCTGGTTCTCGAGATCGGCGAGGAAACTCCCGGCGACTCCCCACCCAACGAAGAACAGGATGACCCCGGCATAGGTGTAGAAGAGGCTCCGCGTCAGGCTGGCCAGCGAGAAAAAGAGGCTCCCGGTCAAAAGGAGGTTCGGCAGGACGAACACCCCGATCGCCACCAGATAGGGGGCTATGCGAAACGCCCCGACCCGCTCCGGCTCGAGCCACGGCATGAGACTGCCGAGGACGACCCCGAGGACGACCCCCGCGAAGACGAGAAGCGACACGAGGAGAGCCCCGCCGAACCGTCCGAGGAGGAAGTCGAGCTTGCGGATCGGCATCGAGAAGAATATCGAGTCGGTTCCGTTCTCGAAGTCGCGGTGGACCGACCCCGACACGAACGCGGTGGTGAGAAAGACCCCCAGCGCGGTCATCACCAGGAGAAGCTGCGTGATGACATAGGGGGCATTGCGATGCACGTTGCCGATCGCCCCCCCGATCTGGACCGAGTCGGTCGTGACCGCTCCGAAGGAAAGCAGGAAGAACAGGAAGGCCGCGATGAAGAAAAGCGGCTGCTTCAGCTGGTAGCGCGTCTCGAAGAGAAAGATCTCCTTGAACATCAGGGCCTCAGGCCGCCAGCCGTTCGGTCGCGTTCTTGAGTGTCGAGAAATAGACGTCCTCGAGGTCGGGACGGACCTCCTCGAAGCCGGGGCCCGGACGCACGTCGGAATAGACATGGACCATCGTCCGGCCGGCCACGAGCCGCGTCGAGATGACCTTGTGGTCCTTCTGGAACTCCGGCAGCTGCGCGCGCGGCACCTCGCGGATCCAGATCCTGCCGCGCAGCGCGTCGATGGTTGGGCCGGGCTCGCCGGTCAGGAGCACTCGTCCCTCGGAGATGATCGCCATGCGGCTGCAGAGATCGCTCACGTCCTCGACGATGTGGGTCGAGAGGATGACCACGATGTTCTCGCCGATCTCGCTCAGCAGGTTGTTGAACCGGAGCCGCTCGGCCGGGTCGAGCCCCGCCGTCGGTTCATCGACGATGATGAGGCGCGGACGGCCCAGGAGCGCCTGCGCGATGCCGAAGCGTTGCTTCATCCCGCCCGAGAAAGTACCCAGCTTGCTCCTGCGGACCTCGTAGAGGTTGGTTTGTCGCAGGATAGCGTCCACCGTGTCCTTCCTCTCGCGAGCGCCGGCGATCCCCTTGAGCACCGCGAAATGGTTCAGCATCGTCTCGGCGGAGATCCGCGGATAAACGCCGAACTCCTGGGGCAGGTAGCCGAGGATCTGCCTCACCCGATCCTTCTGCTTGAGGACATCCAGGCCGTCCAGGGTGATGCTTCCCGTGTCGGGCTCCTGCAATGTCGCGATGGTGCGCATGAGAGTCGATTTCCCCGCCCCGTTCGGGCCGAGAAGACCGAACATCCCGGTCGGCACCCGCAGCGACACGTCCTTCAACGCCCGTACACCGTTCGGATAGGTCTTCGACAGACCGGTGATGGCAAGCTCCAGGCTCATTGGTTTTCCTCCACGACGGCGATCATACGCGGCCGGCACGCGCCGGGTTTCATCGGGGGGCCGGAGAGTCCCCCGCCCACGGGTCGGCGAAGCGCGGATTGGCGACGAACTGCTCGTCGGTCAGGCTCTCGAGGAAGGCCAGAAGGTCCGCCTTCTCGATTTCCTCGAGCGTGAACCCCTTCAGCAGAGGATCCTTGTAGCGGCTGTTCCGGCCGGCGCGCCCGCCGGCGGCGTAGTGGTCGATCGCGTCCTCGAGAGTGGCAACGCTGCCGTCGTGCATGTAGGGCGCCGTCAGTACGATATTCCGCAGGGTCGGCGCGCGGAACCGCCCCATGTCCCGGCGGCGGTGCGTCACCTCCATCAGGCCCCTGTCGAGGGGCGGATACGATCCCCTGCCGTCGAGATCGTAAAGACCGGTGTTGTGGTAGGCGGGCTTCACCGATCCGTCGGCTCCCTGGAAGGTGATCGGCCCCGAGAAGTTGATCCCGGCGTGGCACTCCGAGCAGGCCAGGCGCTTCGAGAAGAAAAGCCGCATGCCGCGCCACGCAGCGTCGCTCAGCGCGTCCATCCTCCCCCCGTAGACCAGCCGATCGTAGGGGGAGTTTCCCGAAATCAGCGTCCGCTCGAAGCAGGCCAGCGCCCGCGCCACGTTTCCGATCGTGACGGGCCGCGCCTCGCCGGGAAAGGCGACGCGGAACATTGCGGCGTAGAGAGGCTCGGCCGTGAGGCGCGCGGCGAGATCGTCGCCGCTGCCCTCGAGCCCCATCTCCACGGGGTGCGCGCCGAGCATCGGCACGAGCGCCTGGTCCTCGAGGCGATGGAGATCCGGGTTCTCCCACGCGAAGACGACGTTGTAGGCGACGTTCGCCAGGCTCATGGCGGAGCGGGGATGAAGCGCGCCGGTTGCGCCGACGGCGCGCGGGCGGCCGTCGGTGAACGCCAGCCGCTGCCGGTGGCAGGTGGCGCAGGACTGCGCGCCGTTTACAGAGAGGCGGGTGTCGTAGAACAGCCGCCGACCCAACTCCACCTTTTCGGCCGAAATGGGATTGTCGGCCGGCACGGCGGGGAGTGGGAAGCCGGGCGGCAGCTTCCATGGGAACCCGGAAGGCGCCGGAGCGCTGTCGGCCGCCGGCGCCCGCGCCATCCCGGGGCCCGGCGGGGCGGCCGCGAAAAACAGGGCCGCGAGGAGCCCGGCGACACCCTGGACAATGAGATTGCCGCCGGCCCTCCCGGCACGCCAGAACCGCCGGCGCGGGCCCTCTCCTACCAGCGCGGGCCCTTCCTTCCGGTCAGGGCGCTCGTCCGTCCGGCGATCTCCCCCCTCTGGGAGAGCCATTTGGCGAACTCCTCGATGGTCTCCGGCGCCACGCCCTGGGCGTCCTGGCGGCGCGCCTCGAGCCAGGATTTCATCGCGGCCGCCAGCTCATCGGCCCTCTTGCGATCCGAGTTGAAGAGATCCATGTAGGCGCTCTTGGCGTCGTCGACGCGGTTCAGCCCGAGGTAGGCCTCGGCGCGGTATTCGATCGAAGGGGTGTACGCGGCGTTGAGCTCGAGCGCCTTGTCGTAGGCCTTGAGCGCGGCCGGGTAGTCTCCCAGCTTGCGGAGCGCGTAGCCGAGACTGCCGTGCGCCTGGAACATCGCGGGGGCCTTCTCGATGGCCGCCTGAAGATCAACGACCGCCTTCTGGTATTCCTTGCGAGCCGACGCTTCCTCCTTGGCGCTCTGCTTTGCGTCCTTCGCCTCGGACGCACCCCTGTTTGCCTTGTCCCCCTTCTCGATGTGCTTCAGGCCGTCATTGTATTTTTGCGCCGCCTGCTGCTCGGGGGTCATCCGCGGCGAGACTCTCGGGGCGGGCGAAGACGGTATCGACGATCCCCCGGAGGCTGCAGCGGAACCAAGAGAAAGCGTCAAGACGATTGCGGCGACTGCGCTCACCTTCAGCATGCGATCCTCCTTCCCGCGGCATTCGCGGGGCCGGCCGTTACGCGGAGCAGAGAGAGTAGCACGGTGTTGCGCGCGCGGCTTCCCGGGAGGGTCAGTCGGCCGGCGGCCACACGGCGGCCCCGGTTCGTGGAGGCGGCGCGCCCGGACCGCTGCCGCGGAGAACGCGCAGCAGGGCCTGGCCATAGGCCTCGATTTTGGCCGGGCCGATGCCCTTGACGGTCCGGAGGCCCGCGAGGTCCCCGGGAAGGAGGGCGGCGAGGTCCGTCAGGGTAGTGTCGTGGAACACGACGTAGGCGGGCACTCCCCGGCGCATCGCTTCCGTAGTCCGCCATTCCCTGAGCCTCGACAGGATACCGGCGTCGGGCTCCGCCCCGGCGCCCGTCGCGCGGTCTCCCCCTGCGGGCGCTCGACTGGAGGGCGAGCGACCGGAGACCTCGCGCTCCTTTCGCGCCACGACCGGCGTCCCCCGGTTCCCCGGCAGCGCCAGCGACGGGCGCGCATGGCCGTGCATGACCGCGGTTCCCTCCTCGGTGAGCCCGAGGACGAAAGCGCCCGGGCGGGCCCCTTCGATCCCGCGCCGCTCGACGAGCCCTGCGTCGGCGAGAACGCCAAGGAGATCCTTGATCTCGTCGAGCTTCATCATGCCCAGCTTGCCGTAGGTCGGGAGCTGCTCGAGGCGGCGGTTGAGGATCTCGCGGCTCTGGCTTCCGACCAGCACCTGGGCGATCCGCTCGACACCGAACCTGTCCTGGAGTCGGGCCACGCCCGAGAGCGCGATGCGGACGCGCTCGTACTCCCGATCGTCGATCGCACGCCCGGCGGCATGGCGCCAGCCGAGGCAGACATCACACGTGCCGCAGCGCGGGGCGGCGCCGCCCCGCGCACCTCCCGCGAAATAGTCGTAGATGAACCGCGTCCGGCAGCCGCGCCCCTGCGCGTAGCGCACGATTGTGTCGAGACGCTCGCGGTCGCGGCGTGCCTTGTCGGCCCGGGCGTTCATGTCGATCGGCGGCTCCCCCTCCCCGGGTGCGACACCCGCGCTCTCAGCGGACCGGCGCAGCAGCCGCGCCGCGGTGACCGCCGCCATCCGGGCGGCGGCGTCGGCGCCGGAGCGGGCTTCGATCAGGTCCTCTGCTTCCCCGTCACCCAGCAGCTCCCAGACGGCGCGGAAGATCGCCGGAGAGGGATTCGAACCCGCCAGGAAGAACTCCTGCGTGCGGATGTCCGCGGGGGAATAGAGAAGCGTGCAGCGCGAGGGCAGGCCGTCCCGTCCCGCCCGGCCGGCCTCCTGGTAGTAGGCCTCGACACTGCCCGGGAGATCCGCGTGCGCCACGAACCGGAGGTTCTTCTTGTCGACCCCCATGCCGAAGGCGTTGGTTGCGGCGATCACCTCGACACGGCCGGCCGCGAACTGATCCTGAAGCCGGGCCCGGTCCCCGTCCCCCATCCCCGCGTGGTAGCACCCGGCGCGCAGCCGCAGCCCGGCGAGAAACGCCCCCCACTGCTCGACGTTCTTGCGGGTGGCGGCGTAGATGATTCCCGGAAGACCCGCGTCCGCGATCAGGCTCTCGACCGATCGTTCCTTGGCCGCCCGCCCCCGGCAGTGCTCGATCGAAAGGGTCAGGTTGGGGCGCTCGAAGCCGGTGACGATCTCGAGCGGGCGGACGAGGCCCAGTTGCGCCGCGATGTCGGCCCTGACCTCCGGCGTCGCCGTGGCGGTGAAGCCCGCCGCCGCGACGCCGAGCTCGGCCCTCAACCCACCCAGACGGCGATAGTCGGGCCTGAAGTCGTGGCCCCACTGGCTGATGCAGTGCGCTTCGTCCACGACCAGGCGCACGGGCCGCGCCCGCCCGAGGGCCTCGGCGAACGACCGGCTCCCCAGCCGCTCTGGCGCGACGTAGACCAGGCGAAGCCGCCCGGCGGCGAGGTCCCCTTCCGCCCGCGCCCGCTCTCCTGCCGCCAGCCCCGAGTGGATGGCCGCCGCCGGCAGGCCGCGGGCCCGCAGGGCGTCGACCTGGTCTTTCATCAGCGCGATCAGCGGCGACACGACGATTGTGGTCCCGTCGAGCAGCATGGCCGGCAGCTGGAAGCAGAGCGACTTGCCGGCCCCCGTCGGCATGACTGCGACCAGGTCGCGCCCCTCGAGGAACGCGGCGATCGCCTCGCGCTGCCCCGGGCGGAAGGAGGAAAGCCCGAAGTGATCCCGGAGCGCCCGGTCGATCGCCTCGCCAGAGTGCATGGAACGCAGTCTAGCCGATCCACGACAGGCGCGGAATGTTCCCATGGGAGGGCCGCGGGAGCGCGGCGGGGATGCTACTTGTTGTATTCGAAGTGGAAGTGCGCCTCGACCGAGGCGCCCTTGTACCCCGATGGCAGCGGATCGAAGGGGGACGCTTTCCGGATCGCCTCGAGCGCCGCCGCGTCCCACGCGTCCGAGCCGCTCGCGAGATGAAGCCGCGGCGGTGGGCAGGTCCCATCCTTCTGGATATCGGCGATGACGACGGATTTGCGCCCCGGCCCGGGCGCCGTGGCCGGCCTCTTCCAGGCCGCGGCCACCTTCTTGAAGGCCGCCTGCTGGTAGGCCTGATCCTTGAATGCCGGGGCGAAGTAAACCTTGAGCCCCGGGGTCCCGGCAATAAGCGCTCCCGCCGCGAAACCGGACAGGACGACGGTGACGATCGCCGCTCCCGCGGCTTTAACAGTACGGATCATCGAAGGTGCCCCGGGGATGCCTCAGAAGGACGCGATCGCCTTCGCCTCTTCGTCGAAGAACTCGAAGAGGGCGTGGACGCCGGTGACCTTGAGGATCTTGAGAACCGCCGGGGAGGGCCGCAGCCCCTTGAGATTTCCCCCGGCCCGCGTGACGCTGGTCAGGCACTTGATGAGCACCCCGACACCCGAGCTGTCGATGAACTCGACCTTCTCGAGATTCACGACGATGGCGGACCGCCCCCGCGTGAGGAGACCCGAGATCGTCTCCCTGAAGAGATCCTCGCTCTCGCCAAGGGACAGCGCCCCCTTGAGGTCGAGCACCGTGACCTTGCCGTCGCTCCTCTCCTGGATCTTCATCGCCCCCTCTGCGTCCCGCCGGACGCTGTGCTACTATCCGGTCATAAAGGATAGCACTCCTGCACGTGATTGCGTTCGAGCCTTTCCTTCAGCCTGTCCCCTGACCGAGCGTCGCGGCGGGGCGGCTAGTGCGCCTTGAAGAGCGCCCGGCGCGGACACCGGGCCCGGTGGCGATGATGGAGCGAGAGGAAGCAGCAGTCCTCGATCTTGCCCGGTCGCTCATGGCGGCCGCCAGCGCCGCGGAGCTGTTCCGGCAGCTTGCCGCGTCGGTCCGCCAGGTCACGGAGGCCGACTGGACGGCCGTCTGGATCTACGAGCGACGGCGCAAACGGTTCTCCCTCGGGGCGTCCCTTCCGGAGGGCGCCTTCTCCCCCGAACCCGGCCGTGCGGGAAAGAAGGGGGACCTCCTCGCGGAAGCCCTCGACCGCAAGGAGCCCGTGACGCGGCGCGGCGACGAGATTCGCGACGCGCATCTGCAGCACCTCGGGGCGGATCGCGAAACCCCCGTGGCCGAGGTGCTCTGCGTCCCGTTCCTGCTCGACGGCGACCGCGTGGGGCTGCTCGAGGTCGTTCGCCGTGAACCCGCCCCGGCCGAGCGCGCCCAGGCCCGGGTCCGTTTCCTCGCGGCCTGCTCGGCCCTCGCCTCCTCGGCGGCCGCATCCCTGGTGCATGTCGAGTCCGGCCGCGAACGGCAGATGGCCGCCATCAACCGTCTGATGCAGCTCTACGACGTGTCCCAGACGTTTCATGCGACTCTCGAGCGCGAGGACCTGCTGCCCGTCATCGCCAACCGGGTCGCCTTGATGTTCGAAGCGTCCGCCTGCCGGATCTGGCTGCCGGTGGAAGGGGAAGAGACGATCGAGCGCGCCTGGCCCCCCGCCGACGGGGAGCCGGAGCGTCTCGATACCGGCGCCGGGATTCCCGGCACGGCGATCCAGAGCGGCGAAAGCGTCCTTGTCGCCGATGTCGCGGGGGCCGAGACGCACGCGGAGATCGAGGAGCTCTACGGCCCCGGGGCGGCGGGCTCCGTGATCTGCGCCCCGATGATCGTCGACGGGAACACCCTGGGTGCGCTAGACATCGTGCGGGCGCCGGGCGAGCCCCCTTTCAGCCAGGACGACAGGGACCTCCTGGAAGAGATCTCCCGACAGGCGGCGCTCGCGGTGCGCAACGCCAATCTTCTCATCGCCGAGAGAAAGGCCAACGAGCTTGGCGCGCTGCTCGACGTCAGCCGGGAGATCACCGCCACGCTCGATCTCGATCGTGTCCTGGCGACGATCGTCAACCGGGCCGACTCGATCGTCCCGTGCGAGCGTTGCGCCATCGTCCTGGCGGAAGGGCGGGGGTCGGTGTTGAAAGCGGTCTCGGGCAAGCCCGAGATCGACCGCAAGGACGCCACCATCCGCGACCTCGAGGAGATCCTGGCCTGGGCCTGCCTCGGCGGCCAGGGCCTGTACATCTCCGAGCTCGAAGGGGAGATCGAGACCGATCGTGAGGAGACGCGTCAGAAGTTTCTCGGCTACTTCGAGCGCAGCGGTATGAAAAGCTTCCTGGCCTTCCCGCTCAAGGACGAGGAGGGGCTCCTCGGGATTCTGAGCCTCGAGAGCAGCCAACCCTACTTCGTGTCGCAGGAGAAGCTCGAGGTCTGCCACATCCTCGCCAACCAGGCGACCGTCGCCCTCCGCAACGCGACCCTCTACCGCCAGATCCCGCTCATCAACCTCATGGAGCCGATCGCCGGATGGAAAGCCCGGCTCGCGAAGGTCCCGCGCTGGAAGTGGCTGCGTAACGGGGTGGTCGCGGCCGCCGTCGCCGCGGTCCTGACCTTCGTCCCGTGGAACATGAAGATCGCGGGGAAGGTCGTCGTCCTGCCCGTCCGGAATTCCTCGGTCACGACCGAGATCGAGGGGATCGTCGACGCCGTTTCCCGCCACGAGGGGGACAGGGTACTGAAAGGAGATCTCCTGGCCACCCTCACGGACCGTGACTACCGGATGCGCATGGAGGAGGCCCGCGCCCGCTACGAGATCGCCGACCGGGAGGTGGCCCAGGGCGAGGCGGACCATGACCCTCCGGCCGCGCGCCAGGCAAGGATTCGCAGGGACCAGCTGCGCGAGGAGTACGAGCTCCGCCGACAGGAGCTGGACAAGACACGCATCGTCGCGCCGGTCGACGGCGTGATCCTCACGCCGAGGATCGAGCAGAAGGCCGGGTCCTTCCTCCAGAAGGGGGAGGTGTTCTGCCGGATCGCCGACATGAAGGACGTCGCGGTGGAGGTTTTCATCCCCGAGACGACGATCGCGGAGATCAGGACGGGGCAGGCCCTCCGCCTCAAGATCGACTCGTTCCCGACCCGGACATTTCTCGGGCGCGTCGAGATCGTCGGCCAGAAAGTGATCGAGGAAGCCGGCGGCCGCTTCCTCGTCGTGCGCGGCAGGCTCGAGGGAGGCGACCTGCCGCTGAAGACGGGGATGCTGGGCCGCGCCAAGGTGGAGGTCGGGCCGCGCGCTCTCGGGTACGTGCTTCTGCGCCGGCCCGCCGGATTCCTGTGGAGGACCCTCTGGTCGTGGATGCCCTGAACCGGCGCCTCAAACTGCGCGCAGACCTGGCGACCGTGCGGCTCGTGGAGCGGGGGGAAGCGGTCTACGTGTACAAGGTGGTCGAGAACCGCAAGTATTACCGGGTCAACGAGGTCCAGCACCAGGTGCTGCGTCTCATGAACGGGACCCGCACGGACGAGCAGATCATCGAGTCGTTCAATGCCGGGAATCCCGGCACCCGCATCGATCGGGACTACATCGAGGAGTTCGTCGACGGCCTGCGACAGACCGAGATCTTCGAGAAGAGCCGGGGGGAGATCCAGCGCCTTCTCCTGGAGAAGCTCCGGGATCAGCGGCGACGGCGGGCGGAAAACCGGAACCCCCTGGGGAATCTTTTCGAGATCTCCCTGCCGGCGTGGGATCCGGACCGTTTCTTCGAACGGCTCGTCTCGCGCGTCCGCTTCTTCTGGACCAGGAGCTTCGTCATCCTCTCGGCGGCGTGCATGCTCGGCATGCTGATTGTCTGGGCCGCCGAATGGGACCGGATCAAACGCGGCACGCTGGCGCTGTTCACCTTCGAGGGGATGTCCGGAGGGGACATCTTCAAGCTCCTGTTGATCGCCCTGATCATGGGGTTCATCCACGAGAGCGCCCACGGGCTGACCTGCAAGCACTTCGGCGGCAGCGTCCGGCAGATGGGCCTCCTGTTCATCTACTTCACCCCCTGCTTCTACGTGGATGTGAGCGACGCGTACCTGTTCGACAGCCACGCCAAGAGACAGTGGGTGATCTACGCGGGGGGATATATCGAGGTGTTCATCTCCTCCCTCGCGACGTTCGTCTGGATGCTCACGTCACCGGGAACCGCGGTGAACGACACCGCCTTCATGATCCTCATCCTGACCGGACTCTCCTCGATCGCGATTAACTACAATCCCCTGACGAAGCTCGACGGTTACTACTCGCTCATGGATTTCGTCGAGATCCCGGACCTGTGGGAGCGATCGTTCGCTTACGTCTCGGGCTGGTTCAAGAAAACCCTCTTCCGGCTTCCGGTCGAACTGGAGACTCCGACGCGGAAGGTCCGGAGGATTCTGGTCGGTTATGGCCTGGCGTCTCTCGCCTACAAGGCGCTGCTGATTGTCGTCATCCTCACGTTTCTCAAGAACACGTGCCTGTCGCTCTTCGGCGAATCGGGATACCTGGCGGTCGCCCTGGTCCTGGCCCTGGCCCTGAGGAAACCCCTGTCGAGCCTGGCGGGGTTTTTGAGGTTCAATTTCCTCGACAAGAAAGAGGTCATCATGAAGCCTCGATCCCTCGTCCTCGCGGGAACGGCCGCCGTTCCCCTGCTGGCGGCATTCATCCTGCTGCCCCTGCCGATCGTGATTCGCGGCGACTGCGTCCTCGAGCCACGGTCAAGGGCGTTCGCGAGCTCCTCCGCCGAGGGGGTGATCGACCGCGTCCTGGTGGGCGAGGGCCAGGAGGTCGCGCGGGGCGAAACCGTGGCGGTCCTGAGGAACGACGCCCAGACCCGGCGGCTGCGGATTGCTCGAGGACGCCTCATGCTTGCCGAGCAGGAGGTCGCCCAGGCGGCCGGGAGGCCGGACCGGGGCGCCATGGCGAAGAAGATCATGGAGAGGGATCTGCTCCGCGAGGAGGTCCGATCCCTCGAGAAGAAAGAGGACGCCCTGACACTTCGCTCGCCGATCGCCGGGGTCATCACCACCCCCCGCATGGGAGATCTCACGGGCGCCTACCTGCGCCCCGGACAGCCATTCTGCGAGATCGCCGGCAATGAGGGCCTTTCAGCCAGGGTCCCGGTCCGTGAGAGGCGCGTGGACGAGATCCGCGCCGGCCAACGGGTCTCGATCAAGGTAATGTCCGAGCCGTTCAGGACATTCCGGGGAGAGGTCGTCGCGGTGTCCCCGGCATCGAGCCGGAGGGAAACGGCCGGGGCCGCGGACCGCGACTACATCGATTTCGACGTGATCGTCTCCGTCGCTGGGCAGGCTCCGCAGCTCAGGGACGGCATGACGGGGACCGCGCGGATCGAGATTGGCCGATCGACCCCGGCCCGGCGCCTGGCGCGCACCCTGCTGCGCTGGATCGGCGCGCGCCTCTGGTAAGCGAAAAAAGCCGCCCGACCGGGCGGTCGGGCGGCTTGCCATTCGGCCAGCCGAAGGCGGCGGCTGGAGAGTCTTAGTTATTCGGAGGAAGGATCGGACCGGGGCCGCCGAAACCCTTGGTGGTCTTCATGCCCTTCATGCCGACCAGGCTGCCGGCCCTGGCCACCTTCACCGCGTTGATGGTCTTTCCCGTCGCCCGCTTGATCTGATCCTTCTGCTTCGCGGTGAGGGGGATCGTGACAGACTTTTTCACTGCCATGGGTGTACCCTCCTTCTAATTACGGTTTGAACTTCCGACCTGCCGTTACTGTAGAGCAATCGATGTGCCAGCCCGACGTGAAACGTCCCGCGTGATGTCTGCCCGGCATCGCCCACCCGGCGCGGGGTTGCGCGGGGCCCTTCGATGGCCGGTTCCGCTCCTGCCGGCCCGCGGGGTCAAGAATTCATCCCCAGGTTGAACTTTTCCACCCCGAGCCGGGGTCCCCGCTCAAAGACTGTGCTTGCGACAGAGGTACATCATCTTGTTCTTGTCGATCCCCAGGAGCCGCGCGGCCGCGATCTTGACTCCCCCGGCCTTGCTCAGGGCGAGCTGGAGCATCTGCGACTCGAAGCGCTCCACCTCAGAGCCGAAGTTGATCACCTCCGCGGAGGATTTCTTGAGGCGCTGGAGGTCCTCCGGGCTGAGCTCCACCAGGTAGGAGGGCAGGTCCGCGAGCATGATTCTGCCGCCGTCGGTCCGCAGGACGAGATTCTGCACGACGTTCACCAGCTCGCGGACGTTGCCCTTCCACGCCTGGTTCATCAGGTGCTCCAGAGCGTCCCCGCTGATGCTCTTTGCCGGAATCCCCCGGGCCGTGCAGAAGATTCCTAGGTAATGATCGACCAGCTGGGGGATGTCCTCGCGGCGCTCCCTCAAGGGCGGGATCGTGATCGGGAAGACGTTGACGCGGTAGTAGAGATCCTCGCGGAAAAGCCCATCCTTGATCCTGGCCTCGAGGTCCTCGTTGGTGGCGGATATCAGCCGGACATCGACATGGAGCGTCCGCTTGCCGCCAAGCCTCTCGAACTTCTTCAGCTCGAGCACGCGCAAAAGCTTCGACTGTATGACCGGGCTCAGGGTGCCGATCTCGTCGAGGAACAGGGTCCCGCCATCGGCCAGCTCGAAGCGCCCCTGTCGTTCGCAGACGGCCCCGGTGTAGGCGCCCTTCTCGTGGCCGAAGAGCTCGCTCTCGATGAGATGCTCGGGCAATGCCGAGCATTGCACCGCGATGAAGGGTCCGTCCTTGCGGTCGCTCGTGTTGTGGATGGCCCGGGCCACCAGCTCCTTGCCCGTCCCGCTTTCGCCCCGGAGGATCACCGTGGTATCCCCGTCGGCCACCCGGCGGATGGCGTCGAAGACCTTCTTCATGGCCTCGCTGTTTCCGATAATTTCCTGGAACCTGGCCTGCTGGCGGATCGTCTCCCGCAGGCACCGGTTCTCCCGCTCGATACGCTGTTTCTCGAGCGCCCGGCGGATGACCAGCTTCAGCTCCGCCAGGTCGACCGGCTTCCGGAAATAGTCGTAGGCCCCCTCTTCGATCGCCCGCAGCGCCGACTCCCTCGACTCGTCCCCGGTCATGACGATCACCATGGTGTCGAGGCCTCTCTTGCGCGTTTCCTTGAGAAGGCTCATCCCCTCCCGCGTCGCACGTCCGGGCGGAAGATGAAGATCCAGAAGCATGAGATCCGGTTTCTCCGTGATGGCCGCTTCCAGCCCCTGTTGCCGGTCTCCCGCCTGGAAAACCGTGTAGTGCTCATTCAGCGACCAGCCGATCTGTCCGCGGAGGTGCTCGTCGTCATCGACAATCAGGATGCGGCTGTCCCGGGGTCCTGCGGCGGTCCTTCGAGGCTCAGCGTGCATTGAAAAAAAGCCGGAAGGTCGTGCCCCGGCCCTCCCGGCTCGAAACGCGGATCGTGCCGTCGTGCAGGGCCACGATCTTCCGGCTGGCATAAAGCCCCATGCCGAGCCCGTGGTTCTTGGTGGTGACGAACGGGGCGAACAGGCTTTTCTTCACGAAATCGGCCGACATGCCGCACCCGGTGTCGGCGACCGTGACGACGATCTTCCGCTTCCCGCCGCGGGTTTCCTTGACCCGGGTCTCGAGCCTCAGCCGGCCCCCCTTCTCCGCCATCGCGTCAAGGGCGTTCTGGATCAGGATGGCCAGGGCCTCGCTCAGGAATTCCTCGTCTCCCCATACCGTCGGAATCCTCGCGTATCGTTCTTCGACGAGGATCTTCCCGCGATCCAGGTATTCCCCGGGGAGCCGCTCGACGAGCCGGTTCAGGATCTGGTTGAGGTCCACCGGGATCTTGAAGACGACCTCGTCCTTCCTTTCCCGGCAGCGACGGACGATGCCGTCCATCTTCCTGACCGTGTCGGTCAGGATCTCCAGGACACTCCTCTTGAACAGGGGGTCGTCGTAGCTGGCTTCCAGATTATGGAGCAGGGCTCCAAGACGGAACGACAGGTTCCTGATGTCGTGGACGAGGAGGGAGTTGGCCGGCTCGAGCGCCGCGGCCCGCTGCCTCGCAACGATCGTCCTGGGATTCGCGCTCATCTCCCCAGATACCTCACGACCATGAGGGTGATGTCGTCCCGGGGCGGCAGGTTCCCCACGAACGCCTCCACCGCCTCGAGGATCGCCTCCACGATCTTCCCGGGGGGAAGGTGGCGGGCTTGCTTCAGCACCTGTTCGAGACGCGACACCTCGAAGAATTCCTCGTCGCCATTAGCCGCCTCGGTGACCCCGTCGGTGTAGAGCACGACGACATCCCCCTTCCGAAGCTCCATGACGCCTTCGTGGTAGAGATTCGACTCGCGCACCCCGAGCGCCATGTCCCCCGTCGAGAGCTCGCGCATCTCGCCGCCGGCCGAGATCACGATCGATGCCGTGTGCCCGGCGTTCACGTAGGCCAGCCTTCCGGACGGCGACAGCACGCAGCAGAAAAACGTCACGAACTTCCCCACCGGCGCCAGCCGGACAATGGCCCGGTTGATCCGGCCGACCATCGTCTCCAGAGGCTGCTCGCTGGCGCTCTCGGCCGACATCGCGCCCTGCAGCGCGGCGGCCAGCAGCGCCGCCGGCAGACCCTTGCCGGCGACATCCGCCATCACGAAGCAGCAGCGATCTCCGTCGAGCCGGAACTGGTCCAGGTAGTCCCCCCCGAGGCGCAGGGACGGAACGCATTTTCCCGAGACCTCAAAAAACCCGTTCTGCCAGAAACTCTGCGGCAGGAGGGCGGCCTGCACCTCGCGGGCCCGCTCCATCTCGGCCTCGGTCCTGCGGTTCTCCTCGGCCTGGCGCAGGAGACGCGCGTTCTCGATGACCGCCGAGGCGTCGCGGGCCAGCGTTTCGAGAAGTCCGTGGTCGCTCCGCGTGAGCGCGCTCTGCGGTTCGCGGCTGTCGAGATAGAGGACCCCGAAGACATGGCCGCGCGCCCCCAGGGCGGTCGTTCCCCCGTCGTGGACGGCGAACCGGCGCAGAGGCAGGGCGACAGCCGAACCGAGGTTCAGGGCGACAACACTCTTGAGTCCCGCCAGGTCGTCGTCCTGCCGCACATCCGAGATGACCCGTGTCGCGCCCTCGGCGAGGACCTCCCTGACGATCGTCTCGCTGACCAGGATGTTCCCCCCTCGGAGGGGGCGCTTGTCCCGGCCCCGGGCCACGCGGAAATCGAGGGAGCCGTCCGGCCGTCCGAGGATCAGGAAGCCCCGCTCCGCGGCAGTGAGCTCGGTCGCGAGATCGACGACATTCTCGAGGATCTCGTCGAGCGGAAGCTGCCCTCCCAGGACGCGGCTGAGCTCCAGGAACTTGGCGAGGTTCTCGAGGCCCCGATCGGCCGGGACGCCCGCGAGCGTCGAGCGGACAACGGTCCCGGAGTCCGTATCCGCCGGCGCCTCCGCCAGGCGGAAAATCAACGCGGGAGTAGGCGCGCCCCCAAGGGTGATGACGTCTCCATCGGCGAGGGCGCGTTCGCTCACGGGCCTGCCGTTGACGAAGACCCCCGCTTTGCTGCCGGCGTCCACGACGACGAACTGCCCCCCCCGCCTCAGGATGTCGGCGTGGTGCTTGGAGACGTGGGCCTCGACGATCTGGACGTCGTTGTCGCTCCGGCGGCCGACCCGCGTGACATCCTTGTCCAGCCGGATCGTCTTGCGGGCGGAGGAGGCTTCATCGATATCCAGGAACGGCGCGGGGGTCTCCCCCGCTCCCGGGTCGGCTTCGGGCATCAAGGAATCGCTCTTTCCAGAAGGACCTTCTCCCCCGGCCGCAGACCTTCCAGGATCTCGACGGCGTCCCCCCGGCTGTTCCCGAGGCGGACAGTGCGCCAGGTTCGCTTCCCGTTCTCGAGCACTTCCACGCGGGCGATGCTCCGGGGCCCGCTCTCGGGACGTTTTTCAAGCGCCGCGGGCGGGATCAAAACCCCTTCGTTCGCGCTCTCCGGGGCGAACACGACCGTGACCGTCGATCCGGGCTCGAGGGAACCCTGCCGGCCGCCCCCGCGGATCGAGACGATGGCCTGGCGCGTCCCGCTGGAGGCGTCTATGACCCGGGAGATCCAGTCGATCGTCCCGGTCACGGAAACGCCCGCCTGGTAGCGCGGGCGCACCTGGACCTGGTCCCCCTGCCGCAGCGAGCGGGCCACCCCCTCGGGCACGTAGAGCCTCGCCAGCAGCGGAGCGAGCGCCGTCAGCCGGAACAGCGGCTCGTTCCTGTCCTCGACCACTCTCTGCCCCAGCCTCGCGAATCGATCGATGATGAGACCGTCGAACGGGGCCCGGATCAGGCTCTTCTCCAAATCCTCCCGCGCGATCTCCACCTCGTTTTCCGCCGCTTCGAGAGCGAACTTGACCTCGTCGAACTGGGCGTCGGACAAGGTCTTCTCCGCGAAGAGCCGGCGCGCCCGCTCGAACTCGGCCTGCTTCTGCCGGGCCACGATCTGGGCCCGCTGCAGCAGCAGGCCGAGGTCCTTGTTCACGAGCCTGAGCAGGATGTCTCCCTTTTTGACCCGGGCCCCGCGGTCGACGAGGATCTCCTCCACGATCCCGCTCATGCGGGCCATGAGGGTGACGTCCTGATCGACCACGAGATTCGTATCGATGGCGAGCGGCTGGGGGGTCTCCGCTGCCGTGATCGGCACGGCCACGGCGGTGGACGGTTCGGTGGCTGCCCGGGCCGCCTCCCGGGCGAGATCGGCGGGAGCCGGATTAGCCGCGACCTCGGGGGGCTTGCGCGCCCCGTCCACCCTCCCGGCGCAGCCCGGCAGGATCGCAGCAAGGAGGACGAGCAAGAAAGAGAAGGCACTCGCCGCGGACGCTTTGCCCGCGTGCCGAAGGCCCTCTGAGATGTCCCGAATCACACGTCGCCTGAGGCGGATCTTCATCGCGTCGCCTGCCGCGGCCACCCGGCCCACTCGGGCGTATCGGCGTCCTAATACTGGTTGGCCACGAAGAATGTGGTGGAAAAGTACCACGGGCCCGCCAACCCGGTCAACCCGGGTCGTGGCAAATCCTCCGCAATCTCTGAACCTCTGCGCGCACAGCGGCGTCGTCGTCGGGCAGGCGGCCGAGGGCTGCGCTGCGTTCCAGGTGCGGGAGCGCCTCGCAGGGCCGGTCGAGCTTGAGAAGCGTTATCCCGAGATCGTGATGCGCCGCGCCGAGCCGCGAATCGCGCCGCAGCGCCTCTTCGAAGGAGCGTGCGGCCTCGGCAAAGTCCTGGCGTGCGAAAAGCGCGATTCCGAGGTTCTGGTAGGCCGATGCGTTGTCCGGATCGCGTCTCAGGGCCTCGCGGTAGGCCGCCTCCGCCGACTCCATTGCGCCCTGCTTGAAGAGCACATTTCCCAGACCGTAGTGCGCCACCGCCAGGCCGGCGTCCAGGCCGATCGCCTCCTGGTAGGCCGCGGCGGCTTCCTTGAAGCGTCCCTGCGATTCCAGGCAGACGCCGAGGTTGAGGCGCGCCCGCGCCGAGGAGGGGTTGAGTTCGATCACCTTCCTGAGTCCTTTCAGGTGATCCGCCGGTGTCGGGGGCGCGGCCGGGGCGAGGAAAATCCAGGCGGCGGCGATCAGGGCAGCGCCGGCAGCCGCCCGAGCCAGGGGGAAGGAGCGGCGCCGCCCGGCGGGCCCTTCGGCTCCGGGCACGCCGGCCGGTTCCGTGGAGGCCCAGAACAACATGTAGGAGACGAGGAAGAGGAAGGAGGGCAGGATGAGCATCCCGAACATGATCAAGACCTGGTTCGCACTATCGAGAAAGGCCTGCTCACGCGCCGTGTAGAGAACAAGGCCAAGCTGGGTCTTCGCCGCCTCGCCCGCGGCGCTCTTCACCTGCGCGACGCAGATGATCAGGGCGACCAGCGCGACAACTCCGAGCGCCGCGGCCGCGAGCCGGGCGCGCCGTGCCGCCGCCCGCAACGGGACCGCCAGCACGAGAGCCAGGGAGGCGACGACATAGATGTGCAGGTTGCCGCCGTTCCACAGTGCAAGCGGGCGCTCCAGACCGGTCACGTAGCTGTAAAGGGTGATTTCCCCGTCCTGGGCCGTGAGCGCGGAGACGAGCGGAGGCCGTTCGAACCGCCACAGCACGCTCTGCGCCACGATCGACAGCAGGCGGATGAACCCTGGCCGCAGCGGAAGCCAGGCGATATAGACGAGCGCGTACCAGGCCGCGAACCTGAGAGCGAACCTAAGGGCCGGTTTCAGGCCGCGGCCGGACGAAGCGCTCGACCCAGAAAACCCAGACCGCCATGGAGAGGGCGATGAGGAGTGCCTGCCAGACATAGATGTGCACCTGATCAAGGAGTTCCGGGCGCCATGCTCCAAGCGCCGTCAGCGTGACAAGTCTTATCAGATTGATGATGAAAATGGACGAGACGCCTATCAGGACCCCCCAGGCCTTGCTGCGCCAGCCGCCCGGAAACGCGAGGACTGCCGAGAGGTAGATGCAGGTCGGCAGGATTCCATCGCAGGCCTCCCCGACCTCGCCTTCGAACCCCCCGAAGCGCACGGTCGTTCCCGTGGCCGACGCCTGCCCGAAGTGGCCGAGGATCGCGGCGTCGGCGGAGGCCAGGAATCTCGCCAGCGGCTCGTGGAGACGCTTCTGCGCGACCCCCGTCGATGTCGCCACCGCGAGCAGCAGGATGAAGAGCAGCAGCGTGACACAGAATCGCGCCACCTGGCGCCGGGGAGTCGCGGCGGGCGCCGGGGCGCCCCCGGACGACATGGTGCTCGCTCGCGGCCTCATGCCCATCAGCAAACCTCGATCATCCCTTTTTCGAGCAACTCTCCCACGGTCGAGAGAGCATCCGATTGGACCTGGTTCGCGTGGCCCGGGAGGGCGCCGGAGAGCGTCCGGACGATGGCGTCCAGATGGTGGAGATCGTCGAGAAGGTCCCAGATCGCGGCTGCGGTGACATTCAGCTGGCAGATTTTCCGTGTGGCCGGGTTGAGGAGGAGGATCCCATCCTCCATCCCCAACGATCGCACGGCGGCGTTTTTCCGCAAGGCCTGAAGGAGGCGGGGGTCCCGCCCGGCACCGCGGCTCCCGTCAGGCGCGACCCGCGTTTCCGTAGCGGAAACAGCCTGTTCGTGGAGACGCACGGCCAGGCTGAGGTGGTGCCCGTCATCGGACAGCATCAGCCCCGCGCCCAGCAATTCGTCGAGAATGTCCTTCGTCTCGTCGTCCGCGAGCCCGAAGGCCGCTCTCATGTGGGCGCTGATGGCCCCGGATGTGCGCACCGAATCGCAGTATTCGTAGAGGGCCTTTCTCTCCCCCTCCAGGACCACATGAGAATCCTCATGCGTCCCGCGTCCGTCCCAGAGCAGCAACCGATCCCCCGAGCCGACATCGTAGAGAAAACGATTCGCCGCCCCGCCGCGCCAATCCTCGACGGCTTCCACGAGATCCGCGACATAGTCATCGGGGATCCGGCCATCGGAATAGTCGAATTCGAAGTGGTAGGCCATCTGGAAAAGATCCCTCTCGGGAAGAGCGAAGATGTAACCCAGCGCCCTTTTCGGCCGGATGTTCCTGATTCCATGATCTTCGGCGCGGACGAAGTAGGGGCTGAAGCGGTCCAGGCGGACCGGGCCGACCGCCGCGGGGGGCTGAAGATGAGTGATGCGCGCGACCACCTCGCGCTGATGCTCGAACTCCTTCGGATCCTCGCCGGGGAACCCGTAGAGGATGTTCCAGAGGGGCTGGATGCCGAACTCGCCGCACCACTTGAGCAGCTGGACGTTCTGCAGAGCGGTGCTCCCTTTCTTCATGAGCCTGAGGATGGGGGTGCTCAGGCTTTCGATTCCCGGCTGGATCTGGCGAACACCTGCTTCCGCGAGGAGACGCACCTGGGACTTGCCCAGGTTCGCCTTGGTCTCGTAGAAGAAGGCCAGGTTGAGACGCGATTCCTTGAGCGCCGGAAGAAGCGCGCCGAAGTAGGAGAGATCGAGGATGTTGTCCGTGAAGCTGATAAGAGGCCGGGGGCCGAGATGGGCGGCGTACCTTGTCGCGAGGGCGCGGATCTCCCTTAGCACCCGGGGCTGGGACTTGCTGCGGAATCCCATCGCGAAATCGCTGAGGCCGCAGAACGTGCAATGGTGCTTGGCCCCCCACCAGCAACCGCGGGAGCTCTCCAGCTCCAGCCGGGGACTGACGCCGGCCCGGACCGGGGACGCCCCCAGCTGATCGAAGTAATCATCAAAATCGGGCAGGGGCAATGCGTCGAGGTCCGCCACGGGGGGCGCCAGCGCCACGGGCCGCATGGAGTCCCTCTCCGGGGGGCCGACGATGCCCGGAAGGGGCCGGATGGCCGCGTTCCCCAGCAGCTGCAGAACGAGCCGGGTGAAGACGCCGTCCCCCTCGCCCAGGCAGACGTAGTCCACCCACGGAAAGCTGCGATGGAGCTGGACGCCCATCCCGGCTTCGCAATTCCCTCCGCCGAAAACGATCTTCACGCGGGGATGCGCGGTCTTCAACATCCGAGCAAAGGCCAGGGACGCCGTGTTCTGCTGGAAGGTGGAGGTGAATCCGATGATGTCCCACCGGCTCCAGTCGGTCCCGGTCAGGGCCTCGTCGAGGAAGGCGCGCGCCCCGTCACGGGCCGCCAGGACCTCCTCGAGCCGGGAGGTGCTCAGCCGGTGGGTCGGCAGGAGGATCTCTTTGACATACTCGTCCGCCCGGCCCGCCGTTTCCGGGCTCAGGCAGTGCGAGAAGATCCACTCCCCCACGAAAGTGCCCGCGCTGTCCTCGCAGATCCAGTCGTAGCACGGGACGCCGATGCGCTCCGCGAAACTCAGTGTCAGGTATCGGATGGAACAGGGAATCCCCGCCTGCGCGAGTTCCGACTTGAGGAGGCTGAGTCCGAGCGAAGGGGTGGCGAGTCCGTGAAAGGGCATGCTGACGAGGACGACACTACCCATCACAGACCGACCTGCATCCGCCGGCGAAGGACGGCCTCTCGCGGAAACGACGGCGGCTACTTCCCGGGCGCCGGCCCCGCGGGCGTCGTGTCATCCGCCTTCTTCCGTTTCGCCTTGAGCAGCCGGTAGGCGCCCATGGTTGCCATGCCGGCACCCATCGCCGCCAGGCCGAGGGCGGAAAGGGCCGGCATCCGCGGGCCCCCGGGTGGCGGCGGCGGGGGGGTCATTTGGGCCATGGTCTCCGCCCCGAACGTCATGATGACAGGCGCTGCGTAGACCGCGAGTTTCCCGAGTCTTCGAAGGGCTTTCGCAACACCGCCGCCGGCCGACTTTGGCTGCTGACACTTTCGAGGGGTTTCAGTTTTCACGGGGAGAACCCTCTCACGCCACGCTGCAATGGAAGCCCCGTCCCTCGAGGGGACCAATCCTCAGGGACCATTGCCGGACGTGGCTTTGAACAAGATTCAAGAATGCTGGTCCGAAGATACCGTGAGAATGTTGCCCGTGCAAGCGCAATGTGAAGCGACAGCGGTATTCGCGGGGGCAGGGCCTATCCCCCGTGGAACGGGGAACATGCAGAGCCGGCGGCGGTCGCGGAATGGGGAATTGGGAGCCCTCACTCCCTGCCGGCCCGGGCCTTGATCTCGGCGATGATGTGCTGGAACCGGGGGTCGGGGCGGAGGGCGGCAAGATCGGGGTCATGAGCGACCTTGTCGGCGTCGTTGGGGGAGAAGCCCGGGCTGAGATCGAGATATCTCCCAAGGAGTCGAAGCGCCTCCGCCCGATTCCCGGCCAGGAGGTAATAGCGGGCCAGCTCGTACGCGCCCTCGCTGCTTTCCGTCATGGAGGCCGCCCGTTGCGCCGCCCCAAGCGCCTCCTCGGCCCGGCCCGCGCGCAGAAGCGCCGGCGCCTCGTAGGCGCAGTACCACTGGATGGGGCTCAGGGCGCAGGCCTTCGCCAGCGGGGCGATCGATTCCTTCCATCTGCCCATGCGGTAGAGGCATTCGCCCAGGAGGCTGTTGTTCTGGCCGCTGGCCGGATTGAGGGCCACGGCCTGGCCGGCGCGGACCGCCGCCTCATCCAGTCGGTCGAGCTCGAGGAGGGTCGCGCTGACGATTCCCAGGTTTCGATCGTCGGTCGGATTCAGGTGCGTGGCTTCCTCGACATCCGCGAGGGCGGCGGTCTGGTTCCCTTCCCGCACGAGCCAGTAGCTCCGGATGCTCAGGATGTAGGCTCGCGCGGCGGGCGTGAGGTCGTCCCGGGTCAGGATCCGCGTGAAGCCACGGATGGCTTCCTGGGTCTGACCGCTCCTGGCGATCGAGTAGGCCCGGAAGAAACCGACCCATGGACTGCCGGGATCGACACGCTCGAGCGCGGCGAGCGACTCCTCGTAGGTCCTCCACGCGGGCGAACCGGGCGCACCGCCTTCCTCGGCAGCATTGAATGCCGCGGTGGCCCGCAGGACGTGCGCATCCGGCTCGTTCGGGAAGGCATCCAGGAGGCGCCCGGTCGCGGCCAGGGCGGCCGGCGTGTCGAGACGGCGAAGTGCCCCCAGGGCCTCTCCGAAATCGGGGGAGGCGGCCATGGCCGGGGTCCCTGTGAGATAGAGGAAATACTCGTAGCTCTTCGGCGGCCGCCCCCCGAGCGCCGTCGCCACCTCTCCGGCCAGGGAGATCGCCAGGGGCGTAAGCGAACGGCCCCCGACGTCGCGACTGAACCCCGCGATGAGAAGGTTCCGCCGCGTATCCACCAGGTTCAGGCTCGCGTGGACGGTGTCGCCGCCGACCGTCAGCGCTCCCGTCAGCATGCGCCCGGCTCCGGCGGCGAGGGCGCGGCGGGATCGGTCAAGCGTCCCGCCCCGGCCCATCTCCCCCAAGTCGGGTACCGGCAGCACGCCCAGCCCTTTCACCTGGGACAGGTTCACGGCGATCGTTTCCGCGAACGCCCGTCCGACGTACTCGGCGCCATCCGTCTGTCCGCGCACTTCGAGGGGCAGGATCAGGACGATGCCTGCGTCCGCGGGGGCCCCGGGCCTCCATCCCGCCAGCCAGACGGCCGCCGCCGCGACCGCCGCGAGGAGAAACGCGCCGGACGCAATCCAGGCCCGGGCGCCGACCCGCCGCCGCGAGGCGGTCGCCGGTTTCAGGTCCTCGTAGGACGGCGATGAGCCTGCATCCAGGTCCTGGCCCAGCCGTTTCAGGTCCACGGCCAGGTCCTCCATCGTCTGGTAACGGTCTCCCGGCTTGGGGGCAAGCGCCTTCTGCAGGATCCGGTCCAGGTCCAGCGGCACCTTCGGAACCAGGTCGTGCACGGCGATCGGCCGCGCCCTCAGGATTTCCTGGACGAGGTCCGAGCGGGTCGCTCCCACGAAAGGCCGCTGTCCCGTGGTCATCTCGTAGAGCACCGACCCGAGCGAAAAGATGTCGCTCCTGGCGTCGAGCTTTTCCGACCGCACCTGTTCCGGCGACATATAGGGCAGGGTGCCCGCCAGGGGCACGGGCCCCGGTCCAGCGGCCGGATCCTCCTCCCCGACAATGGTCGGATCCTCGGCGCCCACGGGTGCCGCGCCGCCCCCGGAGAGGATCGCGAGACCGAAGTCGACGACCTTCACGTCGCCGTCGGGGGTGACGAGCAGGTTGGCCGGCTTCAGGTCGCGGTGGAGGAGTCCCTTGCGATGGGCGCGCGACAGCGCGTGCGCCACCTGGTGGCCCATGCTGGCGACCTTCTCCGGGGGAAGGGGCCGGCCGTGCAGGATGCGGTTGAGCGGTTTCCCATCCACATACTCCATCACGATGAAATCAAGATCCTCCTCACGGCCGAACTCATGGACCTGGACGATCGACGCTTCGCTCACCGAGGAGGCAAGGCGGGCTTCCGAGAGAAACATCTGCCGCCGCTCTTCGTCGCGGGCCGACCCAGCCGGGAGGAACTTGATGGCGACGGTCCGCCCCAGAACCGTGTCCTCGGCCTTCCAGACGACACCCATCCCCCCTTCTCCGACCTTCTCGATGAGCCGGTAGTGGGAGATCGTCCTGCCTGGTTCGAGGTTCATGCAGAAGCGGCCTTCCGGGGGACCGCCGGCGCGGCGGCCGCGGGTATTCTACCCGGAGGGCGCCTCGTCGTTGACAGCCGGGAGACGCCGGTGCTATACAGTCCCATCCGTTCTTCACATTGCCCGGGAAGAATCGACCAGGCCAAATGGACACCAAGCCGCCCGTTGACGGGAAGACACTGGCCCATTTCACCCTGATCGAACAGATCGGGCAGGGTGGGATGGGGGTCGTCCACAAGGCCTGGGATACCCGCCTCGAGCGAACGGTGGCGTTGAAGGTCCTTCCCCCGGACTCTATAGGCCACGGAACGTCGCAGGCCCGGCTACTCCGCGAAGCGCAGATCGCCTCGGCGCTGAACCATCCGAACATCGCCACGATCTACGGGCTCGAGCAGGACGACGGCCAGCAGATCATCGCCATGGAGTATGTCCAGGGGCCGACCCTCGCGGAGCGGCTGCGGGCCGGCCCCCTGGAGGTGCGGGAGGCGCTCGACATCTCGGTCCAGATCGCCGACGCGCTGGGCGAGGCGCACGCCAACGGTGTCGTCCACCGGGACATCAAGCCCGCCAACATCATCCTGACCCCGCGCGGCCACCCTAAAGTTATGGATTTCGGCCTCGCCAAGCTGGTGAGCCCGAAGAAAAGCGCGGTCGCCACCTCGGCCGCCACCCGTCTCACCGCCGAGGGGATCCCGATGGGGACCGCCGCCTACATGTCGCCCGAGCAGGCGCTCGGCAAGGAGGTGGACGCGCGCGCGGACCTCTTCTCGTTCGGCCTGGTCCTTTACGAAATGCTCACCCGGCAGCCGGCGTTCTCGGGCGACTCGGATGTGGATCTGCTGTACGAGATCATCCATAACCAGCCGCGCCCCGTTTACGAAGTGAACCCGGACATCCCTTCGGATCTCCAGGCGATCGTCGACCGCTGCCTGGCGAAGGATCCCCAGGCACGGTACCCCAGCGGGAAGGAACTGTGCGAGGCCCTGAGGCTCGCCCGGATTAACCTCGATGTCCAGAGGACGAGGACGCTGCACACGCTGTTGACCGTGTCCCGCGAGATGACCTCTATCCTGGATCTCGAGCCGCTCCTCGAGCGGGTCGCTACCGTGATGAAAGGGCTCATCGACTACGACATGCTCGGCATTTTCCGGGTGGACGAGGCGGCCAACCGGCTCGAATGGCTCGGCGGGGCGGGCTACATCCCCGAGAGGGCGCGGACGACCGAGTACAAGGCCAACGTGGGAGTCTGCGGGAGGGCGATCCGGACGCGGCAGCCGATCCTGCTCGGGGATGTCGGCCGCGACCCCGACTACTACGCACCCAACGGCAAGGCCTACGCCTCGAACCTGGTCGTGCCACTCCTGCACATGGACCGGGTCATCGGCGTGCTGAACATGGAAAGCCACCGTCCCCATTTCTTCACCAACGAGCATCTCACCGTGATGTCGACTCTCGGTGGCCAGATCGCGGTCGCCATCGAGAACGCCAGGCTCTTCGAGGAGAAAAGACGCCACTCCCTGGCCATGGAAATGCTGATCGAGATCGGCCGGGAGATCGCGTCGATCCTGGACCTGGACTCCCTTCTCGACCAGGTGGGCGTCCTGACCCGGCGGGTCATCGATTACGAGCTGTTCACGATCTTCCTGCTCGACGCGAAGACCGGCCGCTTCACGTGGCGCACCGCCATCGGCTACGACCCTTTGTTTGTCCGCGAGAAAGAGCTCCAGCTGGGCGAGGGGGTCATCAGCCGGGCGGTGGAGCAGCGGGAGGCGATCCTCGTGGACGACGTCTCCAAGGACCCGGGCTACGTCGCCGCGCGGACCGTGGACGGGCGGGTCCCCCGCTCCGAGCTGGCGGTGCCGCTGGTGGTCCAGGACAGGGTCCTCGGGGTGCTCACCCTTGAAAGTGTCGAGCCGGGCCATTTCAACAACGAGCACGCCCAGCTGATGACCGTCCTCGCGAGCCAGGTCGCCGTGGCCATCGAGAACGCGCGGCTCTACCGGGAGATCCGGGACCGGGCGAAGGCGCGGGAGGAGGAGGCCGAGCGGATTCGCCGGCGTTTCGAGTCCTACGTCACCCCGCACATCGCCGAGCAGGTCTTCAACGACCCGACGGGAAAGATCCTCGCTGGCGAGCGCCGGCCGGTGACGGTGCTGGTGGCTGACATCCGCGGATTCACGCCCCTGTCCGAGAGGCTTCCGCCCCCGGACGCCGCCCGCTTCCTGCGGGAGTTCTTCTCGCTGATGACGCACGTCGTCTTCAAGTACGAGGGGACCGTCGACAAATTCCTCGGAGACGCGCTGATGGCGCTTTACGGCGCGCCGATCGCCCACGACCCCCGGTTCGGCCCTTCCGACCCGCAGCGCGCGGTCTTCGCAGCCCTCGACATGCGCGAGGCGTTCACACGGCTTCGCGACAAGTGGTGGGGGCTTCATCCTGAGTTCGGCGGGCTCGAACTCACCCTCGGCATCAGCACGGGGATCGGGCTTCTGGGAAACCTGGGCTCCGACAAGCGGGTCGAGTACACGACGATCGGCCCCTCGGTCAACCAGGCCTTCCGCCTCTGCCGCGACGCGGCTCCCGGCGAGATCCGGATCGACGGCCGGACCCAGGAGGACGTCGACGAGGAAGTGCGCGTCGAGCCGGTCCGCGCCGCCTCCTCCCCGGACAGCCCGCTGTCCCACCTCGTGATGGGCCTGAAGCTCTTCTCCTGAAATCTGTCCCGTCTCATGGCGCTCACCGCGACGATCTACAATCTGGACACTGAGCTCTCCGATGTCGATCGGGGGGTTTACGAGACGTTCGGGGTGCGCCTGGCGCGGCAACCCTCTGAGACGCTCGAATATATGCTCGCGCGATACCTGGCGTACTGCTTCGAGTACACGAAGGGAATCACTCTCACCGAGGGGATAGCGTCCGGGGAGGAGCCGGCGATCCTGGTGCGGGATCTCACGGGCCGCGTCACGGCGTGGATCGAAGTGGGCATGCCGGATGCCCAACGACTGCACCGGGGCAGCAAGCTAGCCGGCCGGGCGGCCGTCTACACGCACCGGAATGTCGCCCAGGTGCTGGCGGAACTCGGCGGCAAGGGGATTCACCGCGCGGCGGAGATCCCGGTCCATGAGTTCGGCCGCGGTTTCGTCGAATCCATCGCCGCGGTCGTGCAGCGGCGCGCCAAGGTGACCGCTTCAATCACGGAGCATCAGCTGTACCTGGACGTGGACGGGCAGTCCTTCAGCACCGCGGTCGTGGAGCACCATTTTTCTTGAGCGGGATGAGACAGGTCGCGGTCATCGGCGCGGGAGCGGCCGGAACGATGGCGGCGATCTTCGCGGCGGCCGCCGGCGCGGAGACGCTCCTTGTCGAGCGGACCAGGGACGGCGGGCGCAAGATCCTCATCAGCGGCGGCGGCCGATGCAACATCCTGCCGTCTTTCGTCGACGAGTCACGGTTCGTCACCGACTCCTCCCCCCACCTGCTGCGCAAGATGGTCCGCTCCTGGCCGCTGCGGGAGCAGATCGCCTTCTTCGAGGAGGAGCTCGGGCTTCGGCTCGTCGAGGAGACCGAATCGGCGAAGCTCTTCCCGGAGTCGAATCGCGCGCGCGACGTGCGGGACGGGCTGCTGGCGCTCGCGGCCCGCCGGGGCGTGGATCTTCTGACGAACACGATGGTCATTGGGTTCGCGCCCGACAAGACGGGCTGGCGGATCGACCGGGAGGGAGCGCCATCGCTTCACGCGGACGCCGTGATCGTGGCGACGGGTGGGCTTTCGGTCCCCAACACCGGGAGCGACGGACTCGGCCTCGAGGTCGTCCGTGGGCTTGGGCACACGGTCCATCCCACCTACGCGGCCCTGACGCCGATTCTCGCGGCGCCGTCGCCGCTCGCGAATCTCGCGGGGGTGTCGCTTCCTGTCACGCTCACCGCCCGGGGCGACGGGCGCACCGCCACGGCGACTGGAGGGTTTCTCTTCACGCATCAGGGGTACAGCGGGCCGGCGGTGCTCGATGTCTCCCACGTCGCGGTGCGTTCTCCCGTCTCGGGCGCGTCCCCGGCGCGCATTGTCGTGCGCTGGACGCGGCTCGGCGAGAAGGAGTGGGAGGAGTCGCTGCGCTCCCGCGGGTACCGCACGGTGGCGGGTGCCCTGCGCGCGCAGATGCCCGATCGGCTCGCCAGCGCGCTCCTATCGATGGCGCGCGTGGACGCCGCGCGACCGCTTTCGGATCTGCGGCGCGATGAGCGGCGCCGCGCGATCGAAACGCTCGTGCGCGGTCTCCTTCCGTGGACGGGGGACGCAGGTTACAGGAAAGCCGAGGTGACCGGCGGCGGCGTCAGCCTCTCCGAGATCGATCCGGTGACGATGGAGAGCCGGA